>CAYWPB010000317.1:0-4818 GCA_964458725.1 uncultured Nevskia sp. | reverse complement strand
ACCATCATCGAGGACGACTGCTTCATCGGCGCCCGCTCCGAAGTGGTGGAAGGCGTGGTGGTGGAAAAGGGCGCGGTGCTGTCGATGGGGGTATTCATCGGCCAGAGCACCCCGATCTACGACCGCGACAGCGGCCAGATCTCCTACGGCCGCGTCCCGGCCGGCGCCGTGGTCGTCCCCGGCTCCCTGCCCAAGGACGGCGGCCGCTACAACCTGACCTGCGCCGTGATCGTCAAGCGCGTCGACGCACAGACCCGCGCCAAGGTCGGCATCAACGAGCTGCTGCGGGGGATCTGACCGCAGCGCGGGAAGATCTACCCGCCGGCCGGTGGCGGCTTGTCCGCCACCGGCACGCCGGGCGCGGAATGCTCCGGCTCGGGCTCGCCGATGCGCAGATGGCTGGTGGCCAGGGCGATCTCGCGCAGGAAGAACACCAGCCCGAGAGTCAGAGCCAGCATCGCCACGATGAACAGCACCGCGATGATGCCGCCGAGGTTGATGCCGGTCAGCGAGTCGATGAACAGCACCACCACGACCACGCTGATCAGCACCGCGCTGCCGGTGCACAGACTGATGCCCCAGCTGACCAGGCGCGCACGCCGCGCCAGCCGGCCCAGACTCTCGCGCAAGGTGGCCATGCGCCCCGGCGCCGCGCCGGGGAATTCCAGCTCCAGGTGACGGCCGCGGTCGACGATGCGCGCCAGCCGGTTGGTCAGCACGTTGAGCAGGGCGGCGATGCCGGACAGCAGGAACACCGGCGCCACCGCCAGCCGGATCACGTCGGCGATTGAAACGATGTGGTCCGGCTCAGGAGTGCTCATTCCGGGAGCTGCTGCACCTGGAACTTCGGCGTCTGGCAAATGATGGCGCTGCGCAGGGTCGCCGCATAGCGGCTGCGCTGGTCGGCGCCGACGAACTCGATGCGGTGCACCCAGGTGGGATCGCTCTGCGGCGCCAGCTGCTCCGGGCGCTGTCCGGCCACCGCGGGGCCGCGATGCTCGAGGATCAAGTCGACGGCGCGGGTGGCGCGGTTGAATTCGGCGTGGACCTTGACCCACCAGGCCAGCCCGTCCGGCGACACGTAGCACAGCCACTCCTGCGGTACGCCGGCGTAGGAGGTGATCCAGCATGGCTCGCGGGTCGACTGGAACTGCGTGTCCTGTCCGATCACTTCGCAGCTTTCCAGGCGGACCAGGCAAGGCCCGCCGTCCGGCAGGGCGAGAATCAGTTCGGCCACCTCTTCCCCGGTTTTTTGTTGTCCGAACAGGCTGCTCACGTTCCTGGTCTCCCTCGCGTTCCCGGAATATTTGCTCCAAAATTCAATCATGTCCACTGATTCCCCGACTCTGGCCCTGACCCGGGAGCTGATCTCCCGCCGCTCCCTCACGCCCGACGACGCCGGCTGCTGCACCCTGATCGGCGAGCGCCTGGCGCAGATGGGCTTCAGCCTGGAGTGGCTCCACAGCGAAGGCGTCACCAACCTGTGGGCGCGGCTCGGCGACCACGGTCCGCTCGCCGTCCTCGCCGGCCATACCGATGTGGTGCCGACCGGCCCCCTGGAGAAGTGGTCGAGCGATCCCTTCGTGCCGCAGATCCGCGACGGCGTGCTCTACGGCCGCGGCGCGGCCGACATGAAGAGCGGCCTCGCCGCTATGGTCTGCGCGGTCGAGCGCCTGCTGCAAGGCGGCCCGCTCAGGGGCAGCCTGGCCTTCCTCGTCACCAGCGACGAGGAAGGCATGGCCCGCCACGGCACCAAGTACGTGGTCGAGGTGCTGCGCCAGCGCGACGTGCGGCCGGACTACGCCATCGTCGGCGAGGCTTCGAGCAACCTGCGGCTGGGCGATCGCATCGTCGTCGGCCGGCGCGGCTCGCTGGGCTGCAACCTGCGCGTGTTCGGCAAGCAGGGCCATGTCGCTTACCCGCACAAAGCCGACAACCCGATCCATCGCCTGGCACCGGCGTTGGCCGAGCTGGTGGCGACCGAGTGGGACCGCGGCAACGCCCATTTCCCGCCAACCTCGTTCCAGGTCTCCAACTTCCACGCCGGTACCGGCGCCAACAATGTCATCCCCGGCGAGGCCGAGGTGATCTTCAACTTCCGCTACTGCACCGAGTCCACCGCGGAGGAGCTGAAGGCGCGGGTGCATGCCGTGCTCGACCGCCACCTGGCGCGCTACGAGGCCGACTGGTGGCACACTGGCGAACCGTTCCTGACGCGCCAGGGCGCGCTGATCGAGGCGGCCCAGGCGGCCATCGGCGAGGTCACCGGCCTGCGCGCCGAGCAGTTCACCGGCGGCGGCACCTCGGACGCGCGCTTCATCGCGCCGATGGGCGCCGAGGTGGTGGAGATCGGGCCGATCAACGACAGCATCCACAAGATCGACGAGCATGTGAAGATCGAGGACCTCGACCGCCTTAGCCTGATCTACGAAAAGACCCTGGCGAAGCTGCTGTCGTGAACGTCGGTTCGATCAAGGGCGACGACTTCCGCCCATCCTGGCTGATTGCCAACCCGCTGCTCCAGGCGATTCTCTCGACCAAAGGACCCCGCCGCCGCCGCTGGCTCAAACGCGGCAGCCGCATGGACGCGGTGGCGCAGCGCCAGGTGCTCGACTGCGGAGGGGGTGTACGCCTGGCCGGCTATCACTCGCGCCAGCCTGAAGGCGCAGCGTCACGCGGCCTGGTCACTCTGATCCACGGCTGGGAAGGCCACCAGAACTCGGCCTACCTCTACTCCATGGCCTGCCATGTCTACGCCCTGGGCTGGAACGTGTTCCGCCTCAACCTGCGCGACCACGGCGGCACCCACGAGCTGAACGAGGAGCTGTTCCACTCCGCCCGCATCGACGAGGTGCTGGGGGCGGTGCGCGGCGCCCGGGCGCTCGACGGCAATCATGGCCCGCTGGTGATGATCGGCTTCTCGCTCGGCGGCAACTTCGCGCTGCGCGTCGGCCTGCAGGGCCCCGCCGCCGGCGTGGTCCCGGCCCTGTCGATCGGCATCTCGCCCGCCATCAATCCCGGCGCCACCCTGCACGGCATCGACGGCGGCCCGCTGCTGTTCCGCAAGTATTTCCTCGGCAAGTGGCGCAAGACCCTGGCCGCCAAGGACGCGGCCTGGCCCGGCCGCTACGACTTCAGCCCCTACGCCGGGCTCAAGTCCTTCGTCGAAACCACGCGCCGCTTCGTCGCCGACTTTACGCCCTACGCCAGCGCCGAGGACTACCTCGCCGCCTACACCCTGACGCCGAAAATGCTGATGGATTCGCCCTCGCCGCTGGCGATCTTCACCGCCGCCGACGATTCGGTGGTTCCCATCGCCGACTTCGCCGGCCTCGAAGCGCGCGGTTCGGTGGTCCGCTACCAGCTCACCGCCCGCGGCGGCCACTGCGGCTTCATCGAGAACCTGGCGCTGGATTGCTGGACCGAGCAGCAGGTGACGGAGCTGCTGGCCGGGCTGTGGGGCGGCCCGCGGCCGCCGCTGCGCGCAGGTTGCCAGTGCGCCGGCGGGCATGGCCCGCCCTACTACCGCTAATCCCGGAAATTCTCGAACTGCAGCGGCAGCTCCAGGTCTGCCTTGCGCAGGAAGGCAATGGCGGCCTGCAGGTCGTCGCGCTTCTTACCGTTGACGCGCAGCTTGTCGCCGTTGATCTGGGCATCGACCTTGAGCTTCGATTCCTTCAGCTTGGCCACGATCTTCTTGGCCTGAACCTGCTCGATGCCCTGCTTGATGGTGATCTTGCGCCGCGATTCCGCCAGGTTGGGTTGGTCTCGATCTCGCCCAGGTCGATGGCTTTCAGGTCGATGCCGCGGCCGGCCAGCCGTGGCTTCAGCATGTCCAGCAGCTGGTCGAGCTGGTATTCGCTGGGTGCGAACTGGGTAATGACGTACTCCTCCAGCTCGAAGCGGGCATTGGTGCCGCGCAGGTCGTAGCGCTTTTCCAGCTCGCGCTTGGCCTGGTCGACCGCATTGGTCAGCTCGTGCTTGTCTACCTTGGAGACGACGTCGAAAGAGGGCATGTTTGTTCATTCAGTCCGGCAGGGCCGCAGTATAGGCTCTGCTAAGATTCGCCGGCATGAGCAGCGCCTTTCCCCGCGTGCTGTCCGTCATCCCGCCGATGACGCAGCTCAACACGCCTTACCCCTCCACCGCCTACCTGACCGGCTTCCTGCGCTCGCGCGGCGTGGCGGCGGTGCAGGAGGACCTGGCGCTGGCCCTGGTGCTGCGGCTGTTCAGCCCGCAAGGCCTGGACGCGATCCACGCTTGCTGCGAGGCGCTGCCGCCGCGAGGGCGCACGGCACAGATCAAGACCTTCCTGGCACAGTTTCCGGCCTACCGCGCAACCGTCGCGACCGCCATCGCCTACCTGCAAGGCCGCGATTCCACCGCCAGCCACCGCATCTGCAGCCGCGCCTTCCTGCCGGAGGGCGAGCGCTTCCGCGCGCTGGACGTCTACACGGGAGAGGAAGGCGAAGACCCGCTGGCCTGGGCTTTCGGCGCGCTCGGCACGCAGGACCGCGCCCGCCACCTCGCCACGCTCTACCTCAACGACCTCGCCGACGTGCTGCGCGAGGCGGTGGACCCGCGCTTCGAGTTCGTCCGCTATGCGGAATCGCTGGCGCAGAGCCAGGCCAGCTTCGAGCCGCTGGCACAGGCGCTGGCCGCGCCGACGAACCTGGTCGATGAAACGCTGCACGCCCTGACCCTCGAAGCGCTGGAGCGGCACGATCCGCAGGTGGTGCTGCTGTCGGTACCCTTCCCCGGCGCGGTCTACGCCGCCTTCCGCATCGCCCAGGCGATCAAGGCGCGGCGGCCCGGCGG
>CAYWPB010000316.1:0-4863 GCA_964458725.1 uncultured Nevskia sp. | reverse complement strand
TGCCGCCCCAGCTCGTTCCAGCTCATCCGCGCCAGCGCACGGTTCTCGGACAGGTGGTGGAACACCGTCTTGTCGCCACCCTCGGCTTCGGCACGCAGCAGGTGTTCGGCATAGTTCAGGCGCGAGCCTTCGAACCACTTCGCCCCCGGCATCACACGCTGGTCCAGCACGCGCTGGTAAGGCTGCTCGGACTGCACCTTGAAGTAATCCCAGATCGAGGCCCAGAAGTCCTCGATCTCGGTCACCGACCAGCGGCGCAGCGCCTCGTAGTCCTTGAAATCCAGCTTGCGGGTCTGCCTCAGCCAGGTCATGTAATGCGCCAGGTTCGAGTCGGCCGCGAACTCGGGGCGCGGGGTCCACAGCAGCTCTCCTTCCATCACCATGTCGGATCTCCCTGGGCCTAGCTCACTGCGTAAACGTCGTAGGAAACCTCGAGTTTCCCGAGATCGGCCTCGCCGACACCCACGCAGAGCAGGCGGTGAAGCCACTGGTAGTCGGGATGCGCCGTGCGCAGGGTCGGTGTGGTGCGCAGCTTCACTGTCTTCGGCAGCTCGCCGCGCAGGAAGCGCTCATAGCCGTCCTCGCCGAAGTCGGCTAGGCCGGGGTAGCTGGCGTAGATCAGGGCGCCGTCTTCGGACTCCAGCGTGGCGCGCACGTCGAGCTGACCGACACCATCTCGGCGCAGCAGGAACCAGTCGGCGCCGGCTGCCTGCACCTGGCCGTTGAGGCGCCGACCGCGGATGGTGCCGCCGGTGATGTAGAAGGTGGCGCGCGCACCCTCCGGCAGCGGCGCGATCACCTCCGGTGGCCTAAGGCCGGCGCTGTACGAGAACAGGTGTTCCATCCGGTATTCGTGCATCCCTCCCCCTTTACGGCACGTTCAGCGCAAGACCGCCAACCGCTCGAGCACCCCTTCCGGGCTGGCCCCGGCGGGAATTGCGGCGAAGCGGAAGCCCCCGGCCGGACAGGGCGGCGGCGCCGCGCCGTCCCAGAACGCCGCCGGCACCCGCAGGCCGAGCCTCGCGCCGACGGCCGGCTGTGGTGCCAGGACAAAGCCCAGGTCCGCAGCGGCGGCGCAGCGGCCCAGCGGCAGCCGCAGCCCGACTTCCCAGCGGTAGTGCGCGGCGACGTTGAACACTGCCTGGTACAGCTGCAAATCCTCGGATGAGGCCGGCTCGCTCGCCTCGCTTTCCTCCAGCAGCAGACCGTCAAGACCTGCGTCGGCGAAGCCACGCAGGAAGTCGGCGACGTACGCGGCGGCGCTGTCCACCGCGTCGGCGTCGACTTCGGCTGCCTCGCCGGCATGGGCCTGGGCATGGGCCTGCGTCACCCACAGCCGCGGTGAAGGCAGGGTCAGCACCAGCGGTGCGCCGGCGAAGCTGCCGCGCAGTACCCGGGCCAGGTTTGCCAGGTGCGCGCGCAAGCCTTCGTCGGCAAGCAGGGTCTTCAGGGCATATACACTGCGGCGCTTGGCCGCCATCGCGGTGCCCAGCTCCGGATGTGCGCGCAACCAGTCGGCAGCGACGGCGGCGACCGGCAGGCTGACCACATCCGACTTGAGCAGGCTCTGCGCTTTGCGCATCCAGCCGCTGGCCGCGTCCACGTCGAGCCAGGGCACGGCACCGTTGGCCAGCAGCCGGCCGGCATAGGCGCTGTAGTCCAGCCACAGGCCATGCCCGCTGGCGGCGATGCGCTCGGTCAGTGCGGCCACGATCTCTGCCTCAGGCGGCGGTGTAGCCGCCGTCCAGCACCAGCTCGGTGCCGGTAACCCACTTCGAGGCCGGCGAGGCCAGGTACAGCACCGCGCTCGCCACGTCAGCCGGCTCGCCGAAGCCACCCAGCGGATGCGCCGCCTTGAAGGCGGTTTCGGCGGTGGCGTAGTCCGGCGCCAGCTTGAGGTCGACGAAGTGCTTGATGAAGTTGGTGCCCATCTCGGTGCCGACGATCGCCGGATGCACCGAGTTGACGCGGATGCCGGTGCCGAGCTGGGCGCACTCGATCGCGGCCGCCTTGGTCATCAGGCGCACCGCGCCCTTGGAGGCGTGGTAGGCGATGTGACCGGTGGTTCCGATCAGACCGGCGACTGAGGACATATTGATTATTGAGCCGGCGCGGCCGGAGCTCCCGCCCGGGACCATGGCGCGCACCGCATGCTTGAGGCCGAGGAACACGCCGCTGACGTTGACCTCCATCACCCGGTTGAAGTCTGCCAGCTCGCACTGCGACAGCAAGGCCGCGGTTTCGATGCCGGCGTTGTTGACCAGGACCTCCAGCGGCCCGAACACCTTCTCGGCTTCGGCGATGGCCGCCTGCCACTGCTCTTCCTTGGTCACGTCATGCTTGAAAAACGCCGCTTCGCCGCCGCCGCGGCGGATGCGTTCCACCGCCTCCTGTCCCGGGCGCTCCAGCACGTCGGTGATCAGCACGCTGGCGCCGGCCAGGGCCAGTGCCTCGGCGATCGCCGCCCCGATGCCGCGCGCGGCGCCGCTAACCAGAGCGGTCTTGCCGTCGAGGCGGAATGCCTTGCCGTAGTCGGTCATCTTAGGTCCTCCCTGCTGTTCCGGAATGCCTCAGCTTTTCTTCCCGCCCTTGTTGCAATCGTCCAGCTGCCCGCGCAAGGACTCGACCTGGGCTTCCAGCTCGGCGATGCGCAGATCCTTGGGGTTGAGCATGAACACGCCCTGCAGCTTGTCGGCGTCCATCTTGATGCGCTGGCCGGCGCTGCTGGCGTAAATCACCTTGGTATCGTCCCAGCTGCCGAAGTACGGCAGCGCCGCCGGCGGCTCGGGCTTGACCCAATCCTTGCAGAACTGGTCGAACGGCTTGCCGCGGGCGATGCGCTCCTTGCGGTAGGCGCTGCGCAGGGCGGCGGTGCCCTCGACATCGACAATCAGGGTCGCCTCGTCGTAGACCACCTTGTAGATGTCGCGGGCGATGTCGTGCGACATCAGGTCCTCGCGCAGGTCCTTCATCACCAGCTCGGGGTCGCGCTCCAGCACGTCGCCGTAGCCGCCGCCGCTGCCCTGGCAGATCATGTAGATCTCGCCTTCCTGGCACAGCTCGAAGGTCATGCCCATATCCTGGCTGGTGTACTTGCCGCCGGGGATCGGCTGCTCGTTCATCAGATAGAGCATGTCCCATTCCTTGATCAGCTTCGGGTTCTTGCGCAGCTCCTCGAAGACGTTGATGCCCTTGATCTTGCACAGCTGGTAGGACGGGCAGGAGTAACCGCCGAACAGACCCTGCGCCGAGGAGAACAGCGAGCCCTCGCAGCCGGTCATGAAGCCCCACAGGTTGGAGTCGCGCACCGTGGCGATCTGCTCGTAGCCCATGCCGCCGCGGTACTTGCCGAAGCCGATGCGGTCCTTGGCCAGGCGCTGCGCACCGAGGCGGATGATCGGCGTGTCCTCCTCGTTGATCTCGTGCTCGCCGGAGTCGGCCATGAAGCCGAACACCGGCGACACCGAATGCTCGCCGTCGGCGTCGGAACGGGCGCCCTGCCCCATGCCGTTGATGTCGCCGCAGAAGTTGCCGGTGACGTCGCCGTGCTGGGTCAGACCGCCGTAGATGAAGGTCGCCGCCTGGTCGTACTGCTGCGCGATCACCGCCGAGTAGCGGTGCGGCAGGCTGTAGTTGAGCTTGTTCATCGGGATGGTCCAGATGACGCAGGCCTTGAACAGCGGCATCAGGCTCATCGCCTGCGGCATCTCGCCTTCGGCGTCGATGATCGAGTTGCGGTCGCTGACGATCTCGATCGGCGACAGCACCGCCATGGTGTGCGGCAGGTCCGGCCAGATGTTCTGCAGCAGGCCGGTGCACAGCGCCGCCTTGAACGAGGCGATGTTGGTGTTGACCGAGCGGTTGAGGAACTGCGGCGCGGTGCCGCGGAAGTCGAGGATCATGCGGTCGCCCTTGACGGTCAGCGCCAGGGTGATCTTCTGCATGCAGTTCTCGCGCAGCGAGGAATCCATGAAGGCGTTGACGCGGGTGGTGCCGTCCGGCAGCTCGCGGATGCGCCGCCGCATCTCGGTTTCGACGTCCTCGAGGTGGCTGCGCAGGGTGCCGACCAGGGCCTCGCGGCCGTACTGGTCGAGGATCGCCACGATGCGATCACGCAGGCGGATCACCGCGTGCAGCTTGACCTTCATGTCCTCCAGCTGCAGTTTCGGGTCGCGCACCGAGTTCTGCAGGAAGGTCAGCAGGTCGCGCTTGATCTGGAAGTTCTCGACCACCTTGAAGGGCGACATCTTGATGCCCTCGTCGTACTTGCTCTCCGCCGCCGCCGGCATGCCGCCCGGCTCGCAGGCGCCGTTCTCGCCCTCGTGGATGGTGGAGGACAGCCAGCACACCAGCTCGCCCTTGTAGTACAGGGGCATCATCATCGACTGGTCGGTGTTGTGGATGCCGCCGTAGCGCGCATCGTTGTGGATGAAGCCGTCGCCGTCCTTGACCCCCACGGTCGGGTCGGTCATCCAGTACTTGTTGATGAACTTGATCGGGTAGAAGCAGCAGGCGGCGAAGGCGATAATGCCGTGCGGCGCGATCATCGACAGGTCGCCGCTGGCGGTGTAGATGCCGGTGACCAGGTCGCCCCACTTGGCGCCGGGGGCGGCGCCCATCTGGTTCACCATCTGGAACGCTTCCGACAGCGCGGCGTTGATCAGGCCGCGGATGTGGTGCACCTGGTGCGCGTCCAGGCCCTTCTTCAGGACACGCTCCTCTTCCGCGGTGCGCGGCTCCAGTGCGTGGTTGCGCATGATCTCCGGGTCGGGTCCGAGGAACAGGCGGTTGTCGGCCAGGAAGCGGTCCAGCACGGCCTGCTCTTCCTTGGGCAGGGCCTTCTTGTTGAGCGGTTCGTTCATG
>CAYWPB010000315.1:0-4868 GCA_964458725.1 uncultured Nevskia sp. | reverse complement strand
TCCTGAGCCCGGCCCGGCCGTACCGCGCGGCCTAATACCAAAGTTGTAGGCCAGGCCAGCGCGGCGCGATGACGCCGCCGCGGAGGCGCGTGCTATCTTCCGGCGATAACACTGGGAGGGGACGTCCATGGCCTTGTTCGGACCGTTTCGCGAGCTCACTCCGGCGCAGCGCCATACCTACTTCGCCTCGCTCGGCGGCTGGTCGCTGGACGCCTTCGACTTCTTCATCTTCGTGCTGTGCCTGGCGGCGATCGCCGACGACTTCCACGTCAAGATCCACGACGTCGCCTTCGGCATCTCGCTGACCCTGGCGATGCGCCCGCTCGGCGCCCTGTTCTTCGGCTGGCTGGCCGAGAAGTTCGGGCGGCGACCGATCCTGATGCTCAACGTCGTCAGCTACTCGGTGTTCGAGCTGGCCTCGGCCTTCGCCCCGGATCTGACCACCCTGCTGGTGCTGCGCGCCCTGTTCGGCTTCGCCATGGGCGGCGAGTGGGGCATCGGCGCGGCGCTGGCGCTGGAGACGCTGCCGGCGAAGAACCGCGGCTTCTTCTCCGGCCTGCTGCAGGAAGGCTACGTCATCGGCTTCCTGCTGGCCTCGATCGTGTCGCGCCTGTTGTTCGAGCACATCGGCTGGCGCGGCATGTTCATCGTCGGAGCGGCGCCGGCGCTGCTGGTGTTCTACATCCGCCGCAACGTGCCGGAGTCGCCGGCCTGGCTGGCCGGCCAGCACGCCAAGCGCGCTTCGGCCAGCGAGATGTGGAACGCGCTCAAGGGCCACCTGCCGCTGCTGCTGTACATGATCCTGCTGATGGCCTGCTTCAACGCCTTCTCCCACGGCTCGCAGGACCTGTACAAGCCGTTCCTCAAGGTCCAGCACGGCTTCAGCCCGCAGCTCAGCGACAACCTGGTCATCGTCATGAACATCGGCGCCCTGCTCGGCGGCATCTGCTTCGGCGCCTTCTCGGAAAAGATCGGGCGCAAGCGCGCCATCGCGCTGGCGGCGCTGCTGGCGCTGCCGGTGATCCCGCTGTGGGCGTTCTCGGCGACGCCGCTGCTGCTGGCGCTGGGCGGTTTCACCATGCAGTTCATGGTGCAGGGCGCCTGGGGTATCGTGCCGGCGCACATCAACGAGCTGTCGCCGAGCGCGGTGCGCGCGATCCTGCCGGGCTTCGCCTACCAGTTCGGCAACTTCATCATGTCGCTGCTATCGCCGTTTCAGGCCAGCTACGCCGAAGAACACGGCAACGACTACGCCACCACGCTGGCCTGGACCATCGGCATCGTCGCGGTGCTGCTGACGGTAGTGACCCTGGTCGGGCCGGAGGCGAAGAACGTGGATATGACGAAGCGCGATTAGCGCGCGGCATCCTCGATCACCGCGCGCAGCGCGCGATACCCCTCGACCAGGCGCGGCCCCGGTCGTCCCAGCCAGGCCTCGGTGATCGGCACGATGCGATCGTGCCGCAGTGCCGGCACGCCTTCCCAGCCCGGCCGGCGCCGCACGATCTCGGCGCGGTAGTTCTCCTGCTTCACGCCGCACCAGGACATCACCACCGCTTCCGGCGCGGCGGCGAGGACCTGGGCATCCTCCAGTGGCAGGCTCTTGGCGTCGACGTCGCCCCAGGGGTTGCGGCCGCCGGCGAGCTCGATCAGGTCGGTGACCCAGGAGCGGCGCGCCGGCGCGATCACCGGCTTGGGCCACCACTCGACCAGCACCGGCGGCGGGCGCGGCAAGCTCACCCGCGGCATCGCCGCGCGCATTTGCGCCACCAGCTCTTCCCCGCGCTGCGGCACCTCCAGTGCCTGCGCGATGCGGCGGATGTCGCCGTAAATGTCCTCCAGGCTTTGCGGGTCGCAGACCAGGGTGCGCACGCCGGCCGCTTCCAGCTCGCCGACGATGCGCTCGTGGCCGGGCACGGTCAGCGAAGTCAGCACCAAGTCCGGCTCGAGCGCCAGCACGCCGGCCACGTCCAGGTCGAGGTCGCGGCCCAGCTTGGGCAGCGGCGCCACCACCTCCGGCGGATGGTCGGAATCGGTGTCGATGCCGACCAGCAGCGCCGCGCAGCCCAGGGCGCAGACGATCTCGGTGTTGGAGCAGGTATGGGAAAAAAGCCGCATCGGCAAGGGAGTTCCGGTCGAAGGGGTACAATACGCCGGGGAGCCGGCCAGACAACCGCCGCCGCCAACGCCTTGTGTGAAGGCGGGGGAGGAAAGTCCGGGCTCCGCAGGGCAGTGTGCCAGTTAACGGCTGGGCGGCGCGAGCCGACGGAAAGTGCCACAGAGAATGAACCGCCTAAGTCCCGCAAGGGGCCGGTAAGGGTGAAAAGGTGCGGTAAGAGCGCACCGCGTCCCTGGCAACAGGGGCGGCACGGAAAACCCCACACGGAGCAAGGCCAAATAGGGAAGGTGGGCTCGCCGCAGCAATGCGCGACCCGACGCGCGGCCCGCGCGCCTTCCGGGTAGGCTGCTGGAGACGTCGGGTGACCGCCGTCCTAGAGGAATGGTTGTCTCGGCGCCGCAAGGCCGCTAGACAGAACCCGGCTTATCGGCCGGCTCCCCACTTTCCTCCACGCGGGGCTCCGCGAGTCCCGCGCCGGGCGTCGATCCGGTCATGGCCTGCCATCCGGCTCCCACCGGAAGGCGAAATGTGACGGGATTCCGGTATTGCGCGCGCCGCTCTTCCCGCGGATCAGTTTTTACTTTAACTAAGCGTTCTAAGTCACTGTTTTTACGTAATTGTATGCTGCAGGGCAAAATGCACGTAAGCCCTTGTCCGAACAGGAAATAATCCTTGCCGGGTGGGGTGGAGTGGATTATAGTGGGGTGTGGGGGAATCTCCGGACAGTCCTGGGCTTCCCGTTGGCCATTTAGGGCGCACCTGCACACCAATGTTTGCCGGCTCGAACAAGCTGACCATCGACGACAAGGGTCGCCTGGCGATTCCTGCCCGTCTGCGTGCCCAGCTGGCGGACGAGTACGGCAAGCAGATCGCCGTCACCCTCGGCCCGGAGTGCATCGAGGTTTACCCGGCCACCGTGTTCCGCCGTATCGCCGAAGCAATCCCCAAGATCGCCGACCGTCCCAAGCGCATGCTGATGATGCGCCTGTTCGTCGGCAACGCGGTCGAAGCGGAGCTGGACGCCCAGGGCCGCGTGCTGGTGCCGCCGATGCTGCGCGAGCGGATGAACCTGGGCAGCGACGTGGTGCTGGTCGGTCAGTTCGACCATTTCGAGCTGTGGCCCGAGGCGGCCTGGAATGCCTCGACCGACGCTGGGCAGGCGGGCTACGCCGACGCCTACGCGGCGCTCAACCTGTGATGGGGCGGGCCCGTGTCAGCCGCATCGCCCGCCGCACACCCAGCCCGGGCCACTAGCCGGATGCTCGCGCACCGGCCAGTGATGCTCGCGGAAGCTCTGGCCGGCCTCGCGGTCCGCGCCGGAGGCACCTACGTTGACGGCACCTACGGCCGCGGCGGCCATAGCGGCGCGATTCTCGACGCCCTCGGCGGCAGCGGCATGCTGCACGCGCTGGACCGCGACCCCGAGGCCGCGGCCGAGGCCTGGAAGCGCCACGGCGCCGCACCGAATTTCCGCATCCATCCGCGCAACTTCGCCGAAGTCGGCGCGCTCGCCGCCGAACTGGGCATCGCCGGCAAGATCGATGGCCTGCTGCTTGACCTCGGCGTGTCCAGCCCGCAGCTCGACGACGCGGCGCGCGGCTTCAGCTTCAGCCAGGACGGCCCCCTCGACATGCGCATGGACACCCGCGCCGGCGAGTCCGCCGCGCAGTGGCTGGCGCGGGCCAAGGACAGCGAGATCGCCGACGTGCTGTGGCAGTATGGCGAGGAGCGCAACAGCCGGCGCATCGC
The DNA here is from genome assembly GCA_964458725.1 of uncultured Nevskia sp. GTDB lineage: Bacteria > Pseudomonadota > Gammaproteobacteria > Nevskiales > Nevskiaceae > Nevskia. The sequence goes on along the minus strand of CAYWPB010000315.1, from coordinate 1,000 downwards.
GCGGCGCGTCGTCGAGACGCGCGGCGAAACGCCGCTCACCGGCACCGCCCAGCTCGCCGCGCTGATCGCGTCCGTGCCGGGCCCGCGCAGCCACAAGATCCACCCGGCCACGCGCAGCTTCCAGGCGATCCGCATCCACATCAACGGCGAGCTGGCAGCGCTGCAGGCCGCGCTGGAGGCCGCGCCGGCACTGCTGGCGCCGGGCGGGCGCATCGCCGTGATCAGCTTCCACTCGCTGGAAGACCGCATCGTCAAGCGCTTCATGCGCGACCACGCCCGCGGCGACGCGCCGGTGTTCACCCTGCATGGCCGCGCTCAATTGCCGGGCGAGGACGAGACAGCTGCCAACCCGCGCGCCCGTAGTGCCGTGCTGCGCGTGGCGGAGCGCCTGCCGGTAGCGCCTCGCCCAACAAGGCCGCGGGCGGCGACGGCACCATGCTGCGGCGGCTGCTGGCGGTGCTGGTGATGGTCTCCGCGGTGGCGGTGGTGCAGATCAAGAACCACAGCCGCAGCCTCACCACCCGGCTCGACGGCATGCGCCAGGAGGCCGAGCGCCTGCAGCTGGAGTGGGCGCAGCTGCAGCTGGAGCAGGCGACCCTGGCGCAGCACGGCCGCGTCGACGAGCTGGCCCGCAAGCAGTTCGGCATGGTCGACCCGCTCGACTACCAGATCGTCTCTGCCGCGCCCGGCAGCAAGCCGGCGGCGCCGGCCACGGAGCGCCCGCAGTGAGCGCCGCCTTCAAGCTGCGTCCGGAAAAGCCCGGCGGCTGGCGCCGCCAGGCCGCGCTCGGCCTGATGGGCGTGTTCGCCGCAGCCGTGCTGGGGCGCGCCTTCTACCTGCAGGTGGTGGAGAACGATTTCCTAACCCGCCAGGGCAATCTGCGCCAGGTGCGCACCGTGGTGCTGCAGGCCAACCGCGGCGCGGTACGCGACCGCAACGGCGAGCCGCTGGCGCTGTCGGCACCGGTCGATTCGATCTGGGTGGTGCCGCAGGACCTGCT
>CAYWPB010000314.1:0-4884 GCA_964458725.1 uncultured Nevskia sp. | reverse complement strand
CGCGGCCGTGCAGCACCACGCCGAAGCCGGCGCGCGCCAGGCGCAGCGCGACGCAGCGGCCGATGCCGCGGCTGCTGCCGGTAACCAGTACCCGTCGGTTCATCTCGCTCATCGTCTCACTCGGTCTCGGCCTGCACCGACAGGGCATAGCCGTAGCGGAAATTGGAAATCCAGTAGCGGCCGCGCCAGGGATCGGCGTCGGCATAGGCGACCTCGGCCACCAGTTTGCCGTCGTGGCGCAGGCGCCGCACCCCGCCGCCGGGTTCGGTTACGTCCCAGCCGGCCGGCTTGTAGACGGCCTGCAGCGTCGCCAGGGGCCATAGCGCCAGCTGCACGTCGGCCACCAGCCACTCGGGATGCAGCGCCGAGGGTACCAGCGGCGCTGTCTCGACCTTCCAGTCGTGTCCGTTCCACTCCAGCGACATGGCGCGCTGGCCCAGGGCGGTCAACACCACCATCTCGATCCGCTCCGGCGAGGCGCGCACCACCGAGCGCAGCGTGACCTCGCGCTCCCCGAAGGCGGCGCGCAGGATCTGCTGCGTGTCGCGGCTACCGCCCAGGGTATCCGGCGCCAGCAACGGCGGCTCCTCCGACTGCGGCGCCCAGGCCGGCGCGGGCGGCGGCGGGGGCTTGCGGTGCAGATGCGAGCAGCCGGCCAGGCCCAGGCCGAGCAGGCCGCACAGGGCCAGCGCGGCGCCGCGGTGGAGCCGGCGTGGTGGATTCGGATCGGGACTCATGCCGCCATCGTAATGAATAAATCCTCAGGCATGCGCCGCCGCGCGTTGCGGCCGCAGCGCCAGAGCCAGCAGCAGTGCGATGAAGATGCCGAGGGCCTGCACCTGGCCGATGGCGCGGATGAAGGGTGTGGATGAAAAGGCGAGCAGGCCGAACGACAACGCGGCGGTGAGCATCGCCAGCAACACCGCCAGCAGCGCCGGGCCCTCGCCGCCGCGGGCCTCGCGCAGGAAGATCGAGTAGTCCGAGCCCATGCCCAGCACCAGCAGCAAGGCCAGCACGTGGAACAGGTTGAGCGGCACCCCGGCCCAGGCCAGCAGCGCCATCGCCAGCAGGCCGCCGCCCACCGCCGGCAGCAGCAGCGCCGCGCTTCCGGCGTAGCCGTAGCGGCGGCTCAGCAGCAGGCCGATGACGACATAGACCCCCAGGGTCAGCAGCAGGGCGATGCGGCGGTAGCGCTGCAGGATCTCCGAGATGTCGGCGATCTTGTCGATCAGGCGCACCCCCGGCAGGTCCGCCACCGCCCGCGCCAGCGCATCCGGGTCATGCAGGTCGAACAGGGTCACGGCGCTGGCCCAGCCGCCGCCGACCTGGCCCAGCCACAGCGGGCGGTAGGGCTCGGCGGCGGCGCCGGCGAAGAAGTCCTCCGACCGCAGCGGACCGTTGACGTTGAAGGCAGCAAGCTGCCTGGCGATGGCCTCGTCGTCATAGCCCAGCTCGCGCAGAAAGCGCGGCAGCAGGCCATCCGCTGCGTAAACGGTGCGCGCCAGCAGTGTGTGATCGGATTGCTGCTGGCGCAGCGAAGGCAGGGCTGTGGACACCGCCAGCAGCTGGCCGAGACGGCCGTCAGCGAGCAGCGGCGCGAGGCGCTGGCGCAGCGCCTCCTCGCGTTGCAGCACCTGCTCGGGCGAGTCGCCGCGCACCAGCAGGAAACGCCGGTCGGCGGCCTGGCCGAGCAGCTCGCGCACCCGCAGTTCCTGGTGCAGCAGCTGCGGCGGCGAGCTTTGCAGCGCGCGCACGTCGTCGAGGAACTGAAGACGCGAAAGTCCGCCGGCGATCACCACCACGGCCAGTGCGGCAAGTGCCAGCCGCAGGCGCGGCGAGGACAGGCGCGGCAGCGCGGCGAGGCGGAGGCACAGGCGCAGCGGCAATGCCTGGTCCGGCAATGGCCAGCTCCGCGCCAGGCGCGGCAGCAGGAACAGCACGCAGCCGCAGGACACACCCAGGCCGACACTGGAGAACAGCGCGATCTGGCGCAGCCCGGGAAACGGCGCCAGCAGCATCGCGCCGTAGGACAGGGCGGTGGTCAGGTAGCCCAGGGCGATGCCGGGCGTGACATAAGCCGGGGCCAGCTCGGGACGCCAGCCGGCGGGGTCGCGAAAGCGGTCGGCGAAGAAAAAGATGGCGTAGTCGACCGAGCAGCCGATCAGGCTGCTGCCGAACACCAGGGTGACCAGATGTACCTGGCCAAACACCCACCAGCAGGCGCTGAGGCCGGCGATGCCACCCAGAACCATGGCCAGCACGGTCAGCAGCAGCGGCCGCGGCGAACGGAACATCAGCAGCACCAGCAGGACCGTGCCGGCCAGCGACAGGCCGCTGAACAGCGACATCTCCCGCTTGCTCTGCGCCACCGCCGCGGCGGCGTGCTGGATCACGCCGGAGCCCACCACTTCGGTCGCGCCGGCTTGCGTTGCCGCCGCGCGCGCCTGCGCGATGGCCTTGCCGGCGGCTTCTTCGGTGGCGACCGAGAAGGCGCTGGCGGCGGTCTGCGCCACCAGCATCACGTAGGCGCCGCCGTCCGCATTCACCGCCAGCACATCCTGCTGCAGCCGCGCCTTGCCCGCGGGCGGGCGCTGGCTGGTGACGAAGGCCGAAAGCAGGCCCAGCGGGTCCTCGGCCGCGTTGAACGGGCGCATGAAACCGGCCGGCGTGTAGAGCGCCCGCTGCGCCTCGGCGTGCAACCGCTCGAGCTGGCCTTGCTCCAGCCATTCGCGCTGGCGCGCGGCGAGCAGGTAGCCGCCCCAGGGCAGGTCGGCGCGCGCGCCCTCTGCCAGCATACGGTCGAGGCTCAGGCGCACCTGGGCGAACTGGCCGCTGGCCTGCAAGGCGTCGGCGAAGGCCTGGGCCGCGCGGCGTGCGGTGTCGAAGTCGGGGGCGCCGACCAGGAACAGGCTGTTGCGCGACAGCTGGTCGGTATAGGCATTGAGCGCCTGCTCGGCGCCGGGGTCGCGCTGGTCAGCGGGCAGCAGCGCGAAGATGCTGGTCTCGGCGTGCAGTCGCGGCAGCACCAGCGCGGCGAAGGCCAGCACCAGCGCGAGCATGGCCGCGGCCCACAGGCGGAAACGGCCTTCGACCGTGCCCGGCATGGCCGACCTATTCGAAGCGCTGCTTGTCCGCCGCCGTCAGGCCGTCGGACAGGATGGTCACCTCGGGCAGCAGGATCTCGGTGCGGTCGCCGTGGGCATCCCGCAGTTCGATGCGGTCGGCGCGCTGGCGGCCTTCGATCACCGACTCGCGGAACACCGCGGCCATCGCCGCCGACTTCGGCCGCAGCCCGACCTGCCAGCCGGCGCTCTTGCCGCCGCCGTTGGCCATGCCGTAGGTGTCGAAGTCCTTGGACAGCGCCTCGAAGTCCAGCGCGAACAAGGCGAAGAAGATGCGCGCCGCCACCGCCACGCCGGGCTGGTCGGCGGCGCTGACGCGGGTCTCGCTGCCGCCCTCGTCGCGGCTGCGCGCGCCGTCGCGGGTCAGGATGAAGACCGACTCGAACGGCGTGCGCGTATGCCACCATACGCCGGCGTCCTTGGCGAACAGGAACTCGCCGGTGGACAGCAGCGGCTTAGGCAGGTCCGGCAGGTACTTGCGCTGCTCGAAGCGGCCGCGCAGGCCGGGCGAGGCGGCCAGCGGCCTGGCCGAGGGGCCGAGCAGGGCCGACATCTGCGCCGGCGTCAGCGGATGGGCGAAGACCAGATCCTTTGCTTCCGGCGCGGCCGCCTGCGCAGCGCCTGAGAGCAGCAGCACGGCTAACAGCGACCGCCCAAAAGTGAGCGCCAGGATTTGCGGCCACGGGCCGGGCGGTCGCCCCTCACCCCACCACCCGCTCCGCGGGTGGTCCCCCCCTCTCCCGCTGCGCGGGCGAGGGACGTTAGTCGGCCGCAAGGCGGCCGGCTCCTGCGTCGCCTGTGTCATGGCTTGGGCACTCCGAGGCGTTCGAACAGCACGTCCGGCGATTGCAGGCACATCTCGCGCGTGGTGATATGCACCGCCACCTGCACCGTCTCGCCCTTGGTCAGGCGCTCGCCGCTGGCGGCGTCGCTGACCAGGTATTCGATCCTCAAGCGGTTCTCCCATTCCAGCAAGGTGGCGCGCACGCGGATCTTCTGGCCGAACTGCGCCGGCTTGACGTAGCGCAGGCGCAGATCGATCACCGGCCAGCCGTAGCCGCTGGCCATCATCTCCATGTAGTTGTAGCGAAAGCTATCGAGCAGCGCGCAGCGCGCGATCTCGAAGTACTTGGCGTAGTGGCCGTGCCAGACGATGCCGACCATGTCGACGTCGTGGAACGGCACTTCGATCTCGACTTCGGCACTGCGCCTGCTCACCGGCGGCCCCGCAGGCGTTGCGCGACCAGCCGCGGCAGGCGCCGCAGCATGCCGAAGAACAGGCGCGCGTGCATGCCGGAGATGCGCAGGTTGTCGCGCCACAGGTCGAAGTGCGAGACGCCGTCGAGCGGGTAGGTGACGCGTACCGGCACGTTGATCACGCGCAGCCCCTGCCAGAACAGGCGCACCAGGATGTCGGTGTCGAACTGCATGCGCCGGCCCACCGCTTGCGTGTCCCAGACGCGCAGCGCCGGCGCCAGCGGATAGACGCGGAAACCGCACATCGAGTCGCGGATCTCCAGCGAGAGGGTGTTGATCCACACCCACACATGCGTGACGTAACGGCCATAGAGTCTGCCCCGGGGTACCGAGGCATCATAGACCGGCACGCCGCAGATCACCGCCGCCGGGTGCTGCCGCGCCGCCCGCAGCAGGCCCTCCAGGTCGGCCGGGTCGTGCTTGCCCTCGGCGTCGATCTGCACGCCGTGGCTGCAGCCGGCGGCTGCGGCCGCGCGCATGCCGCTCATCACCGCCCCACCTTTGC
>CAYWPB010000313.1:0-4893 GCA_964458725.1 uncultured Nevskia sp. | reverse complement strand
TTGTCGCGGAACACCTGCTTGAAGAAGATCTCCACGCCGCGCTCGGCCAGCACCTGGAAGTTGGCGCCGCGCTCGCGCAGCAGGTCCAGCTCGCGGATGCTGATGCCGTGGATGCGCTCCAGCACCAGCACGTCGGGCCGCGTCTGGTCCCAGAACACCAGCGGGTGGTAGATCAGCTCCGAGCCGAGCCAGTTGCGGCGCAGCTGGGCGCAGTTGGCGCCCTCGCGCATCAGGTCCAGCTCGTCGAAGATCACCTTCTCGTACTCGGCCACCACCGCGCGCGGGCGCAGCCGCTTGCCGGAGGGATGCCAGCGCTCGGCGAACTCGGCCAGCGCGCGCAGCAGGGCGATGTCACGCTCCACCAGCGCCTCGACGCCGGGGCGCAGCACTTTGACCACCACCTCGATGCCGGGATCGTTCGGGCCCTGGGGCAGCAGGCGCGCGGTGTGCACCTGCGCCACCGAGGCGGCCGCCAGCGGCACCTCGTCGAACTCGGCGAAGATCTCGCCGACCGGCTTGCCGAGCGATTTCTCGACGATGGCGCGCGCTTCGGCGCCGGGGAAGGGCGGTACCCGATCCTGTAGCTTGGACAGCTCCTGCGCCACCTCCGGCGGCAGGATGTCCGGCCGGGTCGACAGCGCCTGGCCGAATTTGACGAACACCGGCCCCAGCTCCTCCAGCGCCAGGCGCAGGCGCTCGCCGCGCGGCAGCCGGTGCGGACGCGGCTTGCGGCCCATGAACTCGCCCAGGCCGTACTTGCCGACGACCCGGTAGATCTGCCACATGCGGGCGATGCGCATCGGGTTCATGCGGTCGCCCTGGCTTCGAGCAGGGCCAGGCGCGCCTCCAGCCGATCGGCGGCCTCGCGCAACCGGTCGACGCTCTCCATCCACTCGTCGATCTCATGCGAGCGGGCCAGGTCGCCGGTCTCCTCGCTCAGGTACTCGGCGGTGTCCTGGCCCAGCCGCGTCGCGGCGTGGCGGCCCCAGCCGAAGAACTGGCGCAGGCCGCCGACCACGCGGTGCGCCGCCCCGTCGCCGAGCAGCTTCGCCGCCAGTTCCTCGGGGTCGAAGCCGACGCGGGCCAGCAGGGTGTTGAAGCGGCGCAGCAGTTCGGTGTCGCCCTCCACCTCCAGCCCGGCCGGCAGCCCCTCGCTGCCGCGCGCGGCGCGCAGCGCCAGCTGCAGCAGGCGCGGGCTCGGCGCGGAAGCGCGCACGTCCGGCTCGCCCGCGGCTTCACCCAGAACCCGCACGCCGCCGGCATGCGGCTCGATCACGAAGGTCCAGCCGAGATCGGCCACGTGCAACGCGATGCTGCGGCCGGACAGGGCGGCGCATTCCTCCAGCGCGGAGCGCTCCAGCTGGAGGTAACGGTTGAGCGCGATTTCCAGGCCGGCGCAGGCCAGGGCGGGAGCGGTCATCAATCCAACCGGTAGCCGCGGTGCACGGCGACGATGCCGCCGGTGAGGTTGTAGACCTGCACCCGGCCCAGGCCGGCTTTCTCCATCATGCCCTTCAGGGTCGCCTGGTCCGGGTGCATGCGGATCGACTCGGCCAGGTAGCGGTAGCTGTCCGCATCCTTCGCGACGAGGCGGCCCATCAGCGGCAGCAGGCGGAACGAATATTCGTCGTAGGCCTTGGCCAGCCCGGCGTTAAGCGGCTTGGAGAATTCCAGCACCAGCAGGCGACCGCCCGGCTTGAGGGCGCGCGTCATCGAGGCCAGCGCCGCGTCCTTGTCGGTGACGTTGCGCAGGCCGAAGCCGATCGTGATGCAGTCGAAGCTGCCCTCGGCGAACGGCAGCTTCTCGGCGTTGAGCTGGGCCAGGGGCACGTCGAGCACGCCCTTGTCGGCGAGGCGGATGTGCCCTTGGGCCAGCATCTCGGCATTGATATCGGAGAGCACCACCAGCCCCTGCGCCCCCACCTGCTTGCGGAACTCGCGCGACAGGTCACCGGTGCCGCCGGCCACGTCCAGCACCTTCTCGCCGGGGCGCACCCCGGCCAGGTCGATGACGAAGCGCTTCCACAGTCGATGGATGCCGAACGACATCAGATCGTTCATCACGTCATAGCGGCTCGCCACCGAGGAGAAAACCTCGCGCACCCGTGCCTGCTTGTCGCCGACCCGCACCTCCTCGTAGCCGAAGTGGGTATAGCCCTCCTTCTTCGGGCCGGGGGCGCCTGGTTTGTCTTTGGACATGATGGAAAGCGGAGGCTGGACCTTGTGATCCGCTATTATCTCCGAAGTCTTGAGCCCCGGTGATTACGCCGGGGCCTGCCGCAGGGATCGCGGAACTGCCTCCTGGGAGCATCCGCCGCCGCTTGCGCCATCGTAATAAGTCTTGAATCGCGGCGCAGCGGCCCCAGTCAGAGCCGATCGCTGCGCATCCGCCCCGGCCGCGGTGCCCCCGCTGTGCCCTGGGCGCGGCCCACGAAGATAAGGAACACCATGAATAGGGTTCAGGCAGTTCGGCGCTGGCTGGGAGTGGCGGTTTTGCTGGTGGCAGGCGCCGCCCGGGCCGCGGACGATCTGGGGCGTTTCTCGGTGATCGAGGAAAACGACGGCGTCATCAGCCACAAGGATCGCTACTACACCCAGGGCCTGCAGACCTCCTACCTGTCGCCCGACCTCAGCGGCCGCCCATTCTGGAATCGCCTGTTCGATGGCATCGGCACGGTGCTGCCGATGTACCGGGACGCCGCCGGCGTGGCGCAGCGCCGCTATGAGTACATCCCGGTGGCGCAGGTGCAGTTCACGCCGGAAAAGGTCGACGTCTCCACTCCCGATCCCAGGGACCGGCCCTACGCAGCCTGGCTGTTCACCGGCCTGCACCTGCTGCAGGAGAACGACAGCCGCAGTCTCAACAACCTCGAAGCCCTGGCCGGCATCATCGGCCCGGCCGCCGGTGGCCGCGAGGTGCAGGACGGCTACCACCGCCTGGTCGGCTTCCACCAGGCGCAGGGCTGGAGCCATCAGATCGCCAACCGTCCCGGCCTGCAGTTTTCCTACGACTACAAGCGTCGCTTCGTCGCGGACTTCGGCCCGCATTACGCTTTCGATGTGATCCCCGAGGCCGGCGCCAGCCTGGGTTGGGCCTATCGCTATCTCGATGCCGGCCTGAGTTTCCGCTTCGGCGACGCGCTCGACGTGGACTACGGCCCCGAGCATATCCGCCCCTCGCTGTCCGGCACCGCCTATAGCGATTACCGCCGGCTCAGCCCGGGCTGGTTCCACTGGTACCTGTTCGCCGGGGCGCAGGAACGCAGCATGTTCTACAACGTCTTCATCGATGCCGCCGATTCGGTGGCGTCGCAGGGCCTGGACCGGCGCGTGATGGTGGCGGATTTCTCCGGCGGCGCCAGCCTGTTCTTCGGTCACTGGGTGCGCGCCGACTTCGTCGCGATCCGGCGCGGCCGCGAGTTCTCCGGCCAGAACGGCGACGACAACTACGGCGGCGTCAACATCACCTTCGATCCCTGAGGCACCGGCGGCGCCGGCTCAGTCGTCGGCGAGGTCCTGCCCGGGAAACAGCTGCTCGGTGAAGCCGAAGTTGCGCAGGTCGCGGATCCGCGTGGGATAGAGGATGCCGTCGAGGTGGTCGCATTCGTGCTGCACTACCCGCGCGTGGAAATCGCTGACCTCGCGCTCGATGCGGCGGCCCTGCGGATCGAAGCCGCTGTAGCGCAGGCGCAGGTGCCGCGGGACCAGGCCGCGCAGGCCGGGCACGCTGAGGCAGCCTTCCCAGCCTTCCTCCAGCTCGTCGCCGAGCGGCGTCAGTTCCGGGTTGCACAGGATGGTGAACGGCACTTCCTCGGCGTCCGGGTAGCGCGGGTTGCGCGCCACGCCGAAGATCACCACCCGCAGCAGCACGCCGATCTGCGGCGCCGCCAGGCCGGCGCCGTCGAGGTGGGCCATGGTGTCCTGCATGTCGCGGATCAATTCCGCCAGCTCCGGCGTGCCGAACTTCTGCACCGGCTGCGATTTCTGCAGCAGGCGGGGGTCGCCCATCCTGAGTACATCTCTGATCATGCTTGAAGCCTGAACAATGGCGTGAACCTCAACATACGTCATTCCGGCGAAAGCCGGAATCCAGGGGTCGATGGCGCGGCGCCTGGCCCTGGATACCGGCTTTCGCCGGTATGACGATGCTATCCAGGCGGAGTTCCCCCTACGCCTTCGGCGTGTATTTCTTCGGCAGCGCCGACAGCTTGGTCAGGTCCGACTCGCGCGACATGCGGTGTTCGGCCAGCCGCTCCAGGTAGCGCGCCCACAAGGCCTCATGGTTCGCCCCCAGTTCGCGCAGGATGTCCCAGGAATACAGGCCGGTGTCGTGGCCGTCGTCGAAGCGCAGGCGCACCGCATAGCGGCCGACCGGCTCGATCGCGGCGATGTTGACGGTGCGCTTGCCGCCGACCAGCATCGGCTCGCCGCCGCTGTGGCCGCGCACTTCGGCGGAAGGGCTGTAGACGCGCAGGTATTCGCAGGGCAGCTGGTAGCAGCTACCGTCGGCATAGCCTACTTCCAGCAGGCGCGAGGCCTTGTGCAGCAGCAGGCGGGTGGGGACGGGGGCGTTCATGCGGACAAGGATATAACGGCGCGCCGGTGCAAATGAAAAGGCCCGGACATCTCGCGATGTCCGGGCCCGGCTCCGGTCAGAGGATGTACCGACTCAAATCCTCGTTTCCGGCCAGCTTGTTCAGCTTGCTGTCGACATAGGTGGCGTCGATGCTCAGCGTCGTGCCGGACTTGTCCGGCGCGTCGTAGGCCGCCTCCTCCATCAGCCTCTCCATCACCGTGTGCAGGCGGCGGGCGCCGATGTTCTCGGTGGTCCCGTTGACCTGCCAGGCGATCTCGGCCCAGGCCTTCAGCCCGTCCGCGCCGAACCCACCCCTC
>CAYWPB010000312.1:0-4901 GCA_964458725.1 uncultured Nevskia sp. | reverse complement strand
GTCTGCTCGGTCTTGTCGTAGTCGGCGGCGAACGCGGATGCGGCGACCAGCGCCAGGCAGCCGAAGGCGAATGCGGCGGATTTCATTTCAGTCTCTCCCCACGAACGAAGCAGGCTGGCGCCGGATCAGGCACAGGTGGTGACCATGTTGGTGCAGACCTGGGTGGTCCAGCCGGTCCCCTTCTTCACTTGCACCTTGAGGAACTGGCCCCAGCAGCCGAGCAGCTTGACCTCCTGGTCGCCGGCCGCCGCCGGATCCACCGGCGCGCTGGCGCTGTCGTGGTCCTTGTAGATGACGCCGCCGTTCTGCATGCCGCTGACCCCGACCACGCTCTTGTGCAGGTAACCCTTGCCGTGGAAGACGGTCTTGTCCTCGCCGCCCGGATCGATCGAGGTGGCGCCGTCGATCTCGTACCAGTCGCCGAGCTGCGCGGTGATATGGGCCTCGATCCAGCCGTCGCCGGTCGCCGTCAGCGAGGCGATGGCGGCGCCGCCGGGAGCGGTGCGCACATTGGTGCCCTTGGGATCGGGGTCGGTGATGTCGACGGTGACGTCGCAGGCCTGGCGCTCGGCAGCGTGCGCCGAGGCGGCCAGCGCCAGCAGAGCGGCGCCGCACAGGGACAGAGGTTTCATCGAGGTCTCCCAATGCCGCGGCTGCTCAGCCGTGGCTGGCCGCATTGTGAGCGATGGCCGGGAGCGCTGAAAAGACTCCATATGCGGGGCTTTTCGGACTGAGCGTTACCCGTTCGGCCCGGACAGCCCCGCAGAGTGAACGCTTGCTTACAGTTCCCCTACGGTACCAGTACCACCTTGCCGGTATTCCTGCGCTCCTCGATATACGTGTGCGCCGCGCCGGCCTCGGCCAGGGGGAAGGCCTTGTCGACGTGCGGCCGCACCCAGCCTTCGGCCACGCCCGCGATCAACGCTTCCATCCAGCTGCGCACCTTGGGGTTCTCGTGCCAGAGGTGGCCGAGGTTGACGCCGAAGACGCAGCGGTTTTCGTTCATCAGGCCGATCGGGTTGAACCAGGGCAGGCTGAGGCCGACCTTGAGGAAGGCCAGCGGCCGCGGCAGGCCGGACTCGGACAAGGTGGAGGCGCCGAACATGCCGAGGCGGCCGCTGTGACGCAGGGCCCGATAGCTGGTCTTCCAGTGGCTGCCGCCGAGCGGGTCGAGGATCAGCTCGACGCCGCGGCTGTCGGTGAGGCGCATCAGCTCCGGCGTCCAGTCGCCGCTGCGGTAGTCGATGGCGTGGTGCAGGCCGCGCTCCTTGAGAAAGGCGTGCTTGCCGGCGCTGGCGGTGCCGATCAGGGTGGCGCCGAGATGGCGGCCGATGTCGATGGCGGCGAGGCCGACGCCGCCGCCGGCGTTGTGGATCAGCACCGTCTCGCCCGGCGACAGCGCGCCCACCACTTTCATCAGCTGCCAGGCGGTGAGGTAGTTGACCGGGATCGCCGCGGCCTGCTCGTGGCTCAGCGAAGCGGGCTTGACGAATACCTGGGCCAGCGGCACCACCACGGTGTCGGCATAGCCGGTGAAGCGGGTCAGGGCCAGCACCTCGCGGCTCTGCCATTCGGCGCCGACGCCGGCGCCGAGCGCGTCGATCGTGCCCGACACCTCGTAGCCGACCACGGCGGGCAGCTTGGGCGCGTCCGGGTACAGGCCCTTGCGCGCCAGGATGTCGGCGAAATTGACGCCGGCGGCGCGCACGCGGATGCGCGCCTCGCCGGCCTGGGGCTGCGGGTCCGGCGCCTCGCGCAGCTGCAGCTTGTCCGGGCCGCCGATGCCGGTGATGAATACCTGTTTCATGTCAGCCCCTTGCGTGGTGGAACCTGCGGCGACACGCTACCCGAGCGCCCGCCGCGGCGCCAGCCGCAAGCCCTGTCACAGGGGCTTCACCGGCCTTTGCTAGAAGGGAGGCATAAGAAAACAACAACAACAAGAGAACGATAAAACATGCATCACAACCACTTCCTCCTCAACTACATGGCGCTGGGCATCGGCCTGCTGATCGTCGGCCTGCTGCTGCGGCAGGTCTTCCGCGGCGGCCGCGACCGCCGCATCCGCCGCCACGATTTCGGCGGCGCCGCGCGGCTGGCGCTGCGCCGCAAGCGGCCGGAACTGGACAGCGCGCAGCTCGACCTCGCCTGGCAGGCGCTGCGCGACTACTTCCGCATCTGCCTGCGCGCCGGCAAGCGCCGCGTGCCGATGCCTTCGCAGCTCGCCGACGATGCCTGGCACGCCCTGATTCTCGATACGCGGCGGTACGCGCAGTTCTGCAACCAGGCGTTCGGCCGCTTCCTGCATCACCTGCCGGATCAGTCCGACGGCGAGCGGACCGCGCCGCCGCGGCGGCGGGTGGAACGCAACCTGGCCTGGAAGATCGGGCGGCGCTTCCTGCCCAGCCACGGCGCGACGCAGCTGCCGCTGCTGTTCGCGCTGGACGAGCTGGTGGGGATTGGCGACGGTTTCAGTTACCACGCGCCGGACCCGGCGCTGCTGCACGCGGCCGGCGGCGATGGCGGCTCGGGCTGCTCCTCCTGCACCGGCGACAGCGGCGATTGCGGCGACAGCGGTGGCGGTGACTCCGGCTGCGGCGGTGGGTGCAGCGGTTGCGGTGGTGGCGGCGCCTGAGCCGGCCGCGATTAGTTGGGTCCGTTCGGCGGCGGCGGTGGCGGCACCGGCTGCACATTGGGCGGCGGGACCGGCTGCACTTCGGGCGGCGGTGATGGCGGTGACGCAGGCTGGTCCGTGCCCTGCGGCGGCGGCGCAGTGCTGGCCGATGGCGCATCCGGCTGCTGCTCCTCGTCCACCGGAATCTCCGGCGGCAGGTTTGGCGCGGCGGGCGCGGTGTCGCGCGGCAGGTAGTCCTCGTCGTCAGGCATTTCGTCGGCCGGCGGGATCGGCTCCTGCGCCGGCGTGTTGCGCGAGCCGTAGCCCATCTGGCCCATGATCCAGGCGGTGCGCGCCTCGACGTAGGCGCCGGGACGGGCCACGCTCCAGTGGCGCGGGTTGGGCAGCACCGCGGCGAGCCGCGCCGCCTCCTCGGCGGTGAGCTGCGCGGCCGGCTTGTTGAAGTACTTCTGCGATGCGGCCTCGACGCCGTAGACGCCAGGGCCGAACTCGACCACGTTGAGATAGACCTCGAGGATGCGCTGCTTGCCCCACACTTTTTCCAGCAGCACGGTCAGGCCGGCCTCGATGCCCTTGCGCACGTAGCCGCCCGGCCACAGGAACAGGTTCTTGGCGGTCTGCTGGCTGATGGTCGAGGCGCCGCGGCGGCGGTTGCGGTGGCGCGGATCCTCGTTCCAGACCTCGGCCTTGCGGATCGCCTCGAGGTCGAAGCCGCGGTGGGTCAAGAATTTCTGGTCCTCGGCGGCGACCACCGCGCGGCGCGCCGCCTCGGCGATCTGCCCCGCCGGCACCCAGTGGTACTGCACCGGCTGGGTCGGGCTTTGCAGCATGTAGGAGGTGACTGGCGGCGGCAGCCAGCGCAACGCGACGATGGCGAACACCGGCAGCAGGCACAGCAGCAGGAACAGGGTGAACAGCCGCCCGAACCACGAGGCCGGGCGGCGCCGTTCCGGCTCCGGCGCCGGCCGCGCCGCGACGTAGCCGGGCCGGTGCGCGGGATCGATGCGCAGGCTTTCCGGCGCGCCCGCTACCGGTGCGACGGGCGCGCCGGGTTCCAGGCTGGGTTCGATGCGCGGCTTCATCGGTGGTTCTGGTCTATGGCCGTCTTGCCTTCAGACCGCCCGCGGCCGCGCGGGTTCCCGCGCCCCGCTCAGCGGCCGAAGCCGTCGAAGCTGCGGCAGGCGCGCTCCAGGCGCTCGATGCCGGCGGCGATCTGCTCCGGCGCCAGGGTGGCATAGCCGCAGACCAGGCTCGCCGTGCGCGGCGCGCGCAGGTAGTACGGGCGGCTGCTGTGCAGGCGCACACCGTGCTGTTCGGCGTGGCGCAGGAACGGCTCGAGCTGTTTCGCGGCCAGCCGCGGCAGGCGCAGAAACAGGTGGGTGCCGGAAGCCGCGCCCGACCACTGCAACTGCTCCGCGCCGAAGCGCGCCTGCAGCGCGCCGAGCAGCGCCTGCCTTCGCAACTCGAGGCTGCGCGCCAGGCGGCGGCGCGCGCTGTCGTAGGCGCCGGACTCGAAGAAATGCAGCAGGGCGCGCTGCTCGAGCGGCGCGCTGCCGCGGTCGGCCAGCCACTTGGCGGCGCGGAACACCTCGCGCAACTGCGGCGGCACCACCAGGTAGCCCAGGCGCAGGCCGGGGAACAGGGTGCGGGCGAAGGTGCCGAGGTAGAGCACGCGGCCGGCGTGATCGAGGCCCTGCAGCGCCGGCACGGCGCCGACGCCGTAGCGGAACTCCGAGTCGTAGTCGTCCTGCACCACCCAGGCGCCGCGCCGCGCCGCCCAGCGCAGCAGGGCGAGCCGCCGCTGCACGCTCATGATGGCGCCGGTGGGGAACTGGTGCGAAGGCGTGACGTAGACGGCGCGGGCGCGACGCAGATTCTGCGCATGACGTTCGATGTCCATCCCCTCGCCGTCCACCGCGCAGGGCACCAGCCGCGCGCCGGCGGCGAGGAAGGCCTGGCGCGCGCCCTGGTAGTGCGGGTCCTCGACGCCGACCGTGCCGCCCTCGCCGCACAGCAGCCGCGACACCAGGTCCAGCGCCTGCTGCGAGCCGTTGACCACCAGCAGGTCGTCGGCCTCCGCCCGCAAGCCGCGCTGCTCGCGCAGATACAGGGCGAGCCGCGCGCGCAATTCGGGCGAGCCGGCCGGATCGGGATAGCCCAGCTCCGGCGCCGCCGCCGCGCGCGACACCGCCTGCTTCCACAGACGCAGGGTGCGCGGGTCCGGCGTGGTGGCGGCGTAGCGGAAATCCACCACGCCGCTTGGGGCCGC
>CAYWPB010000311.1:0-4951 GCA_964458725.1 uncultured Nevskia sp. | reverse complement strand
GTTGGCCTGGTAGGCCGCCAGCTTGGCCGAGTACATCGCGTAGAACTCGTTGATGGCGCGCTGGATGTTGGCGCGGCTGGTGATCACGGCGTAGCCGTTGGCGGTGACGCGCAAGGTGGTCGGCTTGATGTAGAGCAAGGTGTTCTTCGACCAGCCCCAGATGTCCCAGGTGCCGGTCAGCACCAGGCCGGAGGCGACCACGTTGTACTGGTTGGTGCCGAAGTCCGGCGTCGACGAAGGGTTATTCAGCACCGACTGCGCCTGCGCGTCGATGATCGACTGGTCGATGCTGTCGCTGAAGGAATAGTTGTAAGGCTGATCCACCTCAGTCGAGGTCCAGGGCTTGGACGGCGCCACGCTCCAGATCTTCAGCCAGGGCTTGGGCGTGAACGGGAACCAGATCGCCTCGACGCGCCCGGCGCTGTTGAGGTAGTTGATGAAGGTGTTGCCGGAGGAGCCGGCCGGCGCGAACACCTCGGCCGCGGTCTTGTCGAACCAGCTCTGGCAGCGCAGTCGCTGGTTGGCGCCGACCTGCAGGGTCACCTCGGTGATGAAGGCGCGGCCAATGTGGGTCAGCAGGGCCGCGCAGCCCGGGTCGGTGCGCTGGAAAGTGCGCAGCAGGTACTGGCCGCTGGCGGAGTCCCACACCACCGCGGTGAGCGAGCGGATCAGGTTGCTGAGCGAGCCATAGGTGTTGCCGGAGACCAGGGTTTCGCCGGTCTTGGGGATGCAGGTGCCGTGTCCGTCGATGGCCAGCGCGCCGCCGAGGGTGAGGTCGCCGGGAGCGGGGCAGGCGTTGACGCCAAGGGTGTAGCCCTCCAGCGTGGTCAGCAGACTCTCCATGGTGACGCCGGTCTGGGCTGTGACGGTCTTCGGCGTGCCGGAGGTGTTGACCGAAACGGCGGTCAAGGATTGCTTGGTGTCGACCAGAATGATGTTGGGGCAACTGGCGCCGGCCGGCACGGTCAGCGGCGACCAGTTGTGCATGGCGCCGAGCGGCCGCACCTTGTAGCCCTGCGTACGCGCCCAGTTGCAGACCGTGACCACGTCGACCGGCGTGGCCGGCGCGCAGGTCCACATCGGGTCCACCGCGATGTCGCGCGCCCAGTTGATGTAGGCCTGCTGGTAGAGCGTGATGCCGGCCGGGAAGTTGGACGGCGTGGAGCAGGCCGCTTCCGCCACGCCGATGCGGAACGCCGGCAGCCAGCCGGCCACTGCGCCGGCCGCGGCGAATTTCGAAGCGTCGCCCAGGAACTTGCGGCGTGACAGCTGGTTTTCGGGATGGGCGGGAGGCGGGCTGCCGCTTCCCTGCGTCGATCGTGCCATTGGACTCCTCCAGTCGTTGGTGTGGTTTGCTGCGCACAACAAGCCCTGCTGCCAAGCGGTACTGATGCCAAAAGCTTGAGGTGGACTGCCGGAGCGGCCGGTGTGCCACATGCCCCTGTGGCCCCGGCCTTTTGCAGGCGATCGATGCGGTAATCCGGAATCCTTTCCCTGACTGGGGCAGCACGCTATGCCCCTTGTCGGCGGGGAACTTCATCCGAACGAATTAGGATTCCGGCGTGAAACAGGCGTCACGAATTGGACCGGTCAGTACTAATTCCCTTGAGGTGCAAGGGGATGTGGGAAGGTCTTGAGCGTGGGGGGTGTTGCGAAATTGCGGGGCGTTTTTGTAATTGCCCGATTTTGTCCAGGCGGTTCCGGGCCTTAAAATCGACCGCAAATGACCCTTCGAACCAATAGCTGGGCCAGCAAGAGAGTTCCCCTCCCCCTACGGGAGGGGACAGGGGAGGGGTAGGCCGTGTCCGAACATCCTCCTACCCCTCCCCCTAACCCCCTCCCGCAGGGGGAGGGGGGACTAGGCGCGGCTGACGATCGATGGATGCGCCACGCTCTGAGTCTTGCCGGCCGCGCCGCGGAACGAGGCGAAGTCCCCGTCGGCGCCGTCCTGGTCCACAACGGCCAAGTGATCGGCGAGGGCTGGAACCGGCCGATCGGGCTGCACGATCCCAGCGCCCATGCCGAGATGCTGGCGATGCGCGAGGCGGCGGCGCGCATTGGCAATTACCGGCTCACCGGGACCACGCTTTATGTCACCCTGGAGCCCTGCGTAATGTGCGCCGGGGCCATCGTCCATGCCCGGATCGGGCGGCTGGTGTTCGGTGCCCGCGACCCCAAGGCCGGAGCGGTCGATTCGGTCTACGACGTCATCGCCCGGCCGCGCTTGAACCACGTGGTGCAATGGCAGGGCGGCGTGCTTGAAGAGGAATGCGGGGCGTTGTTGCGGGACTTCTTCCGCGCCCGGCGCTAGGCGCCGGCAGGCTTCCACCGCGGCCGGCGCCGCGCTAATCTGGGTCGAGAAAGCAGGCAGGCAAAGGACGCCTATGAAAGCCTTCGTCACCGGCGGCTCCGGATTTCTCGGCCGCAATCTCATCCATGCCCTCATCGCCCGTGGCGATACCGTCACGGCGCTGGCGCGCTCGCTCGGGGCGATGGAGACCGTGCGCAAGCTGGGGGCTGAGCCGCAGGCCGGCGACCTGGTCGACGTGCCGGCGATGCAGGCCGGCATGGCCGGGGCCGACGTGGTGTTCCATTGCGCCGCCAAGGTCGACGACTGGGGCGATCCGGCCGAGTTCCACCGCGTCAACGTCGAGGGCACGGCCCATGTCATCAAGGCGGCCCGCGCCGCCGGCGTCCGGCGGCTGGTGCATGTCAGCACCGAGGCGGTGCTGGCCGACGGCTCGCCGATCCACGACGTCGACGAAACGCGGCCGCGCGCCAGCCGGCCGATCGGCCTGTACCCCGCGACCAAGGGCGAGGCCGAGGCGGTGGCTCTGGCCGCCAGCGGCAAGCACCTGGAGGTGGTGGTGGTGCGGCCGCGGCTGATCTGGGGCGCGGGCGATACCGCGGTGCTGCCGAAGATCCTCGAGGTAATGCGCAAAGGGCAGTTCGCCTGGATCGGCGGCGGCCAGTATCCGACCTCGAGCTGCCACGTGCGCAATGTCTGCGAGGGCGCACTGCTGGCCGCCGAGCGCGGCCGGCCCGGCGAGATCTACTTCCTCACCGACGGCGCGCCGGTGGAGTTCCGCGCCTTCATCACCGCCCAGGCGCGCAGCCAGGGCGTCGATCCCGGCGAGCGCAATATTCCGCACGGCCTGGTCTACGCGCTGGCTTCGGTGTGCGAATTCATCTGGCGCGCGTTGCGCCTCAAGGGCGGCCCGCCGGTATCGCGCACCGCGATCCTGCTCGCGGGCGAGCAGGTTACGGTCAACGACGCCAAGGCGCGGCGCGAGCTGGGGTACCAGGGGTTGGTGACGCGGGAGGCGGGGCTGGCGGAGATGTCGCAGGCATGAGTTGACCGCTCGTCATTCCCGCGCAGGCGGGACAAATGCGTCTGGAACGTATTTGAGCGAGCGGAGCGAGGCCGAAGGCTTCGGCCCATGGATGGGCCGAACAATCCATCTTTTCGCAGTATCAGATTGCGCTGAAATAGATCCCCGCCTTCGCGGGGATGACAAGCAAATTTGACCCGCTCAGCGGGCGCGCTTGAACGTGATCTCGCCGCCCAGGGTCGCGTCCACCTTCACCGTATCGCCAGTGGCGAAGCGTCCGTCGAGGATTTCCCGCGCCAGCGGGTTCTCCACCAGGCCCTGGATCGCGCGCTTCAGTGGCCGTGCGCCGTACACCGGGTCGTAGCCGGCTTCCGCCAGCTTCGCCAGCGCCGCCTCGCTGAACTCCAGCCCGATGCCGCGCTCGACCAGGCGCTTGCGCAAGCCGGCGGTCTGGATCTCGGCGATGGCGCGGATCTGGGAGGCGCGCAGCGGATGGAATACCACCGCTTCGTCGATGCGGTTGATGAATTCGGGGCGGAAGTGCTGCCGCACCACCTCCATCACCGCTTCCTTGATCGCGTCGTAGTCCGAACTGCCATCCTGGCCCTTGCCCATCAGGTCCTGGATCAGCTGCGAGCCGAGGTTGGAAGTCATCACCACCACGGTGTTGCGGAAGTCCACGGTGCGGCCCTGGCCGTCGGTGAGGCGGCCGTCGTCCAGCACCTGCAGCAGCACGTTGAACACCTCGGGGTGGGCCTTCTCCACCTCGTCGAACAAGATCACGGAATAGGGTCGGCGCCGCACCGCCTCGGTGAGGAAGCCGCCCTCGTCGTAGCCGACGTAGCCCGGCGGCGCGCCGATTAGGCGCGCCACGGCGTGGCGCTCCATGAACTCGCTCATGTCGATGCGCACCATCGCTTCCTCGGTGTCGAACAGGAAGCCGGCCAGTGCCTTGCACAGCTCGGTCTTGCCGACGCCGGTGGGGCCGAGGAACAGGAACGAGCCGATCGGCCGGTTCGGGTCGGCCAGGCCGGCGCGGGAGCGGCGGATGGCGTTGGCCACGGCGGTCAGCGCCTCGTCCTGGCCGACCACGCGCTTGTGCAGCTCCTGCTCCATGCGCAGCAGCTTGTCGCGTTCGCCCTCCATCAGCTTGGTGACCGGGATGCCGGTCCAGCGCGAAACGATGTCGGCGATCTCTTCCTCGCCGACGCTGGTGCGCAGCAGCTGGAATTTCTTCTGCGCCGTCTCGGAAGCGGCGGCCAGCTTCTTCTCCAGCTCGGGGATCCGGCCGTACTGCAGCTCGGCCATGCGCGCGAGGTCGCCGGCACGCCGCGCCGCTTCCATCTCGGTACGCGCGCGGTCCAGCTCATCCTTCACGCCGGCGCTGCCGGCCACGGTGCTCTTCTCCGCCTTCCACTTCTCTTCCAGGTCGGAGCACTCGCGTTCCAGCTTGTCGATCTCGTCCTCCAGGGCGGCGAGCGAGCGCCTGGCGCCCTCGTCGTCCTCCTTCTTCAACGCCTCGCGCTCGATCTTCAGCTGGATCAGGCGGCGGTCGAGGCGGTCCAGCGCCTCCGGCTTGGAGTCGATCTCGATGCGGATGCGCGAGGCCGCCTCGTCCA
>CAYWPB010000310.1:0-4961 GCA_964458725.1 uncultured Nevskia sp. | reverse complement strand
GGGCGAGGGGAAGGCCGGTGGCGGAAAACCGGTCGAACTGCAGCCCGATCTCATCGGCCAATTCACGGGGGGCGGCGGCGCTGGAGAAATAGCGAAGCCCGGCCGTGGCGGGAGTCCCGCGGAATCGGCCGTCGGTGTCCACCAGATGTGGAACGCGCCCCGCGGGAAGCGCCGATCGCCCATCCACCAGCACCAGGTGCAGGCGGGCGGGGTTGAGCAAGAGGGGGCGGCGCGGCACGAGTTTCGACCGTGAAAGGCCACCGGCCACGACCAGGGTCACCAGCAGCACCTCGCGCAGGAAACCCACCGAGTACTGCTGGCGCAGTTCCGGCGTGGTCAGGTACTGCGGATAGTGGAAGGCCAGCACCGCCAGCGCGCAGAGGATGGCCAGCGAAAAGGCGATGACGCCGCTGATCATGCCGGTGCCCTGTGGCAGATGGCCGTCGCGGGTGTACATGTCGGCGACGCGCTTGACGGTTCGCATGCTTGTGTCCCCCAGGGGCCGCTAAGCCCGATGAATCATTCTAGGGCAGGGGGCGCGGCCGCGACGGCGGCGATTGTGAGCTGCTTCACACCATTGAAACGCCAAGGCCGCGACCGGCGAGGCAGTGCTGAAGCGAACACGCCGCGCTCGTAAGCATCCCTGGGGCGAGCTAGACCACCGCCCGCACCACCGGCACCGCGTCGTGAAAGCGCGCCATGTCCAGCACCACCTCGCCGGTCGGCAACTGGTCGATCACGTCGACGAATTCGTGATCGAACAGGATGGCGCCGGCCGTGTAGGTCTGCCGCGCCACCACCGAGGCCGAGATCGCCTCGTCGTAGCCGCTGATCGAGGCGACCAGCAGGTCGCTGTCACGCGCCAAATCCGCCGCCGTCAGGCCCCACAGCGGGCTTTGCTCGTCGATCGGGTGGATCAGGGTCCAGGACAGGCCGATGATCGGCGTGCTGGGGCGCTCCAGCCGCAGGTCGATGAAGCGCCGCATTGTCTTGCCGTTGGCGGTGAGGGCGCGGCGCACCAGCACCAGCCGCGCGCCGGCCTCGGCCACGGTACCGTGCCGTTCGTTGACCACCCGCAGCATCAGCGCCGGATGGCGGTCGTAGGGACCGATCACCGCGACGCGGCTGAACAGCAGCCGCGGCCGTGGCCGGGAAAAGCGCGTGAACACCAGGCCGGTAATCACCGCCATGCTCATCAGGCCGAAGATGATCTCGGTGGAGGCGACGACATGGGCGTAGACGTTGGCCGGGCTCATCACGCCGTAGCCCACGGTTGCGAGCGTCTCGATGCTGAAGAACAGGTGGTCGAGGAACACGCCCGGCTGCGCGTTGTTGATGCAGCCCGGCACCGCGTAGTAGGCGAGGGCGAAGCACAGGTTGGTGACCATGTAGAACGACACGGCCAGGGCGAAGAACACCGGCCAGGAGACCGTGAGCACCAGGTAATAGGGATCGCGCAGGCTGAAGCGGCTCATGCCGAGCTTGATCGCGTTGATATCGCCCAGGTGGACGCGCACCGGCCTGCTTTTCATGAGGGTCCCCCGGGACCTGATTCGAGTTCGTGCCGATACTCATGCTTTCGGCGGCAATCCTCAAGCAGCTGGCCGCGGGTCAGAGATAGACGGCGTCGCGCACGTCCAGGGTGATGCGTCCGTTCATGCCCTCGTAGGCGGTGTTGGTCAGCAGCACCACGCTGATCGCCCGCTCCATGTCGACGAACCAGTCGTTGCCGTAGGCCCCGCCCCAGTACCAGGTGCCGGCGGACTGCGGCGTCTGCTTCGCCACGGGATCGGTGATCACGGCGCCACCGTAGCCGAAGCCCCAGCCTGGCGCGGCTGGATCGGGCACCATCGCCCCGGTCTGCACGCGCGGCATCCGCTTCGCCGTTTCCGGTTTGAACATACCGCCGCCGCCGGTGCGCACGGTTTCGAGGAAGTGCATGAAATCCTGCCCCGAGCCGACCATGCCGGCGCCGCCGGAGGGAAAGGCCTGCGGGTCGAGGGCGCGGCCGGGATAGAACGCCACGCTGTCGCCGGGAATGGTATGACGCTCGCCCATGCGTGCGGGCTGCGGCTGGGCGTTGCCGTAGGCAGTGGCCAGACGTTCGGAGTCGACGGCGAGGAAGGCGGTCTCCTTCATGCCGAGCGGCTGGGTGACCAGCTGGGCCACCACGCGCTGCAAGGTCTTGCCGGCGGCGCTCTCGATCACGGCGCCGAGCACGTCGATCGCCAGCGAGTACATCCAGGCCGAGCCCGGCGCGAACAGCAGCGGCGTCGAGGCGAGGCGCCGTATGTTCTCGGCCAGCGGCATGTCACCGGTATAGCCGAGGCCATCGGAGACGCCGGCGCGGTGGTAGGGACCATCCGCCGGCTCGAAGAACGGGTAGCTCAGGCCGGCGGTGTGGGTCAGCAGGTGATGCAGGGTGATGACGGGCGCGTCGCCGTTCGGCAGCTTCGGCCGGAACTCCGGCAGCCAGCGCGTGACCGGGTCCTGCAAGCCGAGCCGGCCCTGTTCGGCCAGGGCAAGCACGGCTGCGCTGACGATCGGCTTTGTCAGTGAGGCGTAGCGGAACAGCGTATCGAGCCGCACCGGCGTGCCGCTCTCGCGATCGGCGAAGCCGGCGGCGCGCTGGTACACCGGCTCGCCCTGCTCGTTGACCAGCAGCAGGCCGCCGACGATGCGGCGCTCCTCGAGGGCGCTGTCGAGCGCGCGGTCCAGCGCGGCGGCGCGGCGCTGCCAGCGAGTTCCAGTTGCGCCGGGCCGGGCCACGCTCAGAATGCGTCGATGTCGCCCAGCGCCTGGATTAGCCGGCGCGCGCGCTTGTCGGGCTTGGTCGCCGGCTTGGCGTAGCCGGCGGCGGTGAGGCGGCGCATCTGCGCCGCATCCTCGCGCGCTTTGCGGCTTGCTTCGGTTTCGCAGTAGAGCTGCTGCGCCACCGGCGCCGGGCCGCGCTGTTCGCTCAGGCTCACCACCTCGATCTCGTAGCGGTCCTGGCCGCGCGTGATCTCCAGGCGGTCGCCGATGTGCAGGGTCCTGGACGGTTTAGCCGAGCCGCCGCCGACCTTGACCTTGCCGCCGACCACAGCTTCCTTGGCCAGGCCGCGGGTCTTGTAGAAGCGGATCGCCCACAGCCACACGTCGAGCCGCACGCCATCGTGGGCTTCGGGATCAGCGCGCATCGGGGTGGCCGGCGGAAAAAGCGAAGAATGACATCGTGCGCCTAGTGTGGTCCTGGCCGGGTCCGGCGATCAAGCCTTGGCCTTCGACAGCTCCTCGAGCTCGGCATCGCTGAGCTTCAGCTCCGCCCCGGCCACGTTCTCCTCCAGGTGCTTGACGCTGCCGGTGCCGGGAATCGGCAGCACCACCGGGCTGCGCTTGAGCAGCCAGGCCAGCGCGACCTGGCCGGCAGTGGCGCCGTGGGCCTTGGCGATGCGCGCGGCGGTACCGCCGGGCTGGGCCAGCTTGCCGGCGGCCAGCGGGTACCAGGGAATGAAGCCGATGTGGTTCGCGCCGCAGTAATCCAGCACCGCCTCGCTCTTGCGGTTGCCCAGGTTGTACAAGTTCTGCACCGTGGCCACGGTGAAATGCTTCTGCGCCGCCTTGATCTCGTCCACGTTCACTTCGCTCAGGCCTGCGTGGTGGATCAGGCCCTCCTTCTGCATCTGGGCGATGCAGTCGAACTGCTCCTCGCGCGGCACCTTGGCGTCGATGCGGTGCAGTTGCCACAGCTCGATGCGCTCCTGCTTCAGCCGGCGCAGGCTCATCAGCACGCATTGGCGCAGGTACTCGGGCCGGCCGACCGGCAGCCAGATGTCCGGCCCTTGGCGGGTAAGGCCGCCCTTGGTGGCGACCAGCACGTTTTTGTACGGATGCAGCGCCTCCGCGATCAGGTCCTCGCTGATGTAGGGACCATAGCTGTCGGCGGTGTCGACGAAATCCACGCCCAGCTCCGGCAGGCGCCTGAGCACGCGGATCGCTTCGGCCTGGTCCTTCGGCGGTCCCCAGATGCCGGCGCCGGTGATGCGCATGGCGCCGAAGCCGAGGCGGGTGACGGCGGTCTTGCCGGAGAGCTTGAACTGGCCGGAAGCCTGGGCGGACGGAGTCATGAGTGGTTCCTTGCGGCGGGAGGCAGTCCATCAGTCCTTGTGCCGGGCTGGACAGATTTCAAGAGGTGCGCAACTTGAGCGTGTGGCGGGATTTCGCTGCGCTTTTGCCCCTGCCTCTACGGGGCAGGGTGCTGTGCAGCAAACCTGTCGAGCCCTTTGCTGAAACGAAGGTAGTGGAACACCGAGTTCTCGAGACGATCCTTGAGATCGGGGCTGACGAAGACGTAGCGACTATCCATCAACAGGAACCGCTCGCCGTCCAGATCGATATCGGGGTACCAATCTGGCGAGAAGTGTTGCGTGATCTGCAGTTCCCGGTAGCCGGTGATGTCCTGGCCTTCGTGTGGATCGTGGAGCACGGCAGAACAGATGCGCAGGCTCGGCAGATTCAGGGATGTGAGGTAGTCCGCGAAGGCTGATTCGGCGAGGAAGTATCCCTGCCCGATCATGATGGGTGCGAGCTTGCCTGGTTCGATGATCTGAAACCTGCCGTCCTGCAGCCGGTACAGCAGAGGGCTTGAGGATGGGCAATCCATGTGAAAAAGCTGCTTCATATCCTGAACCATAACAGCTTCATGTCATTTCCAGCCGACCTACCGCCACTCGCCGGCGTGAATGCTCTGACGGTGCTTTCACCTCAAGTGCATTCAACTCCCCTCTCCCGCCCGCGGGAGTGGGGCGGGGGAGAGGGGCCGTAAAACCTGGCCTTCACGGCCCCTCTCCCGGCCCTGACGGGCCACCCTCTCCCGCAAGCGGGAGAGGGGACGGCATGGCTGACTCCAAACCGAAAGTGCCTATCCCGGCTTGCGGAACTTGTAGATGAACTGGTCGGTGTGGCCGCGGATCGACTTGTCG
>CAYWPB010000309.1:0-4975 GCA_964458725.1 uncultured Nevskia sp. | reverse complement strand
GGTCAGCGCGCCGAGGCCGGGACCGATCTCGGCCAGCACCTCGCCGGGCTGCGGGTTGATGCTGCGGACGATGCGCTCGATCACCTGCGGATCGTGCAGGAAGTGCTGGCCGAAGCGCTTCTTGGCGGCGTGGTGTTCGCTCATGTCCGCGCTTTCACCGCCGCCAGTTCCAGCGCCATGCGCAGCGCCGCCAGCAGGCTGCCGATTTCGGCGCGGCCCGTGCCGGCAAGGTCCAGCGCCGTGCCGTGGTCGACCGAGGTGCGGATGACGGGCAGGCCGAGCGTGACGTTCACCGCCTCGCCGAAGCCGGCATGTTTGAGCACCGGCAGGCCCTGGTCGTGGTACATCGCCAGCACTGCGTCGCCCTGCGCCAGCAGGCGCGGCGTGAACAGCGTATCTGCGGGCAGGGGGCCATTCAGCAGCATGCCTTCGCCGCGCAGCCGCTCCAGCACCGGAGCGATGACCTCGATCTCCTCGCGGCCGAGGTGGCCGCCTTCGCCGGCGTGCGGATTGAGGCCGCAGACCAGGATGCGTGGTTGGGTCAGACCGAAGCGGCTGCGCAGGTCGTGATGCAGCACGCGCAATACCGATTCGAGGCTTCCCGGAGTGATGGCATCCGCAACCGCGCGCAGCGGCAGGTGGGTGGTGGCCAGCGCCACGCGCAGGGTGCCGGCTGCGAGCATCATGACTGGCGTCGGCGCTTGGCAAAGCTGGGCCAGGAACTCGGTGTGGCCGCTGAAGGGGATGCCGGCGTCGTTGATCACACCCTTGTGAACCGGCGCCGTGACCAGGCCATCGGCATGGCCCTCCAGCACGCCGCGGGTGGCCCGGCGCAGTGTCTCCAGCACGTATCCGGCATTACGCGCGTCGAGCCGGCCCGCCGTGACGGGGGCCGCAAGCCGCGCCGGGAGGACCAGCAGCTCGCCTGGCTGATGTGGCTGCTGCCCGGGACCATCGGCGGCGATGATGCGCAGGCGCAACGGCAGGCCCAGCTGTTGTGCGCGTTCCTCGAGCAGGCCCGGATCGCAGACCGCGGCCAGGACTGCGTCCAGCGGCTGCTGCGCCAGCATCACGGTCAGGTCCGGGCCGATGCCGGCCGGCTCCCCTGGGGTCAGCAGCAGGCGGGGCAGGGGACTGGTCGCGCTGCTCATGCTGGCTTTGGTGCCGCTGCTGCCGCGGCTCCGGCCTGGATCAGGAGGTCTTGCCGGAAGCGTCGGCGCCGCCGCTGCCGCCGAGGCGGTATTCGACGTAGGCTTCCTCGCGCAGGCGGCGCAGCCAGGCTTCGTATTCCTCGGCGTCCTTGCGCTGGGTGATGGTTTGGCGGGCACGGCCGCGGCGTGCTTCCGTGGTCACGTCGCGGGTACGGCGCGCTTCGACCCGGGCGATATGCCAGCCGAACTGACTGTGGAACGGCTGGCTGAGTTCGCCGTCCTTGAGCGCGTCGATGTGTTCCTGGAATTCCGGTGTGAACACGCCCGGCGGCTGCCAGCCGAGATCGCCGCCGGCGTTCTTGGAACCGGGGTCGTCCGAGTATTTCTTCGCCAGCTCGGCGAAATCGCCGCCCTTCTTCAGGCGCTCGTACAGCTCGTAGGCCTGGGCGCGGGTGGCGTCCTCGCTGCGGATCGTGTTGGGCGTCAGCAGAATGTGGCGCGACTGCGTTTCGGTGACGGTCTGGCGCTCGCCGGCGTCGCGCCGTTCGATCAGCTTGATGATGTTGTAGCCGTTGCTGGCCTCGATCAGGGCGCTGGTGTCGCCCGGTTTCATCTTGGCCATGGCGGTGGCGAACACGCTGGGCAGCGCGCTGGCCTTGCGCCAGCCCAGATCGCCGCCCTGCAGTGCCTGCTGGCCGTCGGAACTGGTGATCGCCACCTGGGCGAAGTCATCGCCGCCGCGCAGCCGCTTCAGCACGGCATCGGCCTTGGCGTGGGCCTTTTCGCGCACTTCCGGGCTGGCCGCGTCGGGCAGCGCCACCAGGATATGGGCGAGGTGGTATTCGGTCTGGTCCTCGTTACCGTTGGCGGCGAGGAACTGGTCGATATCCTGGTCGGTGACGACGACGCGCGAATCGACTTCTTTCTGCCGCACGCGGTTGGCCAGCACCTGCTGGCGCACCTGCTCGCGCAGGGCGGTGTAGTCCATGCCCTCGGACTTCACCGATTGGGCCAGCTGGGCCAGGGTCATCTTGTTCTGCGCCGCGATGTTGTTCATCACGTCGTTCAGCTCGCGGTCGTCGACCTTGATACCGGCCTCCTTGGCGCGGTCGGTCTGCAGCCGCATCAGGATCAGGCGCTCCAGCACCTGGCTGCGCAGCGCGTCCTCGGGCGGTGGGGTGATGCCGTGATCCTTCATCTCGCTCTGCGCGATGTGGATCTGCTGCTCCAGCTCGCTTTGCAGGATGACGTTGTCGTTGACCACCGCGATGATGCGGTCGATGGTCTGGGCGGCGCCGGCGGCGCAGGAGACGGAAAGGATCAGGGCCGCGAGCGGCAGCCGGAAGGACAGCTTCATGGGGTCTGCGGATAAGGGACTGCGAAGCCCCTAGGGTAGCACGCGGCAGGCGGTCCAGTCCCCTCGCCGGTCCTGGACGGACTTCAGTAGGGCTGGCTGGAGGTGGCGTTGCGGCCGCGGATCGGGGCGTTGGGATCGGTGGCCGGCAGCAGCTCGTCGAAGCCGGTGCCGAGGCGGCTGAGACCCTTCAGGTCGAGCTGGAAGTAGACGCCATTGTTGAAGCCGCCGTTGCTGTTGGAGATGTAGCGGCGGTAGGTGCCGCGGATGGCCCAACAGCAGGTCTGGTATTCCAGGCCGAGGAAGGATTCCTGGATCTCGTCGTTGAAGAGGGAGTAGCGCACCCGCGCCGCGGCGCGCCAGCGGTCGACGATCGGGGTGGAGAAGGCCACGTCGGCCTGTTGCAGCAGGCCGTTGAAGTAGCGGTAGGCGATGTCGAGGCGGCGGCCGTAGAGCCCGTTTTCCGGCTCGCGGTAGCGCAGGTCCACCTCGGTGCGCTGGAAGCGGTCGAAAGTGGAGGTCCATTCCGCGGTGCCCGCCGCGGCCCAGCGCTGGCTGATCTGGTACTCCACCGCGCCGATGTAGTCCGAGCTGCCGGGACTGGGGTTGCCGAACCCCGGCAGGCCGACGCGCGGCGCGTTGAAGCGGTAGATCTCGCCGAGGCTGGCGGAAACCTTGGTCAGGCCCGAATCCGGGTCGATCAGCCGCGTGGTGACGGCCGAGGTCAGCTGGTTGGCGTCGGAGATGCGGTCCTCGCCGGTGTAGCGGTTGCGGGCGAACAGCTCGGGGAAATCGAAGTCCGGTTCGCCCGAGTCGAACACCGGCAGGCGATCCTGCGCGTGGTACGGCACGTACAGGTAGAACAGCTTCGGCTCCAGCGTCTGCAGCACGCCGCTGTCGGTGATGCGCTCGAAATGCAGGCCGCCCTCGCCGCTGAGCACCGGCAGCGTGCGCTGCGGCTGGGCCGGCTGGTTGTCGCCGGTGTCGGTCAGGTTGTAGTAGGTGTACGACAGGTCGGTCTGCGCCGCCGTGTACCAGGCGGCATGATCCTGTTGCCAGCGCAGGTAGGGCTGCGCGATCAGGCGCTGGCCCTCCACCGAGTCGGAGCGGGCGAAGTTGGTGAACTGGCCCTCGAAGCCGGCGCGGGTGTTGAACCAGGTGTTGCGGGTCAGCGCGTCCAGGGTGATCTGCGGCAGGCGCTGGTAGGGGTTATCGGTGGTGGCGATGGAGCTGGCCACCGGCTGGTAGCCCTGCACCAGCGCGGTCACGGTATAGGACGCCGGGGCGGCGTAAGTAAGCTTGGCGCCCTGCGCCAGGAACGAGGCCGAGGTCAGGTCGACGTTGCCGCCGAGGTCCTCGAAGTAGGCGCGATCGCTGACCTGGGCGTACTGCGCCTCCAGGCCCAGGCGCTGGTTGAACAGGCTCTCGTGCGAAAAATTGACGTAGCTGCGTTCCCTGTGCGCGTCCTGGTCGTAGCTCAGATACTCGCCATAGACCTGACCCTGGCCTTTCTCCCAGAGGTAGCGCACCCGTCCGCCGAGCTGGGCGCCGCGGTTGGTCATGTAGCGCGGGATCAGCGTGGCGTCGTAGTTCGGCGCCAGGTTCAGGTAGAACGGCGCGCGCAGGTCGAAGCCGGTGTTGTGCGACTGCCCCAGGATCGGCGGCAGGAAGCCGGTGTGGCGCTCGCCGTCGATCGGGAACTGGAAGTAGGGCAGGTAGAGGATCGGCAGGCCCTGGAACCACAGCGTGGCGTCGTGGGCATAGCCCATGCCCTTGTCCTGGTCCAGCTCGATGCGGCCGGCCTTGAGCAGCCAGGATTCGACGTCGGGGGCGCAGGTGGTGTAGCTGACGCCGGTGAGCCGGGCCCAGCCTTCGCGCGCCACGTCGATACGCTCGGACTGGCCGCGCGCTGCCAGCGGGATCAGGGTGTAGCTGGCCTGGTTGAATACGCCCTGTTCGCTGACCAGGTCGTAGTCCAGGCTCTGGCTCTTGACGATCAGTGCCGGGTCGCGGAACAGCGACTGCGAGTCGACCCGCAGGTGCTTGTCGGCGTCGCTGTAGTCCACCTGCTGCGCGGAGAATTCGCGTCCGTCCTGGCTGATCAGGACCGAGCCGGTCAGGCGCGAAATGCCGGCTTGCTTCAGCTCGACATGGTCGGCGTTCAGCACCAGGCGCGGATCGGGCGCGATCGGCGGCAATTCGCGCGCATAGTCGATCTGCGGGCAGGAGGCAGGGGCGGAGCGGTTGTACTGCGCCTGCGCCGGCGCGAGGGCGCACAGGCCCAAGGCGGCCAGGGTCAGGCGCAACAGCGATGACGGGGCAGCTCGCAAAAGGGATTCCCGGAGTTTCGCGCAAGTATGGTTTTTGGGCGCCTGCGGTGCAACACGGCCGCCGCCAGGGAACCTCTGATGGATCCCATGCCCTGCCGTTGCCCCCCATTTTGCGCCAGGCAAGGCGCGAGCGACGATGT
>CAYWPB010000308.1:0-4980 GCA_964458725.1 uncultured Nevskia sp. | reverse complement strand
CGCGCGGAGTGGTGTCGCGCAGCGCCGCAAGCTCTTGCGCGTCCGGGGCGGTGGCGTCGGACGCGGTGTTCCGCGGCGCGCGTGCCTGGCTCGGCGGCGCCGGCTCGGCTTCCAGCACTTCGCGCTCGGTCTGGGCCGCGCTCTGCCCCGGCGCACCGTAGGGGCGGCGGCCGCTGAGCAGGCCGTAGAGCAGCACGCCGAGGGCGTAAACGTCGGTGCTGGTCGTGACGGCGCTGCCGGTGACCTGCTCCGGCGCGGCGTACTCCGGAGTGAGGGCGCGGCCGCCGAGGCGGGTCAGCTCGGTCGCTTCTGCGGCGGCCAAGCCCGGTGCGGTCTGCTCGGTCTCGAGCAACTTGGCGATGCCGAAGTCGAGCAGCTTGATCGTGCCTTCGGCGCTCACCAGGATGTTGGAGGGCTTGAGGTCGCGGTGCACGACCAGGTGGGCGTGGGCGTGCGCCACCGCTTCGCAGGCCTGCAGGAACAGGCGCAGGCGCGCCGGCAGATCCAGCCGTCGATGATCGCACCAGCGGTCGATGCGTTCGCCCTCGACGTATTCCAGCGCGAGGTAGGGGCGTCCATTGGCGCCGATGCCGGCGTCCAGCAGGCGCGCGATGTTGGGATGGCTGAGCTGGCCGAGGATGCGGCCCTCGCGCAGAAAGCGCGCGCGCAGCGCCGACTGCAGCAGGTGTGCGTGCAGCAGTTTCAGCGCCACCGGAGCGGCGGTGAGGCCGTCGGCGCGCCGTGCCAGCCAGACCTCGCCCATACCGCCGTGGCCGAGCGGGCGCTCCAGGCGATAGGGGCCGACCTCGGTGCCGGCGCTCAGCTCCGCCTGCTCCGGCGCTGGCGGCGCCGCCAGCGCCAGGGCGCCGTCGGCGAGGTAGCCGCAGGAGGTGGCGGAGCGATCGGCCTCGAGCAGGCGCAGCACCTGCGCATGCAGCTCCGGCTGGCTTTGGCGCAGGATCTCCAGCGCGGCCTCGCGTTGCGCCGGCTCCAGGTCGAGCAGCTGCGCGAAGCGTTGCATCGCTTCGCGCCACTGCGTGACCGAAGCGGAAGCGGACATGCCGTGCAGGCCTAGTTCCGCATCGCCTGGAACAGGAAGGCCCGCGCCTTCTGCCAGTCGCGCTTGATCGTGGTCGGGGACAAATCCAGCAGCTCGGCGATCTCCTCCACCGACATGCCGCCGAAGTAGCGCAGCTCGACGATCTGGTGGCAGCGCTCGTCGATCTGTCGCAGTTCCTGCAGCGCCAGGTCCAGGGTCTCGACCTCGGGGTCGCGGCTGTCGGGCGGGGCGTCGCGGGTTTCCAGGGTCAGCGGAGCCTCGCCGTTGCCGCGCTTGAGCGCCTTGCGCTCGCGCACGTAGTCGATGATGACGTTGCGCATCACCGTGGCGGCGTAGGCGAAAAAGGCGCGGCGGTTGTCGGCCGGCAGCTCGGCGCTGCGGTTCAGGCGCAGGTAGGCCTCGTGTACCAGACTGGAGGCGTCGATCTGAGTGAAGGAGGCTTCGCCCGCCAGGCGTGCGCGGGCCAGGGCCTGCAGCTCATGGTAGACGCGCTCGAACAGGGTTTTGCGGGCCGCGGCGTCGCCGCGGCGCACCTCGACCAACAGGCGCGTGATATCCCCCATGGGGCATCGCATCCCTGGCTGGAACCCGGCCCATTATGGGGCGGGGCGGCCGCAAAGGACGCCCCTTAGCTGAGGGTGGACACCGCTGCTTCAGTCGGCCGCGGCCGCCACCGCGGCGGGTGCGGTGCGGGCGGCACGGGCGCGCCACAGTCCCTCCACGGCATAGATCGCCAGGGCCGCCCAGATCAGGCCGAAGCCGATGGCCTGGGTGCGGGTGAAGCTCTCGCCGAACAGGAACACGCCGGTCAGCAGCTGCAGGGTCGGGCCGACATACTGGATGATGCCGACCAGCGAGTAGGGGATTTGCCGCGCGCCGTAGGCGAACCAGATCAGCGGGACCGCGGTCATCGCGCCGCCGGCCACCAGCATCAGGTTCTGCGTCAGCGGTAGATGGCCGAAGGCGCCGGCGCCTTCGTGGTGGGTCCACAGCAGGTAGGCCAGCGCCGGCAGGAACAGGAACACGCTCTCCACGCCCAGGCCCGGGATCGCCTCGACCGCCACGATCTTGCGTACCAGGCCATAGCTGCCGAACGACAGCGCCAGGGCCAGGGCGATCCACGGCAGCGCGCCGAGCTGCCAGGTCAGCCAGACTACGCCGGCGGCGGCGCAGGCCACCGCGAAGCGCTGCACCGGGTTGAGCTTCTCGTGCAGCACCAGCACGCCGAGCAGCACGTTGACCAGGGGATTGATGAAGTAGCCGAGGCTGGACTCGACCACGTGGCCGTTGTTGACGGCCCAGATGTAGAGGCCCCAGTTGACGCTGATCAGCACGCTGCTGCAGGCCAGCATCCGCGGCGCGCGCGGCTGGGCCAGGGCCTGGCGCAGCCAGCCGGCGCCGTTGCGCAGCAGCAGCCAGCCGCCGACGAAGACGCCGCACCAGACCACGCGGTGGGCGACGATCTGCAGCGAAGGGACATCGCGCAGCTGGTGCCAGTAGAGGGGAAACAGGCCCCAGATGACGAAGGCGCCGAACACCGCCCAGAAACCCTGGTAGAAGCTGCGATTCATTGCCGCATCCGTGCCGGACGCGCCGGCGCGAAAAGAGGGGGCGCATCATAGCGCAAAGGTTCCCGGCAGCCGGTGTACAGCTGGGCCGGTACAAGGCCGTTACAGTTGGGGCGGCGGCCGTGGTTTCCAAGGGCGGATGTGACGGATGCGGCGGAGGATTCGTTGTCCGCACCGCCGTTCGCGGGTATCCTTGCGCGGCCAATCCGTACGCGCCCGTAGCTCAGCTGGATAGAGTACTGCCCTCCGAAGGCAGGGGTCAGAGGTTCGAATCCTCTCGGGCGCGCCATTCTCTTCGGGATTCGGCCTTCATCGCTCCAGACCGCTGCCAGTACTGCGCACAGCGGATTCTCCCCTCTGACTGCGTCGCAAGTGGTCAGGCACATCCCTGTGCCTGACCCCCAAGCCGTGCCTGTGGGCCCGCCTGCGGCGGTCCAAATTCGTTCCCGACGGATGGGTCGAGTCTTGCCCTCTTTTCCGCGGACAAGCGGCCCTTCAGTCCCGATCGGTGTGTGCCTTACATGTGCATGACATACTAATATAGTTCCCATACGGTTAGTTTGAAGGGCGGCGCGATGGTCGCGGTGATCGAGGCAGCCAGGGCGGGCCTGTTCCGGCGCGGCCAATGGATCCGCAACCTCGTCGCCGGCGTGATCGTCGGCGTAGTGGCGCTGCCGCTGGCGACGGCCTTCGCCTGGAACATGAGCGAGGCGCGGCACGTGGTGCGGATGGTGCGCACCGCGCCGCGCGCCGACGTATTGATTCTGCTCATCACTTTCGGCCTGACGGTGTTCGCCGACCTGGTGGTGGCGGTCAATGTCGGCGTGATCCTCGCCATGCTGCAGTTCCTGCGCCGCATGTCGGCGGCGGTGGAGGTGCTGCGCATCGACGACCGCAGCCTGCGCGCCGAGCTGGCCGACAGCGGGCTCGGCGCGCTGCCACGCGACGTGCTGGTCTATTCGATCGAGGGGCCGTTCTTCTTTGGCGCAGTGGAGAACCTCGAGCGAACCCTGGCCCAGACCCATGCCGATCCGCGCTGCATCATCATCCGGTTGAACCGTGTGCCGTTCATGGACATCACCGGGATCCAGGCGCTGGAGGAGGCGACGCAGAACTTGGAGCGGCGCGGCGTGCGGGTGCTGCTGTGCGACGCCCGGCCGAACGTGGTGCGCAAGCTGGTACGCGCCGGGCTGGCGCGGCGCAGCGGCGGCCCGCGCCGCTACCTGCGGGATTTCCGGACGGCGCTGCTGGCCTGCGGCTGAGCCGGCTCAGTCGGCCGGCTTGCGCGCCGGCTTGCTCTTGTAGTCGACGCCGTGCTTCGCCAGGTATTCGCGGATCATCTGGCGCACCACCTGCGACGGCGTCAGGTCCTGCGAGGCGCACAGCTTCTCGAAAGCCCGCTTCTTGTCGGGATCGATCAGCAGCGTCAGCCGGGCGGTTTTGCTCTCCATGGCGAGATATTAGCATGAAATACTAATTCAATTAGCATACCTGGCAGCGGGCCTGGCGAGTCCGGGCGGCGCCCCGCCGGATTTTTTTAATATAATGCGGCGCCTAACGCCCCCGCCGAGGGGCCGGCGATCATTCCATCAACGCAGCGCCGGATCGGGTACGTCCCGCCATCCTTCTGGAGAACACTGTGAGCGGCAATAACGACAAGGCCTTTGTAACTTCCTTTGCGGGCGTGATTGGCATCCTCGTCGCGTTCACGGCCACCATCATCGGCATCGGCATCTATCTGGCCGCTGGCGGCAGTGGCATCGACCAGGTCGCGATGGACAAGTCGGTGCAGGAACGTATCGCCCCGATCGGCACCGTGGTCACCGACCCGGCCGCCCTGATGAAGGCCAGCGCCGCTGCCCCGCACGCGCCGATGAGCGGCGAGCAGGTGGTCAGCGGTGTGTGCAGCGCCTGCCACGGCACCGGCGTGCTCGGCGCGCCGAAGATCGGCGACAAGGCCGCCTGGGGCGCGCGCCTCAAGGAGGCCGGCGGCGTCGACGGCCTGGTCGGCGTTGCCGCCAAGGGCAAGGGCTCGATGCCTGCGCGCGGCGGCAACCCGGACCTGAGCAACGACGAGCTGAAGGCCGCCATCCAGCAGATGCTGAAGCAGACCGGCGTCTGAGCCGCGGCGAGATTTCCGTTGCATCTCAAACGCCTGGCCCGGTGCCAGGCGTTTTTGCTTGGGGCCGCCCGCGGCCGCGCCGGGCGCGGCTGACGGGCGAATGGCACGGTACATGCGTGAGTCTGGCTCGCTGCATCGTTCAGCGAATCAAACACGCAAGGAGTGTCATGAAAAAGAAGTACGTGGGGCTTTTCACCTCGGCTGGTCTCGCCTGTCTTCCGGTCGTGGCC
>CAYWPB010000307.1:0-5034 GCA_964458725.1 uncultured Nevskia sp. | reverse complement strand
GCTGATCCTGCACGGTCGCTACGTCTGCAAGGCGCGCAACCCGGAATGCTGGCGCTGCGGGATCAAAGATCTATGCCGCTATAAGCCGAAAACGGCGGCGGCGGAAGCGGAGTCGCCCGTGCTGCGCGGCAAACCGCCGGCGGCTGCCAAGAGAAGCAAGCCGAAGGCGCGGCCGCGCCGGACCGCGACGAAAGCCTGAGCGAACCGCCCGTTTCAGCGACGGAAGCGGTCCTGATTCTGCAGGAACCAGCGATAGGTTCCGGCGATGCCCTCGCGCAGCGGGATGCGCGCCTTCCAGCCCAGGGCATGCAGGCGGCTCACGTCCATCAGCTTGCGCGGGGTGCCGTCGGGCTTGCTGGTGTCGTTGACGATGCGCCCCGCGAAGCCCACGGTCTCGGACACGATCTGCGCCAGCTCGCGGATCGGAATGTCCTCGCCGATACCGACGTTGACAATGTCCTCGCCCGCGTAGTTCTGCATCAGGTGGACCGCGGCGTCGGCCAGGTCGTCGACATGCAGGAACTCGCGCCGCGGCGTGCCGGTGCCCCACATCACCACCTCCGGCTTCCCGGCAAGCTTGGCGTCGTGGAACTTGCGGATCAGCGCCGGCAGCACATGCGAATTGTCGAGGTGGAAGTTGTCGCCCGGGCCATACAGGTTGGTGGGCATCAGCGAAATGGCGTTGAAGCCGTATTGCCGGCGATAGGCCTGGCACTGCTTGATGCCGGCGATCTTGGCGATGGCGTACCACTCGTTGGTGGGTTCCAGCGGGCCGGTCAGCAGCTCGGACTCGCGCATCGGCTGGGCCGCCAGCCTGGGATAGATGCAGGACGAGCCGAGGAAGGCCAGCTTGGCGGCGCTGTGCTTCCAGGCGGAGTGGATGACGTTGGTCTGGATCGCCAGGTTGTCGCGCAGGAACTCCGCCGGATAGCTGTCGTTGGCCTGGATGCCGCCGACCTTGGCGGCCGCCAGGAACACGTATTCCGGCTTCTCCGCCGCGAAGAAGCCCTCCACCGCCGCCTGGTCGGTCAGGTCCAACTCGGCGCGGCTGCGCAGCAGCAGGCGACCGAAGCCGAGCGCTTGGAGGCGGCGCAGGATCGCGCTGCCGGCCAGGCCGTTATGGCCGGCCACGAAGACCCGCGAATCCTTGTGCATGGCCTACTCGTTGTAGTTGTAGGCGCGGAAGCCGGCGTCCTTCACCAGGGTGTCGCGCTGCGCCAGCCTGAGGTCCTCCTGCACCATCTCCCGCACCAGCTCGGCGAAGCTGGTGCGCGGCGTCCAGCCCAGCTTCTGCCGCGCCTTGGCGGGATCGCCGAGCAGGGTGTCGACTTCAGTGGGGCGGAAATAGCGTGGGTCCACCGCCACGATCTTCTGGCCGGGCCGGGCCTTCGAATCCGCCGGCGCCGCGGCGACCACGCCGATCTCGTCCACGCCCTGCCCTGACCACTCGATCGAGATGCCGAGGTTGCGCGCCGCCTCCTCCACGAACTGGCGCACCGAGTACTGCACGCCGGTGGCGATGACGTAGTCTTCCGGCTGCTCCTGCTGCAGCATCAGCCACTGCATCTCGACGTAGTCGCGGGCGTGACCCCAGTCGCGCAGGGAGTTGTAGTTGCCCAGGTAGAGGCAGTCCTGCAGACCCAGGTGGATACGCGTGACCGCCCGGGTGATCTTGCGCGTAACGAACGTCTCGCCGCGGATCGGTGACTCGTGGTTGAACAGAATGCCGTTGCAGGCATACATGCCGTAGGCCTCGCGGTAGTTCACCGTGATCCAATAGGCGTAAAGCTTGGCCGCAGCATAGGGTGAACGCGGATAGAACGGCGTGGCTTCCGTCTGCGGCACCTCCTGCACCTTGCCGTACATCTCGGAGGTGGAGGCCTGGTAGAACCGCGACTTCCGCTCCAGCCGGAGGATGCGGATCGCCTCCAGCAGGCGCAGGGTGCCGATGGCGTCGCAATTGGCGGTGTACTCCGGGCTCTCGAACGAGACGGCGACATGGCTCTGGGCGCCGAGGTTGTAGATCTCGTCAGGCTGGACCTCCTGCATGATGCGGATCAGGTTGGTCGAATCGGTCAGGTCGCCGTAATGCAGGACGAAGCGCCGCCCATGCTCCTGCGGCCCCTGGTAGAGGTGGTCGATGCGGTCCGTGTTGAACAGCGAGGCACGCCGCTTCACGCCGTGCACTTCGTAGCCCTTGTTCAGCAGGAATTCGGCGAGGTAGGCCCCGTCCTGGCCGGTCACCCCCGTCAGCAGCGCGACTTTGTTGGCTTGCATTGCACCTGTTTTCCGTGGCTCAGGCCGGCATCCGGACACCGGCTTCTCGCCGGCGATTGTCACATGGCGGACAGGGCTCTGCTCGCCGATTGCTGCATTGCGCAAACGCGACCGGGCTATGTTGAGTCGCGGCCGCAAGTCCGCGACAATCCTCGCAATGCACGATGGTTCCGCACCAATGAAAAGCAGGCAACCGAAGGTTGCCGGCCATTACCCCTCTACCGCGCAGCGGGAGAGGGGAGGGCAATCGGCGGATGCCGATGGCGGGGTGAGGGAGGACCGCCTGAGGCACTCAGGCGGTCCTATCCCCGCCTGGCAGCGCGCCCGGCACTTCGCGCGCGCCGGCGACCTGCTGCAAGCCCTGGAACTCGATCCGCGCCTGCCGGGTCTGGACCCGACGCAGTTGCGCGACTTTCCCCTGCGGGTGCCCCAGGCCTTCGCTTCGCGCATGCGCAAGGGCGACCCCCGGGACCCGCTGTTCCTGCAGGTCTGGCCAGCCGCCACCGAGGCCCAGGAGACGCCGGGCTTTAGCGGCGATGCCGTCGGCGACCTGCACCGGCTCAAGCCCGGCGGCCTGATCCACAAGTACCAGGGCCGGGCCCTGGTGGTGAGCACCGGCGCCTGCGCCGTGCACTGCCGCTACTGCTTCCGCCGCCACTTCCCTTATGCCGAGCACCTGGCCTCGCGCGGCCACTGGCGCGAGACCCTGGCCGCGCTGGCGGCGGACCCGAGCATCGAGGAAGTGATCCTGTCCGGGGGGGACCCGCTGTCGTTGGACGATGACAAGCTGGCCGAGCTGGCAACCGGGCTGGAGCGCATCCCCCATCTGCGGCGATTGCGCCTGCATACCCGCACCGCGGTGGTGCTGCCGGAGCGCGTCGACGAGGCCCTGCTCGGCTGGCTCGGCCGCTCCCGCCTGCAGAAGGTGGTGGTGCTGCACGTCAATCATCCCAACGAGATCGACGCCGCGGTGGAGACCGCCGCCGCCCGCTTGCGGGGCGCCGGCGCCACCCTGCTCAACCAGTCGGTCCTGCTCAAGGGGGTCAACGACAGCCCCGCGGTGCTGGCGGCGCTGTCGGAGCGGCTTTTTGCCTGCGGCGTTTTGCCCTACTATCTACACCTACTCGATCGCGTCCAGGGAGCGGGGCATTTCGAGGTGAACGAAAACATTGCTATCGAAATGATGGGGGAGCTGGCGGCGCGGCTGCCGGGTTATCTCGTGCCGCGCCTGGCGCGTGAGCTGCCGGGCGCTCCGGCCAAGACCCTGCTGCCATGGTGACCGGCAAGCCCGTGACCCGACTCCCTTCCGCCCTGCTCAGCGAAGCGTCCGGTGTGCTGCTGGTGGTCACCAGCGCGGAGGAAGTGGCCAAGCGCATCGAAAGCCACCTGCGCAATGCCGGCCATCCGCTGCGGGTGGCCTGGATCACCGACCTGGAAGACCTGCAGGACGTGCTGCAGCGCAACCCGCCGGACTTGGTGCTGTGTGACGAAAACGTCAGGAACGCCTCGCCGGAGCAGGTTATCGCCGTCGCCAGCAGGCAGCGGCCCGACCTGCCGGTGGTCGTCATCAGCAAGGAGCACTCGGTCGAGGATGCCGTCGCCGCCCTCGCCGCCGGCGCCCAGGATTTCGTCTCCTACGACGACCTGCGCCACCTGCGCCACCTCGAGCTGGTGGTGGTGCGCGAATTCGTCAAACACCACAACCTGCGCAACCTGCGCCTGACGCAGCAGCGCCTGGCCGATTTCGAGTCGCGCCACCAGCAGCTCACCGAGAACACCGCCGATGCCGTCGCCCACGTGCAGGAGGGCATCCTGGCCAACGCCAATACCGCCTTCACCCATCTGCTCGGCTACGACGACCCGGCCGAGCTGGCCGGGCAGCCGCTGATCGACCTGGTGGCCCCTGACCAGCAGGTCAAGATCAAGGAACGCCTGCGCGCGGTGCAGAAGGGCAAGCACAACGGCGAGCCGCTGGAACTGGTGCTGGCCGGGCGCAAGGGCCAGGTCAGCGTCAAGGCGCAGCTGATCCTCGGCACCCAGGACGGCGAAAGCGTGATCGAGCTGC
This sequence comes from uncultured Nevskia sp., assembly GCA_964458725.1. Taxonomy (GTDB): domain Bacteria; phylum Pseudomonadota; class Gammaproteobacteria; order Nevskiales; family Nevskiaceae; genus Nevskia. The sequence goes on along the minus strand of CAYWPB010000307.1, from coordinate 692 downwards.
TGATCCGCGCCGAGGGCGGCAAGGGCCGTCCGGCCTCGGCCCAGGCCGCCTTCCACGGCCGCGGCGTGTTCGCCGACGCGCTGGCCGAATCGCCGGCCGCGGACAGCAAGGTGGTGCGCACCGCGATCCTGCTGCACATCGACTCTTTCGACGCGCTGGAGCAGCGCATCGGCCATGCCGACGCGCAGGAAGTGACCTCGCTGCTGGCTGAAACGGTGCACTCCCGCCTCGGCCCGCAGGACCTGTCCTTCGTCTTTTCCACCGACGAGCTGGCCCTGCTGGTGCAGCGCCCGAATTACAACGAAGCCGAGCAGTTCGCCGAGTTCCTGCGCAAGGAAATCTCCGGCCACATCTTTGCTGCGCGCAGCCACGAAGCGCACATCAGCCTGACCATCGCGGTGTTCCCGCTCGGCGGCCAGGAGTCGCCGGAGCAGGTGATCCGCCAGCTCGCCGAGGAGGCGCGCAAAACCTCCACCGGGCGTGGCGGCAACCAGATCGTGGCGCTGGGCGCCACCGCCAAGGCCAACCAGGTCGAACGCGAAGAGGCCCGCCGCGCCGCCCAGGTGAAGAAGGCGATCGAGGAAAACCGCCTCAAGCTGGCCTACCAGTCCATCGCCAGCCTCGAAGGCGAGTCGCGCAGCCACTTCGACGTGCTGGTGCGGATGCTCGACGAGAACGGCAAGGAATACCAC
>CAYWPB010000306.1:0-5056 GCA_964458725.1 uncultured Nevskia sp. | reverse complement strand
GGCTTCGCGTATGCGCTGGAGAGCGCAGCAGGTCTCGGCGGCCAAGCGGCGCCCCGCCGCAGCGCCGGGCCGGAGCGGCGCGGCTTCGAAGGCGGGCTGTGGCGGCTGATGTTCGTCAAGGAGTGGCGCCTGATCGGCCGCTACCCGCAGCTGCTGATGTTGCTGGCGCAGACGGTGATCGGTTTCATCCCGGGCTTCATCCTGCTGCTACGTCCGGTGCAGAGCTGGTCCGGCGCGGCGCAGCAGGGCACCGCCGCGGCCCTGGCGGCGCTGATCAGCTGCGTGCTGGCCGACACCATGGTCTGGCTGGCAGTGTGCGCCGAGGACATGCCGGAGCTGCTCGCCTGCGCGCCGCGCCGGCGCGGCGAGTTGCGCCACATGAAGCTGGTGGTGATCCTGCTGCCGCTGTGGCTGCTGACGTTCGCCGTGTCGCTATGGGCGGCCTGGCCGCGGCCGCTGCTGTTCCTGGCGATGGCAGCGTGCATCGCCGGCGGCAGCCTCAGCGTCGGCCTGTACCATCTGTGGCTGCCCAGCCCCGGCTCGCGCAAGGACATTCGTCGCCGCTACCGCCGGGGCAACGCACCGCTGGGCCGCATCCTCGCCGCCATGTCGATCCAGTTCGGCTGGGCCGGCAGCGCCTGGGGACTGGTCAGCGGCTATTGGCTGGTGGCGCTGGCGGCGCTGCCGCTGGCGCTGGGCGGGCCGTTCTACGCCTGGCTCAGGCGCAACGAGGGGGAACTACTGCGGTACTAGCCGTTCTGCTCATCCGCGCCGGGCTTGTCCATCATCAGCCAGCCGGCGGCCTCGCCGCCGCCATCGAGCGCGGCGAAATCGAATAGCGCCGGGTCGGCCAGTTGCGAGGGCGCCACGTTCTGCAGGGCGCCGAAGATGTTCTCGATGCGGCCGGGGTTGTGCTTCTCCCACTCGTCCAGCATGCGCCGCACCTGCTTGCGCTGCAGCTGCTCCTGCGAGCCGCACAAGTTGCAGGGGATGATCGGGAACTGGCGCAGCTGGGCGTAGGCGCTGATGTCCGATTCGCGGCAGTAAGCCAGCGGGCGGATCACCACATTGCGGCCGTCGTCGCTCTTCAGCTTGGGCGGCATCGCCTTGAGCTTTGAGCCGTGGAACATGTTGAGGAAGAAGGTCGCGACGATGTCGTCGCGATGATGGCCCAGCGCAATTTTCGTGAAGTTATTTTCAGCCGCGTACGTGTACAGCGCGCCGCGGCGCAGCCGCGAGCACAGGCTGCACATGGTCTTGCCTTCCGGGATGACGCGCTTCACCACCGAGTAGGTATCCTGCTCGAGGATGTGGTACGGCACGCCGCGCGACTTCAGGTAGTCCGGCAGCACGTGCTCGGGGAAGTCCGGCTGCTTCTGGTCCAGGTTCACCGCCACCAGCTCGAAGTTCACCGGCGCCGCTTCCTTGAGCAGCAGCAGGATGTCGAGCATGGTGTAGGAGTCCTTGCCGCCGGACAGGCAGACCATGACCTTGTCGCCGTCGCGGATCATGGCGTAGTCCTGGATCGCCTGGCCGACCTGGCGGCGCAGCCGCTTCACCAGCTTGTTGGCCTCGCCGCGATCCTTGGCCGTGGCAGGCGCGCGCGGGGCTGCCGCCGCACCAGCCGGTTTCACGAACTCCAGCGCCATTTCCTTCGCTGCATCGACCACGTCTGCTTCCTAGACCGCTTCGGCGGCCGCATCGTCTTCGCGTACGTGGATTTTCTCACGATACAGGCCGCTGACGAAAATGAAGAGCACGCCGGCGCCGCCGGCCATCAGGGCGAAGAACCAGAAGTACATGGGGCCGACCAGCTTGTAGGTGCTGACCTCGCCGCTGGCCGGCTTGAAGTCGCCGCTGGTGGCCAGCGGGGCGCGGTGCACCACGTCCATCAGCTGCAAGCGTTTGCCGCCGGCCTCGATCTCGCGCACCAGGAAGGTGCCGGTTACCCCGACAGGCTTGCCGTCGTCGCCAGTCATGCTCAGGCCGGTGTCGCCGGTCAGGTCGATCTTCTGGCCGACCTGGAAGCGCGACACGTCGGCGAACGAAACCCAGGTCTGCTCGCCGGACTGCACGCCGGTTGCATGCAGAGTCTCGATCATGCGGGTGTTGACCTGCACCGTGAAGGCCTGGCCGACGCTGACCGAGAACAGGTACATCGCCGCCATCATGAAGCTTTTCATCTTCAGCGGCGCCTGGCTGTAGGCGAACTCCAGCGCGGTGATCGAGATCAGCACTTCGGAGGCGCTGAGCACGCCGTAGGCCAGGATCTGCCACCAGGCGTTGACGCTGCGGCCGTGGAAGATCTCGTTTTCGATCCAGCCGATGATGCCGAAGGAGGCGCCGATGACGAACAGGCCGACGCAGATCTTGCGCAGCGCGGTGATCTTGAACAGGCGACCCCAGATCGGGAACACGATGAAGGTGAACACCGGGATCATCGCCAGGATGAACAGGCCGTTCACCACGGTCAGCTGCGCCGGCAGGATCTGCCAGCCGGACAGCGCGTCGAGTCCCGGCACGCCCTTGAGGAAGGCGAACAGGTGCTTCTCCATCAGGTCGGAAGTGGCCTGCAGGGTCCAGGTCTGGCCGTTGGACTGCTCCCACAGCGACCAGAAGATGGCGACGAAGATGTAATAGATGAAGCCGAGCTTCAGCACCAGCTTGAGGCTTTCGCCGGTGAAGGACTGCTCCAGCCAGGCGATCAGCTCCGCCGGCAGCACCTTGCGCAGCCCGGTCTTCAGACACAGCCAGATCACCAGGGCCATCTGCGTCAGCAGCACCGCGACCGCGGACAGCGCCGACTTGTCGGTGATGATGAAGACCCAGCCGGTCACGAGCAGCACCGGCGCGAAGCACAGGGCGAAGGCCAGGGCGCCGCGGTTCTGCCGCTCCTTCATGGCGGGCGGGATCACGGTGAAGCGCTTGCGGCCCATCCAGAACACGATCGTGGCCAGCAGCATCGCCACCGCCGGGATGCCGAACGCGACTTTCGGCCCGTAGGCCTCGAGCCAGATCGGGCACATGAAGATCGAGATCGAGGAGCCGAAGTTGATCGAGAAGTAGAAGTAGCTGAAGGCCTTGCTGATCAGGTGCTGGTTCTTGGTGGTGAACTGGTCGCCGACATTGGTCGAGACGCAGGATTTGATGCCGGTGCCGAAGGCGGTCAGGCCCAGGCCCATCGCCAGCCCCCAGGAGCCCCCGATCGAAGCCACCACGACGCAGCCGGCGCAGTAGAACAGCGCCAGGAACATGATGGTCTTGAACTTGCCCCAGAACACGTCGGCCAGGATGGCGGCGAAGAACGGGAAGAAGTAGGCGCCGAACTTGCACAGCGTCTGCCAGATGGTGGCCTGCGCCTCCGGGAAGTGCAGGTGCTGCACCATGTAGACCGTGAGGATCGAATTGATGCCGTAGTAGCAGAAGCGCTCGGCAAGCTCGTTGGCGATGATGAACGGGATGCCGGCCGGCATGCGCTCGGCGGACGGGGTGCTGGCTGTCATTGGAAAAAATGGTTCTGTAATGGGCGGCGTGGCCGCTCTGATGGTCAAATAATCGCCGAAAAGGGCCGGGCTTGTCTAAGAAGCCGCCCAAGGAGCGGACCGGCGGACGGCCAGAGCGGTCAGGCGCCGGCTTCCAGCCAGAACGTCACCGGCCCGTCGTTGACCAGGCTCACCTGCATGTCCGCCCCGAACACCCCGCCGCCAGTCTGCGGCCAGGCCTCGCGCGCCTGCGCCAGCAGCTCGGCGAACAGCACTCGCGCCCGTCCCGGCTCGGCGGCGGTGGTAAAGCTGGCCCGGGTGCCCTTGGCAGTATCGGCGGCCAGGGTGAACTGCGGCACCAGCAGCAGGCCGCCGCCTCCGCCTTGCTGAGCCATGTCGCGCAGGCTCAGGTTCATCTTGCCCTGCGCATCGGGGAACACGCGGTAGCTCAGCAGGCGCTCGAGCAGGCGCCGCACCTGCGCCTCGCCGTCTTCCTTCTGCACCCCCACCAGCACCAGCAGGCCCGGGCCGATGGTGGCGACGGTCTTGCCCTCGACCTCGACGGATGCTTTGCGCACCCGTTGCAGTAGCCCGATCACGCAAAGCCCCCTGATAATTGCCGGATGCCGACGACTTTACTGCGCTGGACCCTGTTCGTGCTCGGACAGCTGCCGCTGCCGCTGCTGCACGGACTGGGCTGGCTGCTCGGCAGCCTGCTGTGGCTGGTGCCGAACGGCCTGCGCGCGGTGACGCGGCGCCATCTCGAGTTGTGCTTCCCCGAACTCTCCGCCGCGGAGCGATCGCGCATCGGCCGGCGCAGCATGATCGAAAGCGGCAAGGCCGTCTGCGAGTCGCCGGCACTGTGGTTCGGATCGGAACAGCGCCTGCGCCGCTGGATCGGCGATCCCGCCGCGCTGCGCACCCTGCAGACGGCGGTGGCCGGCGGCAGGGGCGCGATCATGCTCACGCCGCACCTCGGCGCCTGGGAGATCGCCAGCTTCTTCTGCGCCCAGGCCGGGCCGATCACGGTGCTGTACAAGCCGCAGAAGGGCGCCTTCGACGCGCTGATCCTGCGCGGCCGCTCGCGCCTCGGCGTGAAGCCGGTGCCGACCACCGGCGGCGGGGTGAAGGCCCTGCTCGGCGCGCTCAAGCGCGGCGAGCTGGTTGGCATCCTGCCGGACCACGACCCGCCGGACGAGTCCGGCACGCGCTTCGCGCCGCTGTTCGGCATTCCCGCCAACACCATGGACCTGGTCGGCAAGCTGGCCGCGCGCGGCGCACCAGCCTGGTTCGTGATGGCCGAGCGGCTCTCCTGGGGGCGGGGCTACCGTTTCCACCTGGAGCGCGCCCCGGCCGGTATCGACGATCCCGAAGCCGGCGCGGCGGCGCTGAACCAGGGCGTGGAAGCCTGCGTCACGCGGTTTCCGGAGCAGTACTGGTGGAGCTACAAGCGCTACCGCCGGCGGCCGCCCGGAGCAGTCGATCCCTACGTCAACCTTCCCTGACGCCGTCCCCTCCCCCGCTGGGAAGGGCCGCGCCCCGAGGCGCGGGTCGGGGGCGCGGCTTCAGCGCAC
>CAYWPB010000305.1:0-5068 GCA_964458725.1 uncultured Nevskia sp. | reverse complement strand
GCTCCGGCTTCAAATACGGTTTCACCTTCGACGAAAACATCGAGGAAGGCGATCTGCAGGTGGAGAACGGCGGTGTGACCCTGCTGGTCGACCCGATGAGCCTGCAGTACCTGACCGGCGCGGAGATCGACTACAAGGACGACGTCAACGGCGCCCAGTTCGTGATCCGCAACCCCAACGCCCAGACGACCTGCGGCTGCGGCAGCTCGTTCTCGGTCTGAACCCCGGAATATAAAAGCCCTGTCCCGCGCAGGCGGGAGAGGGCTTTTTCTTGTCCCCGGTCCCAAGTCTAGGGCCGGTAGATCCCCCCCAGCACCGCCAAACGCGAAGCGCCGGTCACGCCCGGCAGGTTGCCGGGCTGGCCGGCCAGGGTCCGCACAGCCAGCCAGGCGAAGGCGGTGGCTTCGATCCAGCCCGAATCCAGCCCGTAGTCGTCGCTGGGATGCACCGTGCAGCGCGGCAGCAGCTCGGCCAGCCGGCGCATCAGATAGGCATTGCGCGCGCCGCCGCCGCAGACCAGCATGCGTCGCGTCGCCGGGGCGTAGCGCACCAGGTCGGCGGCGACGCTGCGCACGGTCAGCTCCGCCAGGGTGGCCTGCACGTCGGCCGGCGCCAGCGCCGCCAGGCCCGGGAAGCGCTGCTCCAGCCAGGCCAGGTGGAAATAGCCGCGGCCGGTGCTCTTCGGCGGCGGCAGGGCGAAATAGGGATCGGCCAGCAGCGCCGCCAGTAGTGCGTCGTCGCAGTAGCCAGAGGCGGCAAAGGCGCCGTCGGCATCGTAAGGCTGGCCGAGGTGGCGCTCGGCCCACTCGTCGAGCAGGCCGTTGGCCGGGCCGGTGTCGAAACCGCGCACCTGCTCGGGGTCGGCGTCGGGCAGCAGGGTCAGGTTGCCGATGCCGCCGAGGTTGAGCGCGCAGCGCGGCTCGGCATCGGTGGCGAACAGGGCGTGGTGGAAGGCTGGCACCAGAGGCGCGCCCTGGCCGCCGAGAGCCACGTCCTTGCGGCGGAAATCGCCTACCGTGGCGATGCCGCAGCGCGCCGCGATCAGGCTCGGGTCGCCCAGCTGCAGGGTCGCCCAGGGCTGGGCCGAGGTGTCGTGGAACACGGTCTGGCCATGGCTGCCGATGACCGCCACCGCGCCGGTGGCGACGCCGGCATGGTTGAGCAGACTCAGGGCGGTGTCGGAGAAACGCTCCGCCACCTCGACGTCGAGTGTGGCGAGCTCGCGCAGGCTCAGGGCCGCGTCACTACGCGCGACTTCGAGCAGCCGCGCGCGCAGCGCGGCGGGGTATTCGAGGCTGTGGCTGGCGTGGAGGCCGGCGAAGCGGCCATCCCGGAACTCGGCCAGGACGGCGTCGATGCCGTTCATGCTCGTGCCCGACATCAGGCCGAGAGCGAGCATGTCAGGCCCCTCGCGGGCTTACGGCGTGGCGGTGGCCGCCGGCGTGCTGGCCTGGGCGACGTTGCCGTGGTTGTCGACGTGGTCGAGCGCGGCCACCAGCGGAGCGGTGCTGGTGCGGAACTGCGCCATGGTCCTGGCGTCCAGCGGCATGCTGCGCGGCAGGATCACCTTCTCCGGGTTGACCGGCATGCCGTTGACGCGGAATTCGTAGTGCAGGTGCGGGCCGGTGGCCAGGCCGGTCATGCCGACGTAGGCGATGACCTGGCCCTGCGTCACCGGCGCGCCGACGCGCAGGCCCTTCTGGAAGCGCGACAGGTGGCCGTACACGGTCTCGTACTGGTTGCCGTGCCGCAGCACCACGACGTTGCCGTAGCCGCCCTTGCGACCGACGAACTCGACGCGGCCGTTGCCCGAGGCGTGCACCGGCGTGCCGGTGGGAGCGGCGTAGTCGGTGCCCATGTGGGCGCGCATGCGGTTGAGGATCGGGTGCCAGCGGTGCAGGGTGAAGCCGGAGCTGATGCGGGTGAAGTCCACCGGTGTGCGGATGAAGGCCTTGCGCAGCGACAGGCCCTGCGGCGTGTAATAGGCCTTGGTGCCATCGGCGGCGACGAAGCGCACCGCGCGGAAGGTCTTGCCGTTGTTGGTGAACTCGGCGGCGAGGATGTCGCCGTCGCGCAGCTTCTTGCCGTCCTTGTAGATCTGGTCGTAGACCACCGAGAAGCGGTCGCCTTCCTGCAGGTCCTGGGCGAAGTCGATGTCGTAGCCGAACAGGTCGGCGAACTCCAGGATCATGCGGTCATTGAGGCCGGACTTGCGGCCGTCGAGGAACAGCGAGTTCTCGATGGTGCCGGTGGCTTCGCTGCTGCGGTGCTCCAGCGAGGCGGTGAGGGTGGTGCTCTCGAAGCCCTTGTCGCCGCGGCGCACGCTCAGGGTGCGCAGCTCGTCCATCGGATAGATCAGTTCCTGCAGGTCGCCGTTGGTGATGCGCAGGCGGATCTGGTCGCCGGCCTTGAGGCGCTTGAGCTGAGCGCAGTCGCCGCCGAGCCTGGTGATCTCCATCCAGTTTTCCGGCGGCAGGTGCGCGTCGTCGAAGATGTTGGACAGGCTCTGGCCGGACTTCACCGCCACCGTGCTCCACTCCGACGGCGGCGGCACGGTCAGCGCTTCGCTGACCGCGGTGTTGATCTCGGAATTGAAGCGCGCCACCGGAAACTCGCCATCGCTGGCCTGCGCGTCGGCGGCGACGGCGCGGGCGGTGCCGGCCGTTTCCTGGTCCAGCGCGCTGTCCTGATGGTAGTAAACGAAGGCGGCCGCCGAGGCGGCGAGGAATCCGCAGATCACAACGATACGACGGGCCGAAGAGCGGGCGCTCCCCTCGGCGGGGCTATAATTCGACATACGACTTCCGCAAATGAGCTAAAGAACTGCGCCCGGGGGCTGCAGACTTGAACGGCCGGATGGTTTTAGTTGGTATCGTAGAAACGGCCGCGAATGTTGTAACAAGACCATAATTTCCCCCGGTTGGCAATCCCCGCGGCCCAAAAAAATCGCCTAATACGAGCCACTTGTTAACCAAACTTCACCCATGACCCCCGGTTTTGAAGAAGTCCCCCCCGAGCTCTGGTCCGAGATCGAGCGCGGCACCGACGAGATCATCCCCCGCGAGGAACTGCGTTCCCGCCTCGCTGCGGCCGCGCAAAACGGCACCCGCCTGCGCATCAAGGCCGGGTTCGACCCCACGGCGAAAGACCTGCACCTGGGCCACACGCTTTTGTTAAACAAATTGCGTGCCTACCAGGAGGCTGGGCACGAGGCGATCTTCCTGATCGGGGACTTCACAGGCATGATCGGCGATCCGACCGGCAAGAATGAAACCCGCAAGCCGCTGACCCGCGAGCAGGTCCAGGAGAACGCCGAGACCTACAAGCAGCAGGTCTACAAGATTCTGGATCCGGACCGGACCACCATCGCCTTCAACTCCCACTGGCTCGACCAGCTCGGCACCGAGGGCCTGCTGCGGCTGGCGGCCCAGCACACCGTGGCCCGCATGATGGAGCGCGACGACTTCTCCAAGCGCTACAAGGAAGGCCTGCCCATCGCCATCCACGAGTTCCTCTACCCGCTGCTGCAGGGCTACGACTCGGTGGCGCTGAAGGCCGACGTCGAGCTGGGCGGCACCGACCAGAAGTTCAACCTGCTGGTGGGGCGCCACCTGCAGGGGGTCTACGGCCAGAGGCCCCAGTGCATCATGACCGTGCCGATCCTCGAGGGCCTGGACGGCGTCAACAAGATGAGCAAGTCGCTCAACAATTACATCGCGCTGAACGACCCGGCCAAGGAGATGTTCGGCAAAGTCATGTCGATCTCCGACAGCCTGATGTGGCGCTACTACGACCTGCTCAGCTTCAGGCCGCTGGCTGCCATCGCCGCCCTGCGCAAGTCGGTGGATGAGGGCGCCAACCCCCGTGACATCAAGATGGCCCTGGGCGTGGAGCTGGTCGACCGATTCCATGGTCCTGGCGCCGGCGAGCAGGCGAAGGAAGGCTTCATCGCCCAGTTCTCCAAGGGCAACCTGCCGGAGAACATCCCCGAGATGACTTTGGCGGTGCCGCCCGAGGGCATGGCTTTGGCGCGGGTGCTCAAGGAAGCCGGCCTGGTCGCCAGCAACGGCGAGGGCAACCGCATGATCGAGCAGAAGGCGGTGAAGCTGGATGGCGAGCGGGCCGAGGACCGCGGCCTGATGCTCCAGGCCGGCGGCAGCCACCTGCTCCAGGTCGGTTCGCGCCGCTATGCACGGGTGGTGCTGAAGGCGGCCTGACTCCATTGGCGGGACCCAAGCCCCGGCCGGGATGCTCCCGCCCGGGGCTTTTGCGTTCCGGGGCCGGCCCGAAACCGGAGTGCCGGAGTATCGAACCTGCCGGCGGTCGGCCGAGCCGCCCAAAATTGGTTAAAAAATCGCCAAAGAGGGTATATTGATCGACCCAGCCGCCCGGGTCGGCCGGTTTTCCCGCCCTGGCGCCCCTGCTTTTTGCGCAAATCGGGGTTCCCGATCCCGGGTGGACAAGCTTTTTTAAACTTTTTGCGAAGCCAAAAAAGCCAACAAGAACAAAGGCTTTATGGTGTTTTGAGGGGGCTCCTCGGAAAAAGTTTGTGAAACGGTGTTGACACCCTTTCTGACCCCTCTATAATTCGCCTCCCTGCTGACGCGAATCGCGAAACGAAGCGAAACGTAACAGCCTGATCTTTAACAAGAAGCAAGTGATTTGTGTGGGTGCTCCCGGTGCGCGGCGAAAGCCAAGCATTACGGAGTATCAACGTAAAAGCCCAAGTTGTACGTTAGTACGAATTGAGCGAGTGTTGATAACTCTTAGGCTGCGAAGACGCTTTTCCTTAAGCGTTGAGCAGCGATCCTTTTAAAGTTTTAAATTTAATTGGAGAGTTTGATCCTGGCTCAGATTGAACGCTGGCGGCATGCCTAACACATGCAAGTCGAACGAGGGTAGCAATACCTTAGTGGCGGACGGGTGAGGAATACGTAGGAATTTGCCCTTAAGTGGGGGATAGCCCGGGGAAACCCGGATTAATACCGCATGATCTCGAAAGAGCAAAGTGGGGGATCGCAAGACCTCACGCTTTTGGAGAAGCCTACGTCGGATTAGCTTGTTGGTG
>CAYWPB010000304.1:0-5071 GCA_964458725.1 uncultured Nevskia sp. | reverse complement strand
GGCGGTGGCCAACAATCCCGACCTGCGCCTGCTGCGCGACGACCTCGGCATCCAGCGCGCCCAGGCCTTCTCCGCCGGCCTGCTGCCCGATCCGCAGCTGTCGTTGAGCCAGGATTTCCCGATGGGCTCGCCGGCCGGGACCAGCACCGCCTTCGCCCTCGGTATCACCCAGGATGTCACCGCGCTGCTGCTGCATTCCAGCGTCGCCAAGGCCTCGCGCCTCGACACCCAGGCGGTGGAGCTGAACCTGCTGTGGGCCGAGTGGCAGACGGTGGCGCAGGCACGGGCCATGTTCGGGCGGGTGCGCGCCGACGCCGCGCTGCTGGCCGACCTACAGGCGGCGCTGCCGGACTACGACCGGCTGTACCACGCCATCGAGGCGGCCAGCGCCGCCGGCAACCTGTCGGCCGACGTCGGCGACGGCCCGCTGCAGGCAGCCGCCGACCTGAAACGTCAGATCGCCGAGACGCAGCAGCGGCTCGACCAGGAGCAGCACGACCTGCGTACCCTGCTGGGCCTGTCGGAGCAGGCACCGCTGCGGCTGGTGGACGACCCGGCTGGCGGCGACGACGGCCCGGCGGTGCCCGCCGACCTCGAGCAACGCCTGGCGGCGCTGCCGCAGCGCCGTCCCGACCTGCTGGCGCTGCGCACCGGCTACGCCGCGGAGGAGCAGCGCGTGTGGCTGGCGGTGCTGCAGCAGTTCCCGGCGATCACCGTCGGCTTCAACCGCGCCCGCGACAACAGCAACATCAACAGCCGCGGCTACACCATCGGCGTGACGCTGCCGCTGTTCAACCGCGGCCGCGGCGCGATCGCGGTGGAGACGGCGACGCGGCAGCGCCTGTACGACGAATACCAGGCGCGCCTCGCCGCGGCGCGCTCCGACGTCGACCGCCTGCGCATCGAGCTGCCGATCGTGGCGCAGCAGCTGCACGACACGCAGCGCGACGCGGCACGCCTGCGTCGCGACCAGCAGGCGGCGGCGCAGGCCTTCGCCGCCGGACGGCTGGACTGGAACACCTACCTGACGCTCAGCTCGGCCGCGCTGGCCAAGCAGGTCGAGAGCGTGCAGCTCGGGCTGAGCCTGGGCGAACAGAAGAACCTCCTGCGCACCCTGCTCGGCAGCGAGCTGCCGCCTGCCACCTGATTTTGGAGTCTCCACCATGGCCAACCACAACATCCGCAGGAACCTGCTCGGCGCCTGCATCTTCGCCACGTTCTGCGGTGGCGCCCTTTCCGCCTGGGTGCTGGCACAAGGCGCGGCCAAGGACGATACCGCGGGCAAGAGCGAGGCCAGCGCGCTGGTCAGCACCGCGGCCCTGCGCCAGGGCCCGATCAGCGCCACCGTGTCCGGCTACGGCACGGTGGTGGCGGTGCCGGGCAAGGCCAAGAGCCTGACCTTCGCCCAGGCCGGACTGGTGGCCGACGTGCAGGTCAGCGTCGGCGAGGCGGTCCGGCGCGGTACGACGCTGCTGACCCTGGTCACCGACCCGAGCGGGCGGCTGGCCTACGAGCAGGCCCGGACCGGGCTGGACTTCGCCCGCTCCGAGCTGGACCGCGTGCGGCAGCTGCGCGCGCAGAACCTGGCCACCGAGTCGCAGCTGGCGGCGGCCGACAAAGGCCTGCATGACGCCGAGGCGACGCTGGCGGCGCAGCAGCAGCTCGGCACTGCCGCCACAACCAGCGCGCTGCAGGCGCCGTTCGACGGCATCGTGCTCGACATCCCGGTGGCGGCGGGCGACCGCACCAGCGCCGGCGCGGTGCTGGCCCACATGGTGCCGGCCGACGCGGTGCAGGTGCTGGTTGGCCTGGCGCCGGGCGACGCGCGCCGGGTCAAGGTCGGCATGGCGGCCAGCCTCAAGTCGGTCTCCAGCGACGGCGCCGAGGTCGAAGGCAGGGTGACGCACGTGCAGGCCATGCTCAATCCGCAGACCCACCTGATCGATGTGGCGGTGCAACCGGCTGCGTCCTCGGCCGGCACGGCACTGCTGCCCGCCGAGGCAGCGCAGGCTTCGATCACGCTGTCCACCGCCACCGCGCTGCTGGCGCCGCGCGCGGCCGTGCTGAGCGACGAGAACGGCAGCTACCTGTTCCAGGTGGTCGACGATCACGCCCGGCGGGTGAAGGTCAGCACCGGCGCCGAAAACGACCAGCACGTGGCGGTCAGCGGCCAGCTCGACGCCGCGCGCAAGGTCGTGGTGCTCGGCGCCTACGAGCTGGAGGACGGCATGGCGGTGCACGAGTCCGAGGCGGGCGGCAAGGACGACGGCAAGGACGCCGCGCCCCAGGATGACGGCGGCAAGAAGGACGACGACAAGGCCGGGGGCAAGCCATGAGCCTGCTGGCCTGGCTGCGGGCGCACCAGCGCTCGCTGCTGTTCCTCTGCGCCCTGCTGGCGGTCGGCGGCTGCGCCAGCGTGTTCCAGCTGCCGGTGGCGCTGTTCCCGGACGTGCAGTTCCCGCGCGTGGTGGTGTCGTTCGATGCCGGCGACCGCCCGGCCGACCAGATGGTGCTGCAGGTGACCAAGCCGGCCGAGGAGGCGGTGCGCCGCGTCGCCGGCGTGCGCGACGTGCGCTCCGAGACCACCCGCGGCACCGCCGACATCTCGATCAGCTTCGACTGGGGCAGCGACATGCGCCGCGCCGCGCTGGAGCTGAACGCGGCGCTGTCGCAGGCCCTGCCGGCGATGCCGCCGGGCACCACGCTCGACCTGCGCCGCATGGATCCCACCGTATTCCCGATCCTCGCCTACAGCGTCAGCTCCGACAGCGTCACCCTGCCGCGCCTGACCGACCTGGTGACCTACCAGCTGCGGCCGCTGCTGTCCGGCGTGCCGGGCGTGGCGCGGGTGCAGGTGGTCGGCGGCGCCCTCGACGAATACCACGTCGACGTCGATCCACTGCGCATGCGCCAGTTCGGCGTGTCGCTGCAGGACGTGGTCAAGGCGGTGGGCGCGGCCAACGTGATCAGCGCGGTCGGCCGCCTGGAGGACCACTACAAGCTGTACCTGGTGGTCGGCAACACCCAGCTCGGCGAGGTCCGAAGCATCGAAGACGTGGTCCTCAAGGTAGGCGCCGACGGCCTGGTGCGGGTGCGCGACGTCGCCACGGTGAGCCGGTCGACCGTGCCGCAGTGGACCCGTGTCACCGCCGACGGCCACGAGGCGGTGCTGTTCAACATCTACCAGCAGCCCGACGGCAACAGCGTGCAGATCGCCAACACTGTCAAGGCCAAGCTGGCCGGGTTCACGCCGCAGCTGCCGCCGGGCGTGAAGATCGCCAACTGGTACGACCAATCCGAGCTGGTGCAGGGCTCCGCCGGCAGCGTCCGCGACGCCATCATCATCGGCATCCTGCTCGCCGGCGTGGTGCTGTTCGTGTTCCTGCGCAACGCCCGCATCATGCTGGTGACGCTGATCGTGGTGCCGGCGGTGATCGCCATCACCGTGCTGCTGATGGGCGTGCTCGGCATGAGCTTCAACATCATGACCCTGGGCGGCGTCGCCGCGGCGGTGGGCCTGATCATCGACGACATCATCGTCATGCTCGAGCACCTGTTCCGCCGCATCGAGGAGGGCGGCGGCAACGACGTCAGGCAACGCATCGAGGCGGCGGCCTGGGAGTTCACCCGGCCGCTGGCGTCGTCCAGCGCCTCAACCCTGGTGATCTTCGTGCCGCTGGCCTTCCTCAGCGGCATCACCGGCGCCTTCTTCAAGGCGCTGTCGACCACCATGGTGATCGGCCTGCTGGTGTCGTTCCTGATGACCTGGCTGGTGGTGCCGCTGCTGGCCGAGCGCATCCTGCTGCGCAGCGCCGTGAAGGAACGCGAAGGCCGCGGCGTGCTGGCGCGCTACGAGGCGGTGCTGACCCGGGTGCTGCAAAAGCCCTGGCTGGTTCTGGTCGGCGTGCTGCCGCTGCTGCTGCTGGGCGCGCTGGCCTACAGCCGCGTCGGCTCGGGCTTCATGCCGGCGATGGACGAAGGCGGCTTCGTGCTGGACTACCGTGCCGAGCCGGGCACCTCCCTGGCCGAGACCAACCGCCTGCTGCTGCAGGTGGAGGACATCCTGCGCAAGAACCCCAACGTCGACACCTATTCGCGCCGCACCGGCCTGCAGCTCGGCGGCGGCATCACCGAGTCGTTCGAGGGCGACTTCTTCGTGCGCCTCAAGGGCAAGGGCCGCGAGCCGATCGAGGACGTGATGACCGAGGTGCGCGGCGAGGTCGAGAAGAACGTGCCGGGGCTGGAGATCGAGCTGGCGCCGTTGATGGGGGCCCTGATCGGCGCCCTGGTCTCGGTGCCGCAGCCGATCGAGATCACGCTCTCCTCCGACGACGCGGCACAGCTCAGCGCCACCGCCCAGGCGGTGGCCGCGGCCATCGGCAAGATCAACGGCGTGGTCGACATCAAGAACGGCATCAACCCGGCCGGTGACGCCATCGAGCTGCACATCGACCGCGCCAAAGCCGCCATCGAGGGACTCGACGCCGATACCGTGTCGAAGGCGGTCAACGACGCCCTCGCCGGCGCGGTGGCCACCGAGATCCCAACCGGCCCGAAGATGATCGGCGTGCGCGTGTGGTTGCCCAAGGACGCGCGCGACATCCAGCCCAAGCTGGCCAAGCTGCCAATCGCCGCGGCGGACGGCCACCTGGTGACGCTCGACCGCGTCGCCAGCCTGGAGACGGTCAGCGGCCAGCCGCAGATCACCCGCGAAAATCTCAAGCGCATGGATGCCGTCACCGCCCGCATCAGCGGCCGCGACCTGGGCTCGACCATCGCCGAGCTGCAGCGGGTGCTGAAGCAGCCGGGCCTGCTGCCGCGCGGCATGTACTACGAGCTCGGCGGCCTGTACCAGCAGCAGCAGATCGCGTTCCGCGGCCTGATGATCGTGCTGGCCTCGGCCATCGCCCTGGTGTACCTGCTGCTGCTGTTCGTCTTCGAGAGCTTCATCACCGCTGCCGTGATCCTGGCCATTCCGCTGCTGTCGCTGTCGGCGGTGTTCATCGGCCTGTGGCTCACCGGCATCGAGCTGAACATTTCGGCGATGATGGGCATGACCATGATCGTCGGC
>CAYWPB010000303.1:0-5091 GCA_964458725.1 uncultured Nevskia sp. | reverse complement strand
GGGCCTGCTCCGTGGCGCGCTGGGCACGGTCGGCGATGTCGCTTTCGTCCCGGTCCGCGAAGGCCGGCAGGCTCGCGGCAGCCAGCACGGCAGCCAGCAACAGCTTGAGCAACGGCTTGTTCATCGCGCGTGCGGGCCTCACCGTGCGTCCGCCAGGACCACGTGCAGCTGTTCCTTCTGCTGCCGCGCGGTGTCGAGCAGGCTTTTCAGGTAGGCGCCATCCGGATCGGCGGCCAGCGCGCGCTTGAGCTGATTCTCGGCGCTGTCGACGATTTTCAGGTTGGCCTTGACCAGGGCGCGGGTCTCCGGGTGCAGGCGCGCGGTGGCCGGCAGCAGCGGCATATCCTTCGAGGCGATGGGCAGGCCGACGCCGGGCGGGGACACCAGTGGTTCAGCCGGCTGGCGCAGGCTCTGCACACCCACAACCGCGCTGAGCACCAGCAGGGCGGAAGCGGCGATGCCCACTGCCGCCTGCCAGGGCGCCCGCTGACGGCGGATGCGCTGCGCGCTGATGCGCGAGTCGATGCCGACCCACAGGTCGCGCTGCGGCGTCTGGTCGCGCTTGAGGCCGCTCAGGCCAGGGATGGGCGACTCCTCGCCGCCCGGTTCGAACTGTTTCATTGCAACCACCCTCTCATCAGGCGCCGCGCGCGATGCAGCTGCGCTTTCGAGGTGCCGACGGCGATGCCAGTCAGCGAGGCGATCTCCTCGTGCTGATAGCCCTCGATGTCATGCAGCACCAATACCGTACGCGCGCCGTTCGGCAACTTCGAAAGCGCGCGCTCCAAATCCATCTTGATGCCTTCGTCCTCGTGCTGGATCGCCAGGGGCGCATCCGGCGAGGTCTCATCGTCCGTGCCAACTCCGTCGTCGAACGTGACCCAGCGCTTGAGCAGGCGATGCTCGCCCAGCACCACGTTCACGGTCAGCCGGTGCAGCCAGGTGCCGAAGCGGCTCTCGCCGCGGAAGCTGCCGAGCTTCTCCCAGGCGCGGACGAAGGCGTCCTGGGTCGACTGTTCGGCACGCAGGCGGTCACCGTTGCACAGGCGGCAGCACAGACCGTAGATGCGGTCCACGTGCATACGGTAGAGGCGCTCGAACGCACGCTGGTCCCCCGCCGCCGCCTGGCGCACCAGGACGATGTCTTCGGATTCCGCCGCCGCGGTCCCGCTAGCCACGTTTGCCGCCACCGTGATCAAGCCGGCCTCCAGGCTGGGACATATGCTTGCCGTAGTCATTTGCCGATCAGATGCGCCAACTCCGGCCGGGGTTTGAATCCGGAGCCGGACGCGCACCGTCCATCGCCAAAGTATCACCCTGAAATCATAAAGTTGCACTCCCCAGCCGCGTCACGCTGGCGGCCGCCGGGATGCCTTAAAATCCGCGCTTCCAGGCCCCATCCGACAACCCGCCCGATGATGTCCTACCTGCTTTCGCCGTACTACCTGCCGATCCTGCTGCTGCAGATCGCCTGCGCCGTGCACGTGGTGCGCAGCGGTCGCGACACCATCTGGCTGTGGATCGTCATCTTCTTTTCCTTCATCGGCTGCGTGGTCTACCTCATCACCCAGGTGCTGCCCTACCTCGGGCAGAGCCGCACCGTGCGCCGGGCGAAGAAGACCGCCGGCCGCATCCTCGACCCCGAAGGCGAACGGCGCCGTATCGAGGCGCGACTGGCGCTGTCCGACACACTCGACAACCGCACCGCCCTGGCGCGCGAGTGCATGAATCGCGGCGACTACAAGAACGCGGCCGACCTGTTCCGTTCGTGCCTCAAGGGCATGTACGCCCATGATCCGGCGATCATGCTCGATCTGGCCCGCGCCCTCTACGCGCAGGAAGACTACGCCGCCACCCGCCAGACCCTGGAAGAGCTGATCGAGAAGAACCCGACCTACAAGTCGCCGGACGGGCACCTGCTCTACGCCCGTGCGCTTGAGGGCCTGGGCGAGAACGACAAGGCGCTGCAGGAATACACCGTGCTCGACAGCAGCTATCCCGGGGAGGAGGCGCGGGCGCGCCATGCGGTGCTGCTCAAGCGCCTGGGGCGCACCGCCGAGGCGCAGGCGGTACTGGCGACGATGCAGACCCGCTTCAAGGCGGCGCCGCAGTTCTACCAGCGCAACGAGCGCTCCTGGATGGACTTGGCACGGCGCGCGCTGGGGTGACCGATCCGGTCTCCCTGTTCGCGGCGGTCGCCGCCGCCCACGGCCTGGCGGTGATCAGCCCCGGGCCGGACTTCGTCGTCGTCACCCGGCAGACCCTGGCACACGGGCGCGCCGCCGGGGTGCGCACCGCCCTGGGCGTGGCCTGCGCCATCGGCATTCACGTCTCCTACAGCCTGTTCGGACTGGCCTGGGCCATCCACCAATACCCGCCGCTGCTGACCGGGCTGCGCTTTGCCGGTGCATTGCTGCTGCTGTGGATCGGCTGGAGCGCGCTGCGCGCCCGTCCCGCGATCGCCACCGCCGGCGCGCCGGTCCACGCCGCCAACCGCGACTTCGCCATCGGCTTCCTCACCAACGCGCTCAACGTCAAAGCGATGCTGTTCTTCGTGGCGCTGGGCACGGCGGTGCTCAGCGCCGGGGCTTCGGTGACACTGCGCCTGGGTCTGGGCGCCTGGATGATCCTCGCCACCGGTACCTGGTTCTCGTTCCTGGCCTGCACCCTCGGCCATCCGCGGGTGCGTGAGCGGCTGCGCCGCCACAGCCACTGGATCGAACGAGTGATGGGGGCGGTTCTGCTCGGGCTCGGCGTGCTGGTGCTGTTGGAAGGACTGCGCGGCTGAACGGCACAACCCCCGGCACCGCACTGGTTTAGAGTGAGTTGCGGCAATCGAATGGGGAATACGCCATGAGCGCAGTGTTGCGGCAGGAAGCGGGCATCGAGATCCGTGAAGTCGAATTTTCCAGCCAGGGTGTAACCCTGCGCGCCGGGCATTTCCTGCCGGCCACTCCGGCGCTGAAGAACGCGCGGGGCACGCCCTGCATTGTCATGGGTCATGGCCTCGGCGGCACCCGCGCCGCGGGACTGGAGCCGTTTGCCCGCCACTTCGCCGCCAACGGCCTGCACGTGCTGTGCTTCGATTACCGCGGCTTCGGCAAGAGCGACGGCGAGCCGCGCCAGTGGGTCAGCGTGAAGCGGCAACTGCAGGACTGGGCTGCCGCGATCGCCCATGCCCGCACCCTGCCGGGCGTGGACCCGGAGCGCATCGGCACCTGGGGCAGCTCCTTCTCCGGCGCGCATTCGGTCGCCGCGGCGGTGGCCGACGGCAGGATCGCGGCAGTCAGCTCGCAGGGCGCGATGATGGACGGCACCGCCGCGTTCTTCAATCTGCTGCGCCAGTGCGGCCTGGCTGCGGTGCTCAAACTCAGCGCCTATGGCGTCGCCGACGCCGCGCGCGGCCTGCTCGGCCTGGGCCGCGTGACCATGCCGGTGGTTGGCCTGCCTGGCGAGACGGCGGCGCTGACCACGGCGGATTCCAAGCCCGGTTACCTGCGCATCGCCCCACCCGACTGGCGCAACGAGATCAGCTGCAGCTGGGCAGTGGGCTTGGCGACGTATCGCCCCAACACCATGACCGCGCGCCTGCCCTGCCCGGCGCTGTTCTGCATCGCCACCGAGGACAAGGTGGTGCCGCCGCAGGCGATGGAGGACGGCGCGCGCCGCAGCGGCGGCAAGGTCGAGGTGAAGCGTTATCCCATCGGGCACTTCGACATCTATGTCGACGCCGGCTTCGAGCAGGCCTCGCGCGACCAGGCCGAGTTCTTCGTGCGGGTGCTGAAACCGGTCTAATACACCGAGGGCACGATCATCGCTTCCGGCACCGGCTGGCGCAGGTAGTCCGGGTGGTGCTCGCGCTCCGGCAAGCTGATCGGCTGGTGCTCGACAGCGTTGTAGGGGATCTGCTCCAGCAGGTGGCGGATCAGGTTTAGGCGGGCCTTCTTCTTGTCCACCGCCTCCACCACCCACCACGGCGCCTCGGCGATGTGGGTGCGTTCCAGCATCACTTCCTTGGCCTTGGTGTACAGCTCCCAGCGGCGGCGCGACTCCAGGTCCATGGGCGAAAGCTTCCACTGCTTGAGCGGGTCGTGGATGCGCGCCAGGAAGCGGCGGTGCTGCTCGGCGTCGGTGATCGAGAACCAGTACTTGATCAGGACGATGCCGGAGCGCACCAGCATGCGCTCGAAGTCCGGCACCGAGCGGAAGAACTCCTCGTACTCGGCATCGTTGCAGAAGCCCATCACGCGCTCGACGCCGGCGCGGTTGTACCAGCTGCGATCGAACAGCACGATCTCGCCGCCGGCCGGCAGGTGCGCGATGTAGCGCTGGAAATACCACTGGGTGCGCTCGCGGTCGTTCGGCGCCGGCAGCGCGGCGACGCGGCAAACGCGCGGGTTGAGGCGCTGGGTGACGCGCTTGATGGCCCCGCCCTTGCCGGCCGAGTCGCGGCCCTCGAACAGCACCACCACCTTGAGCTTCTGCTTAACCACCCAGTCCTGCAGCTTGACCAGCTCGGTCTGCAGGCGCAGCAGCTCGCGGAAATAGAAGTGTCGGTCGACGTCGGTGCCCTGGGCGGCGCCGGCGCCGTCGACCAGGGCGTCGAGGCGCGCGTCGTCAAACTCCATCTCGAGCTCCTCGTCGATGCTCTCCTGGAGTTCTTCCTCCAGCAGGTGTTCCTGTTCGGGGGTGAGCTTGGGTGTATTCATGGGTGGCCTCGGCAGCCCGACAAACAGGCAGGCGGCGCCGGGCGGAACGCCCGGCCGAGCTTCCATGTTAGAAGCCAGGGTGTGACAAGCCTGTTACGTCATCCAGGCCGCGCTTACACCGGCTTGGAAATCGCCCGCCACAGCATCTCGAACAGCACATTGGCCTGCTTGGTCAGGGAATCGCGCTGGCCACGGTGGAAGTACATCTGCACCAGCCGGAACATTACGCCGAAGATATAGTCGAGCAGGATCTTCTCGTCGACCTGGTCGTTGAGCACGCCCTTGGCGCGGCCCTCGCCCAGCACGCGGATGAAGGTGCCGAACAGTTCCGGGTTCTGGAACGTCTCCTGCTTGCGCCAGGTGTTGAGATAGACCGAGCTCA
>CAYWPB010000302.1:0-5140 GCA_964458725.1 uncultured Nevskia sp. | reverse complement strand
CCAGTTTGGCATAGTGTTACTCTGCCGGTGCTTCATGCCCGACCGATGCGTCGTCCAGCTGGAACGGCGGGGTCTCGGCCTTGTTGAGCAGCTCGATTTCCTTGTCCAGGGGCTCGATCTTGCCGGTGCTGAGGTTGGCGTTCTCGGTGCCGGCCGGGCGTGGCCGCACGCGGCCGCTGATGCGCACCACGTACTCGCTGCGCAGGCGCTCGGCCTGGGCGAAGACCTCGGCCGTGTCCGGATCGAACACGATCTGCAGCAGGCCTTCGCGGTCGCGCAGGTCGATGAAGATCACGCCGCCGTGGTCGCGGCGGCGGTGGACCCAGCCACAGACGGAGACGGTCTGGCCGGTCAGGGCTTCAGTCACCTGACCGCAATAGTGAGTACGCATTTCTAAATATTGGGAAAAGACAAGCTAAAGGTGGATTGTAGCCTTGCGGGCGCCCGCCCGTGTAGCGGCCACGGCCCGGCGGCGGCTACTTGACCGCGGCGCCGACCGGGGGCATCGGCGAGGGTGCGCCCGGCTTGCCGGGCGTGACCACGCCCAGCGAGATGATGTAGCGCATGCCCTCTTCCACGCTCATGTCCAGCACCACCACCTCGTCGCGGCTGGCCTGCATGATGAAGCCCGAGGTCGGATTGGGCGTGGTGGGGATGAACACCGTCATCATCTCCACGCCGGTCTTCTGCTTCACCTCACGCAGCGGCTCGCCGGCGAGGAAGCCCACCGACCACAGGCCTTTGCGCGGCCATTCGATCAGCACCACCTTGCGGAAGGCGCTGGAGTTCTCCGAGAACAGGGTTTCGGCCAGCTTCTTGGTGCCGCCGTAGAGCGAGCGAACCAGCGGGATATGGCCGAGCAGCTTCTCGGCCCAGGCCAGCAACTGGCCGCCGCGGTAGTTGGCGGCGAACACGCCGGTGCCCAGCAACACCAGCGCCGTCAGCAGCAGGCCCACCCCGGGAAAGCGCCAGGACGGCGGCAGCAGGAAGCTCGAATCCAGCAGGCCATACAGAAACCGCAGGACCAGCAGGGTGGCGCCCAGCGGCAGCCACACCATCAGCCCCGCGAAGATCCACTTGCGGATCATGCGGGCGTGGTCGCGGCCGGAGCGGCGGCCTTGGTCTCGGTCTTCGCTTCGGTCTTGGCTTCAGCCTTGGTTTCGGCCTTGGCGCCATGGGAGCAGCCGGCGCCGCAGGTATGGCCGGCCTCGGCGGCGGGCTTGGCCTCGGCGGCGGCGCCCTCGCCGCCTTTCACCAGGTTGCGCTGGCCGTCGGACTTGAAGTCGGTTTCGTACCAGCCGCCGCCTTTGAGGCGGAAGCCGGCGGCGGAAATCTGCTTGGTCAGCGCCTCGGCATGGCACTTCGGGCAAGTGGTCGCGGGCGGGTCGGAAATCTTTTGCAGGAGTTCCGTGGCGGCGCCACAGTGGGTGCAGACGTATTCGTAAAACGGCATGGTGACCTCCGGCAATCATTTTACCCGCTTTTTGTGCGCAAACCGGAGGAATTCAAGAACCTACGCCCAGCATTCAAGGCCTGCGGCCGCTCTTCAACGGGACGGCGCCAGCCGCAGCAGGGTGCCGTTGTGGTCTTCGGTGACGAGTACGCTGCCGTCGTCCATCTGCCACAGGCCCACGGGGCAGCCCTGGGGGTGCTGGTTCTCGGCGTAGTCCCAGCCCCAGACCACGTCCTGCGGCTCGCCCCGTGACAGGCCCTGCCCGTCCAGCGCCAGGCTGACCAGCCGGTGCCCCTTGGCGCGGTAGCCGTGGTAGCCGATCAGCAGCCGCCCACCCAGCCCAGGCAGGGAATCCGGCCGCAGCAGCAACATGCCCAGCGGCGCCGCATGCGCCGGTAACAGCAGCTCCGGCCGGGGCTTCGCCGTGCAGTCCGCCTTGGGATATTCGGGGCTGGGGCGGCGCTCGTCGTAGCAGTAGGGCCAGCCATAGTCCGCGCCTTCCGCCACCCGGTATACGGGCTCATGCGGCAGGTCCTCGTCGGACAGGGCCGGGTCGGCGCGATTGATGTAGTCGCGGGCGTTGCTGGCGGCCAGCAGGCGGCCGCCGGGCAGCACCGCCAGGGCCATGCTGTTGCGCAGGCCGGTGGCGTAGGGCTTGAGCGTGCGCGCATCGACGGGATCCCGGCCCGGCTGGAAATGCAGGATGCTGGCGCGCGGCGGCGTCTCCAGCAGCTCGGGACAGGGCTGGACCGGGTCCGGCGCGCGGCCGCCCGCGCCCTCGCAGTGGTCGGTGGCCGAACCGACGTTGACGTACAGGCTGCCGTCCGCACCGAAGGCCATCGCGGCGAGCGGGTGACGGCCGCTGGCGGGCAGGCCGGTCAGCACCTCGCGCACCGAGGCGGCGGGATCGGCGGCCCGCGGGTCGAAGCGGATCAGCTTGCCGGACAGCCCGACATAGAGACTGCCGTCCGGCCCCGGCACTAGGCCATTCGGCTCGTTCAGGCCTTTCAGCACCACGCTGGGCTTGCCCGGGCTGCGTCGATCCAGGCGCAGGATGCGGCCGCGATTGGGGTGCCAGCCGCCCATGTCGGCGACATAGATCGTGTCGCCTAGCGCCACCACGCCGCGGACGAAGCCCAGACCGTCGGCGACCAACCCGACGCAAAGACCCGGCGCCGTTTGCAGGCCGACGCGCGGATAACCGTCGCAGTCGCCGCTGGTTTGGTAGAGCGGCGCGGGCGCCGCCCCTGGCGACGAGGCAAGTGCCAACGCGAGCACCGCACCGCACCGCATTCCTGCCCTGACCCAGCCGCCGGTCCCAATCACCATGCCAGCCCTCCGTCGATCCATGGCGCGGCAGCATAGCAGCGAGAATCGGGCGGAAACCGGCCCTGCACGGATTCCGCACAGGATTCCTCGTCACCTGCAACAAAGCTCCCCCGAGCCGCCATCGAGCCTCGAGAAAATGGCCGGCACCACACCACTCGGGGGACCTCAGCATGAAATACCAGCACCGTTTTCACCACGCCGCCGCCGCAGGCCTGCTGGCCTGTGGCTTCACCGCAGCAGCCGATCCGGTTTCGATCCAGATTCTCAGCGCCACCGTCCGCGACCAGGGCATCGGCGGTGCGGAAGTGCTGCTGCAGAAAAACGGCCAGCAGACGGCTCACGGCTACAGCGACGCGAACGGCGACTTCCACGGCACCAGCGCGTTTTCGGCGGACGACCCTGGTGCGACGCTGATCATCCGCAAGGACGGTTACTCCACCCTCGTCGCCCGGTGCCCCTGCAACAAGCTGAGCTATGCCATCAGCCCTGTGATGCAGGAGTTGGACGGGCTGCGCATCGTGCTCAACTGGGGTCAAAGCCCGCTCGATCTGGACGCGCACCTGGTCTATCCCACCGGCCACATCTACTGGAGCGCGAAGGATGGCGACCGAGCGATCCTCGACGTCGATCAGCGCCAGGGCTATGGCCCGGAAACCATCACCATCCAGGAGCGTCATCCCGGCCAGCGCTACGTCTACGCCGTTCACAACTTCATCGACCGCGGGCTGACCGGCAGCAGCAGCATGGAGCTCGGCCGCCCCCAGGTCCGGGTCTATGTTGGGCAGACGCTGGTGCGCAGTTACGAGATCGATCCAGGCCGCAAGGGCAACCTGTGGACCGTGTTCGCCATCACCGAGGACGGCGCCTTCCAAGACCTGGACCAATACTCCGACGTGGCCTCCCCCGACAACATCGCCGAGGCCGAGGCGGGCAATCTCGCCGGCCCACTCGCGTCCGCCGCGCCTTCTGTGGCCGCAGCCGACCGGCAGCGCGCCGTCGCCTTCAACCGCAGCGGCGAAAGCGCCTACGCACGGCACGACTATGAAAGCGCAATTGGCTTGTTCCAGCAGGCGATCCAGCTCGATCCGGGCTACGGCCAGGCCTACAGCAACCTGGGCCTGAGCTTCCAGAAAGCCGGCAACCAGGCCGAGGCCATCTGGGCCGACCGCAAGGCCCTGACCCTCGCCTCCGGCCCGGAAGCTCCCCAGGTGCGGGCCTCGACCTGGTACAACATCGCCCGCATCTACGAAGCGAAGTCGGAATGGGCCAAGGCCCTCAGCAGCTATCAGGCGGCGCGCTATCAGAGGGACAACGACATCTACACCCAGGCCATCACCCGCATGGAGCAGAAACTGCAGGACCGCTGAAGTAGTCGCAGGCGAGAATCCAGGAGGCAGAAACGACAAAGCCCCACAACAGTGGGGCCTGTAGTTCTCACTCAAAGCAGTGGTGCGCCCGGAAGGATTCGACAAATTCGTCGGGAACGAATTTGGACCGCCGTAAGGCGGGCCCTCGCGCAGCGAGGGTGCGCCCCAGGGATGGGACGCACAACCTCCGACGCAGTCGGAGGTGAGAATCCAGAAGACAGAAACGACAAAGCCCCACAACGGTGGGGCCTGTAGTTCTCACTCAAAGCAAATGGTGCGCCCGGAAGGATTCGAACCTCCGACCCCCTAGTTCGTAGCCAGGTGCTCTATCCAACTGAGCTACGGGCGCGTATTGCTTTGGCTTCGCTCGCGCTTGCTTGAATGGCGGAGAGAGCGGGATTCGAACCCGCGATAAGGCTTTTGACCCTATACTCCCTTAGCAGGGGAGCGCCTTCGTCCACTCGGCCATCTCTCCGTGCCGAGAGCAAGGCTGCAACAAAGCCGCAATAGGATAGCGGTGGAAGAGGATTTGGTAAAGGGAAACCCGCGGTTTTTGGCGGATTTTTTTGATCAGCCGGAGATGGTGACTTCTTCGCCGCGCTCGACGCGGATCCGCTCGAAGATCTCCTCGCGGTGGACCGCCACGTTCTTCGGCGCCTTGACGCCGATGCGAACTTGGTTGCCCTTGATGCCCAGAACGGTCACCGTGACCTCGTCCCCGATCACGACCGTTTCACCGACGCGCCTTGTCAGAATCAGCATGAAAGTTTCTCCTTGACGGGGACAGTTTCAGGCGGGGCCCGGGGTGCGGGCTGCCGGAAAGACTTACTAGTCCCTCACCATCCCGGGCGGAGGTGCCGGCCGCCGCCCGGATGGCCAGGGGATGAGGCAAAAAGCCCTCAATGGGCCGGGGCTCCCCCGCGGTTGAAAACCTTGTTCAGGGCGCTGGAGGCCAGCCGAGCACAAGCGCTCCTGAAGGCAGATACGAAGG
>CAYWPB010000301.1:0-5245 GCA_964458725.1 uncultured Nevskia sp. | reverse complement strand
GGCCAGGCGGTAGATCATGTTCGTGAGGGTGATGGTGCTGGTGTCGTGCGCGGCCATCAGCACGAAGATGACGTGGTTGATGATGTCCTGGTCGGAAAAGCCCTGCCCGTCCTCGCCGCGCGCCTGGCACAGGCGGGCGAACAGGTCGGTGGCATTGGAGGCGCGCTTGGCCGGCAGCTCACGGCGGAAATAGTTCTCCAGCAGACGGCGGCCGGTCACGCCACGGCGCCAGCGCGTACCCCACAGCGGATAGCGCAGCAGGCTGGTGGGCGCCCGCACGGTGTCGACGAAAGCGCGGTTCAGCGCCTGCGCCTCGGCGCCCGGCGGATGGCCGATGAAGGCTTCCGCGCCGAGATCCAGGGTCAGGGACTTGAGATGGTCGTAGACCAGGAAGCGTTCACCCGCCTGCCAGCCGGCGAGGCCAGCCTCGATGCGCGGGTTCATCAGTTGCAGATAGCCCGCCAGGGCCTCGCGCTGGAATGCGCCCTGCATCAGGCGGCGGTGGAAGCGGTGCTCGTCGAAATCGAGCAGCATCAGGCCGCGGTGGAAGAAGTCGGCGAGGAAATGTTCCCAGGCGCCGCTGGCGAACAGCTCGCCGCGGTTCTGCAGCACGAACTGGTTGGCGTCCGGCCCGAGCAGGATGATGGCGCGGGTGCCGAAGGCCCGGCTCCACGATACCTCGCCGTAGCGCTGGTAACGCTCGTGGATGGTGCGGTCGAGCTGGAACAGGTCCAGGCTCTCGCCGATCAGGGGCCAGCCGCCATTGCCGGGCATCTCCTTTGATGCCGCCGTGCCCGCGGTCGTCGCCGTCAGGGTCATCCAGCTCTCCTCCTGCCCGCGGGCCAGTGCATCGAATTGGGTTGCAGCTTATTATGAATACTTGCTCATGTTCTACTCGCGTTATTAACCATGCGCCGCAAGCCCTCGCAGGAACGCTCGAAACAGGTGGTGGAAGCGCTGCTGGAGGCGACCGGCCAGATCATCGCCGAGCGCGGCCTGGCCCAGGCCAGCACCAACCACATCGCGCGGCGCGCCGGCGTCAGCATCGGCTCGCTTTACCAGTATTTTGCCAACAAGGACGAGCTGCTCGCCGCCTTATTCGACAAGCTGGTCGACGACCTTGGCCACGCCGTCGACCGCGGCGTGCCACTGCTGCTGGAGGCGGACCTGCCGACCATCGTGCGCGGCCTGCTGCAGGCCGGCTTCGCGTTCCTGCGCACCAACGAGAAGCTGTACCTGGAGCTGGCGCGCAACTGGGACCAGCAGAGCAGCCAGCGCGTGCTGCGCAGCCTCGAACGGCACATGCAGGAGGTGTTCCGGCTCTACGCCCTGCGCCACTATCGCGAGCTGCAGATCGACAATCTGCCGGTGGCGGTCTTCGTCACCACCAACAGCACCGTGTTCACCATCATGCGGTATCTCAGCCTGCCGCAGCCGCCGTGCAGCCGCGAGCAGCTGCTGGAAGAGTTGACGGTAATGGCGGCGCAGTACCTGCAGCGGCACACCGCTCCGCCCGCGTTGGGGCGCGCCGCGCGGCGTTGAAGCTTTCCTCTACTTCGCCAGCACCAGCGTGACCAGCGCCTTGCCGCCCTTGGTCTCGGTGCGCACCGGCATGTAGCCGCGATCCGGCGCAAGCCAGAAGCGGCCGATTTTGTCCGGGTTGTCGATGCGTTCCATCAGCAGGGTGTCGAACGTGCCGGCTGGGGTATCGATCTTCTGGTGGCCGCTGAACCTGAACTGGTAGTGGGTCAGGTTCTTGTTGTCGACCATGGTGAACTCGGCGACCGGCGGCTTGGCGTCGTTGGCATGGGCCAGCACCCACAGGCGCACTGCCTGTTGCAGCGCGAAGCTGTCGATGGCGTCGTCCGGGATCTGGCGCACCTGGCCGTTGTTGTCGGTTACAGTGTGCTTGCTCCAGTCGAAGTCCAGCGTGTAACTCTGCTTCACGTCGCCCTGAAGCACCGACTCGAAGCGCTGCGAGCGGATGCGGCCGTCCTTGAGGCAGAACAGGCTGGTCTGGTTGGCCGAGCCGTACAGCATCTTGACCAGGCCACTCGGATTGGAGGTATTGCTGTAGCGGTAGCAGCCGGCGACAGCGTCCGGCTTGAGCGTGATGCGCACCTCGCCCAGGCTCAGGCCCATGGCGTCGCCGTTATAGGTGTAGTCCAGGTTCGGCAGGCTGGTTTCCGGCGCGGCGTCGGCCAGCGCGATGGAGGCCACCAGGGTCAGAACCGCAGCCAGTGCTGTCTTGCGCATCATCGGAATCCTTCCTCCAGGTCATCCAGCGTCGCCGGCGACTCCAGCCGGCGGCCGCGCAGCCAGGCCGCGCCGTCCTTCAGCTCCAGTTCGCCGCGAGCCATCCAGGCCACCGCCTGAGGATAGATCTTCAGTTCGATCTCCTCCATGACGCGTTCGGCGAGGCGCTGCGCATCATCATCCGGGCGCAGGCTGAATCGGCCCTGAATCACCGAGGGGCCGCTGTCCAGGGTCGGCGTGACGAAGTGCACGGTGGCGCCGTGCTCGGCATCGCCGGCCTCGAGAGCCCGCCGGTGCGTGTCCAGACCCGGATACTTGGGCAGCAGCGAGGGATGGATGTTCAGCATGCGGCCCTCGAACTCGCGCACGAAATCGTCGGTGAGGATGCGCATGAAGCCGGCCAGCGCCATCACGTCCGGCTGGTGGCGGCGCAGCAGCGCGGCCAGCGCGGCGTCGAAGGCGGCACGGTCCTTGAACTGCGTGTGCGGCAGCACTTCGGCCGGGATGCCGGCGGCGCGGGCATGGTCGAGACCCGCGGCGTCGGCGCGATTGCTGACCACCGCGGCGAACTGCGCCGGGATGCGCCCGTCGCGCTGCGCCTCGATCAGGGCCTGGAGGTTGCGACCGCGGCCGGAAATCAGAACGACGAGGCGAGGCTGTTTCAAGCGTAGTGCACGTCGTCGTTCTTGCCCTTCACCACTTCGCCCAGCATCCAGGCGGCGACGCGCTGGCGCTTAAGCGCAGCAAGGGTCTCGTCGGCACGCAGGCGCGGCACCACCACGACGAAGCCGACACCGTTGTTGAAGACGCGCCACATCTCGTCCTGCTCGACCCCACCTTGGCTCTGCAGCCAGTCGAACACCTGCGGACGGGTCCAGCTCTTGGTGTCCACCGCGGCGGCGCAGCCCTTGGGGAAGCAGCGGGTCAAGTTGCCGGTGATGCCGCCGCCGGTGATGTGGGCCATGCCGCGCACCGGGATGCCGGCATCGAGCAGCTTGAGGATCGGCTTGACGTAGATATTGGTCGGCGCCAGCAACGCGTCACCGAGCGTGCCCTGGCCGAGGCGGTCGTCGAGCGACTGGCCGCTGCGCTCGAGGACTTTGCGCACCAGGGAGTAGCCGTTGGAGTGCGGGCCGGAGGACGGCAGGGCGATCAGCACGTCACCCGGCTTGATCTTGCTGCCGTCGATGATCTTGCTCTTCTCGACCACCGCGACGCAGAAGCCGGCGAGGTCGAAGTCGCCGCCGTGGTACATGCCCGGCATCTCGGCGGTCTCGCCGCCGACCAGGGCGCAGCCGGCGAGCTTGCAGCCCTGGGCGATGCCCTTGATGACCTGCGCAGCGACGCGGTTGTCGAGCTTGCCGGTGGCGAAGTAGTCGAGGAAGAACAGCGGCTCGGCGCCGGACACCAGCACGTCGTTGACGCACATGGCGACCAGGTCCTGGCCCAGGCCGGTGACGCGGCCGGAGTCGATGCCCAGGCGCAGCTTGGTGCCGACGCCGTCAGTGCCGGACACCAGGATCGGCTGCTTGTACTTCTTCGGCAGGCCCACCAGGGCGCCGAAGCCGCCGACGCCGGCCAGCACTTCCGGGCGGCGGGTGGAGCGGACGATCTTCTTGATGTCGTCCACCAGGGCGTCGCCGACGTCGATGTCGACCCCGGCGTCGCGGTAAGTGAGCGGGGCGGCGGGCGATTTCTTGCCGTTGACGGCCATGTTGTTGATCTGTGCGGGCTAAAGACGAAGTATCATTTTAACCTACCTCCCCCGCCCGCTCTCACGCGCATGTCCGAGCCACAGAACCAGCCGCAAGCCGTGCCCGCGGACGGCGACACCGTCGGCCAGGAAGCCTATAGCCTGCTGCGCGAGAACTGGGGCTGGATCGCCGGAGCGGTCGGGGCGCTGGTGCTGCTCTATTACCTCGGCCCGATCCTCGCGCCGTTCCTCGTCAGCGCCGGCCTGGCCTATCTGGGCGATCCCCTGGTCGACCGGCTGGAGAAGCTGCGCCTGCCGCGCACCGCCGGCGTGGCGATCGTCTTCGTGGTGTTCTTCGGCCTGCTGGTCACCGCCCTGGTGCTGATGGTGCCGATGCTGGAGGAGCAGATCGTCACTTTCGCCCAGAACATCCCGGAATGGCTGAAATGGGTGCAGGACGTCGGCCTGCCCAAGCTCGGCGTGCACCTGCCGGCGGGCGTGCGGCTGGACGTGAGCGGCCTGCGCAACGCCATCACCCACAATCTGGGCGAGGCCGGCGACATCGCCAGCGCGGTACTGAGCCGGGTGGAGAAGTCGACCCCGGCCCTGCTCGGCTTCTTCGCCGACCTGCTGCTGATTCCCATCGTCAGTTTCTACCTGCTGCGCGACTGGGACCTGCTGGTGGCGCGCATCGACCAGCTGATCCCGCCGCGCCTGCGCCCGCGCGCCGAGCAGCTGGCGCGCGAGACCGACGGCGTGCTCAGCGCACTGATCCGCGGCCAGCTGCTGGTCATGGCGGCGCTGGCGCTGTACTACAGCGTCGGCCTGGGCATCGCCGGGCTGAAGGTGGCGCTGCTGGTCGGCATCTTCACCGGTCTAGTCAGCTTCATCCCCTACCTCGGCTACTTCAGCGGCCTGCTCGCTGCTTGCATCGCCATGGCGGTGCAGACCCAGGAAGTGACGCCGGTGCTGTGGGTGGCGGTGGTCTACGCCGTCGGCCAGGTGCTGGAGAGCGGCCTGCTGACGCCGATGCTGGTCGGCGACCGCATCGGCCTGCACCCCGTCGCGGTAATCTTCGCCATCCTCGCCGGCGGTCAGCTGCTCGGCTTCGCCGGCGTGCTGGTGGCCCTGCCGGTGGCGGCGGTCGCGGCGGTGCTGCTGCGCCATGCACGCGAGCACTGGCTGCAAAGCCCGCTCTACGCCGCCGGCGCGGCGGTGGCCGCGGGCGAGGAGCCGCCGGCCACGCCGCCGGGCCCGCCGTGATCGGCACCCAGCTGACCCTGTCGGTGCAGCTGG
>CAYWPB010000300.1:0-5253 GCA_964458725.1 uncultured Nevskia sp. | reverse complement strand
CGAGCGCCGCGACCTGCACCCGCGCCGCCTCGATGGCGTCGCGCGCGGCGCGGCCGTAGCGGTGCACGCTGGACGGATTGCCGTAGGGCCCGGTGAGATAGGGCTGCATCGCCTCCAGCACGCGCGGATCGAGCGGCGTGGTGGCGTTGTGGTCGAAGTAGATGGGCATCAGGAATGGTCCGGGTAGTCGATATCCGGCAGGTATTCGCCCCAGAAATCCCAAGCGAATAACGCTGCTCCGGCCGGGGTCAGCAGCAACCAGGCCCAGTGTCCGGTCTCCACACCGAGGAGGATGCCTGCCAGCAAACCAAAGCCCGCGCCGACCAGGGCCTGACTGGGCCGGAATTTGAAGGGATCGTCGTCGGACATCATCGACCTCCCTGGCGGAACGCTGCTGGGTCGGCGTTCATGCGCTCAGCCGGTGCGGCGGACCTTAGCTTCCGACTCCACTTCGGCGTCGCCTTTCGGCGCCGTCACCAAGCCCTCGCCGCAGAAATCCGGCAGCTCCAGCTTGTGCAGCTCCAGTTCCGGCATGCGCGAGTCCATCTGGTGCAGCAGCTTGCACACCTGCACCAGGCGCTCGTCCAGCACCTGGATGTGCTCCAGCATCGAGCCGATGGCGTTGGCCACCGGGTCGGGCATATCGCGGCTCAGGCCGTAGGCGTCGAAGCCCAGGGTTTTGGCGATCTTCACCACCTTGTCGGACGGTTGCGGCGCTTCCTGCACCACCCGCGCCGGGATGCCGACCACGGTGGCACCCGGCGGCACTTCCTTGACTACCACGGCGTTGGAGCCGACGCGCGCGCCCTCGCCCACCGTGAACGGACCCAGCACCTTGGCGCCGGCGCCGATCACCACGTTGTTGCCGAGGGTCGGATGGCGCTTGCCCTTGTTCCAGCTCACTCCGCCAAGGGTCACGCCCTGGTACAGCGTCACGTCGTCGCCGATCTCGGCCGTCTCGCCGATCACCACGCCCATGCCGTGGTCGATAAACAGGCGGCGGCCGATCTTCGCGCCGGGGTGGATCTCGATGCCGGTGAGCCAGCGCCCCAGGTTGGAATTGAGCCGCGCCAGCCACTTGAAACCGTGGTTCCACAGCCAGTGGCTGATGCGCTGGCCCCACACCGCATGCAGGCCCGGGTAGCAGGTCAGCACTTCCCAGGTCGTTCGGGCGGCGGGGTCGCGGTCGAATACCGACCGGATGTCTTCGCGGACTCTTGAGAACATGGGGAGCTACCTCAAGGGGAAGGGGTTCAGGCCGCGGCGGCGCGGGCGATGCGCGCGCGGCGGAAGCTCAGCTCAACCGAGCGCACGCTCGGCACGTTGAGCAGGCGGCGGGACAGGAGGCGCGCGGCGTCCGGCTCGGCGGTGAATTCCACCTCCACCCGCACCGTCTCGTCGTCGAGGTTGTGCGCGGTAAAGCTCGTCGGCACGCGGCCCAACTCGGCGAAACGGCCGAGCACGCGGGTGGGCAGCTGCGGGTCGAAGTCCGCCTCCACGACAAGGCGGGCGGACGGGACGAGGTTAGAGGTGAAAGCGGTATGCAGGGAATCCATGACGGGAACGCTCCGGAACGGGATGATGGGAATGGCAACGACGACAACACCGGCCCCCGGCGAGGGCCGGGCCGGTAATTCGCGTCGTCTGCGACATTCGCATGCTGCGCATCACGTTCAGTTCTGCCGCGTCATGGTGAGTGGCCTCCCGGCACAGGCCGGGCAGGAACATCGTTATGATGCGCCCGCGGCGCAGCATTCTCAAGCCTGGGAGGATTTTTTCCTTTCCCGTTCAATGGCATCCGTCACCGAAGTGAGGATGCCGCGGAGAATGTTCATCTCGTTGGCGTCCGGCGCAGCGCGGCCGTAGAGCTTGCGCAGGCGGCGCATCAGCAGGCGCGGGTTGGTGCGGTCGATGAACTGGGTGCGGGCCAGGATCCCCTCCAGGTGCACGTAGAAGCGCTCCATTTCCACCTGGTCCACCGGCTCGTGCGCCGGCAGCTCCAGCGGCGACTCGCCCGAGGCCAGCAGCAGCTCGTAGCTGAGGATCTGCACCGCCGAAGCCATGTTCAGCGAGGTGTAGTCGGCGCTGGTGGGGATGTGCACCAGTTCCTGCGCCCGGTCCACCTCCTCGTTGTACAGGCCGGTGCGCTCGCGGCCGAACATCAGGGCGATGTCGCCGGTCAGCTCGCTGGTGGCCAGGCGCTGCGCCCAATCACGCGGGGTGTAGCCGGGCGCCGAGATGTGGCGCTGGCGCGCGGTGGTGGCGGCGACGCGGGTGCAGCCGGCCAGGGCCTCATCCAGGCTGGCGCAGACCTGCGCCTGCTCCAGCAAGTCGACCGCCCCCACCGCCAGCGCGTCCGCGCGCGGGTCCGGAAAGGACTCCGGCGCCACCAGCACCAGCCGCTTCAGACCCATGGTCTTCATGGCCCGCGCCGCCGAGCCGATGTTGCCCGGATGCTGGGTGCCGACGAGAACCACGCGAATGCGGGATAATAGGGGCGTCGAAGTCATCGCTGCGTTTTTAAAATCCTGCTGACGGCGCCGGAGTTTCCGCTTTCCGGCCCGCGGTTTCCAGCCCGCCGGGCTTTCCGGGGCCGGAAACCGGCCAATGGAACCGGACCCTGCTGCCCATGCATCCCCTCGTCAATATCGCCGTCTCCGCCGCCCGCTACGCCGGCAATTTCATCATGCGCAACCTCGACCGCGTCGATCAGCTGCAGGTCGAGCGCAAGGGGCGCAACGACTTCGTCAGCCAGGTGGACCGTGGCGCCGAAAGCGAGATCATCAAGACCATCCGCAAGGCCTATCCGCAGCACGCGGTGCTGGGCGAGGAAGGCGGTCGCAGCGAAGGTTCCGGCGGCGGCGACGAGGTGCTGTGGATCATCGACCCGCTCGACGGCACCACCAATTTCCTGCACGGCCTGCCGCACTTCGCCGTGTCGATCGGCATCCAGGTCAAGGGCAGGCTGGAACACGGCGTGATCTACGCCCCCTGCACCCAGGACCTGTACTGCGCCAGCCGCGGCAGCGGCGCCACCCTCAACAACCGCCGCATCCGCGTCAGCGGCGCCACCGACCTGTCGGCCGCCCTGATCGGCACCGGCGTACCGATCCGCGCCGCCAACCTCGACGCCTACCTGCCGATGCTGCGCAAGGTGGTGGAGAACACCGCCGGCGTGCGCCGCGCCGGCTCCGCCGCGCTGGACCTGGCCTACGTCGCCGCCGGCCGCCTCGACGCCTTTTGGGAAATCAACCTGAAGCCCTGGGACGTCGCCGCCGGCCTGGTGCTGGTGCAGGAGGCGGGCGGCATCGTCAGCGAGATTTACGGCGCCAAGGACGCGCTTGAAACCGGCAACGTACTCGCCGCCACGCCCAAGCTGCATCCCTTCCTGGCCGAGTCGCTGAACGAGGCGATCCGCCTCGCCGCGCGCATGGAAGAGCAGAAAGGCGGCTGAATCCGCTACGATCCGAAGGGAAAGGGAGAACCTCGATGCGCATCGGACTGATTCTGGCCGGCCTGATCCTCGCCGGTCTCGGCGTGGCCGTGCTGATGGGCAAGTTCCAGTACACCCACCAGCAGGAAGTGGTGAAGATCGGCAACGTCTTTTCCGCCAACGTGGCGGAAAAGGATCCGGTGCCGCAATGGGTGGGCATTGCCGGCCTGGTGGCGGGCGGTTTGCTGGTGCTGGGTGGGGCCTTGAAGAAGAGCTGAGGCTTTTGCTCGCCAGCCGGCAGCCGATCCCCTGCCGGAACTTTTCGCGCATTCGCCGCTATCTCCTTGTTGCGGTCCGTAACCGTGCACCAGGAAACCCGCGGCTTGCCACAGTGGCTGGGCATCGCCGGCATCGTCATCGGCGGCGTGCTGATCCTGGGCGGGGTGACGCGCAAAGCCCGAACGCCGCCCATGAAAAAGCCCCCGCCCGTTGCCGGAGCGGGGGCCTGAAAGCGGGTTCAGACGACCGCGCCGTCCTTGCTCTTCCCCGCCGTTTTGGCGTGGTCTTCCGGCGGGATCAGGTCCTCCCGCTTGATCTTGAGCAGCACGGTGGTGCCGCTGGAGATGTAGATCGATGAGTAGGTCGCCACGATCACGCCGACGATCATCGCCACCGCGAAACTGTGCACGCTTTTGCCGCCGAAGAAGAACAGGCAGAACAGCACCATCAGCACGGTGAAGTGGGTAATGATCGAGCGCAGCAGGGTCTGGTTGATCGACAGGTTGATCACGTCCAGCACCGGTTGCTTGCGCAGGTTGATCAGGTTCTCGCGCACGCGGTCGAAAATGACGATGGTCTCGTTGTTGGAGTAACCGAGCATCGCCATCACGCCGGCCAGGGTGGTCAGGTTGAACTCCTCCTGCACCAGCGACAGGAAGCCGACGGTCATGATGCCGTCGTGGCAGAGCGCGGCGATGGAGCCGAGCGAGAACTTCCACTCGAAGCGGAAGGCGACGTAGATGAAAATGCCGGTCAGCGCCACCAGCAGGGCGATCACGCCGTCTTCGGACAGCTCCTTGCCGACCTCCGGGCCGACGAACTCGATGCGCCGCAGCTGCACGCCGTTCTTCTGCGCGTCCAGCGCGTTCATCACGCCGGTGCTGACCGCGGCCTGCGCCGCCTTGGAGTCGGCGGCCGCGGCGGTGGCCTGCGGCAGCAGGCGGATCAGCACATCGCTGGTGCCGCCGAAATACTGCACCACCGCGTCCTTGTAGCCGCCCTGGTCGAGCGCGCCGCGGATTTGCTCGAGCTGCACGCCTTGCGGGTACACCACCTCCACCAGCACGCCGCCGCGGAAGTCGATGCCGAGGTTGAGGCCGCGCGTGAACAGCAGCGCGATCGCCAGCAGGGTCAGGCCGATGGACACACCGAGCGCGGTCCTGCGCTGGGCCATGAAGTCGATCTTCGGAACACGGGAAAAGATACGCATGAGTTATCTCCGGACCTTCAGACCGGCAGGTCCTTGAGCTTGCGGCCGCGCAGCGCGTAGTAAGCGATGGTGCGCGTGCCGACGATGGCGGTGAACATGGAGGTGGCCAGGCCGATCATCAGCGTGATGGCGAAGCCCTTGATGGTGCCCTGGCCGAGCAGGAACAGCACGGCGGCGGCGATGAAGGTGGTGACGTTGGAGTCGGCGATGGTGAGGAAGGCGCGCTCGTAGCCGGCGTTCATCGCCGCGTGCGGCGACAGGCCCAGGCGCAACTCTTCGCGGATGCGCTCGTTGATCAGCACGTTGGCGTCCACCGCCATGCCCAGGGTCA
>CAYWPB010000299.1:0-5278 GCA_964458725.1 uncultured Nevskia sp. | reverse complement strand
GAAACGCCGCCGCCTACCGCGGCTGCGCCGGCCCCGGCCCCGGCCCCGGCCGAAGCGCCCAAGCCCAAACCCGCAGCGCCGCCTCCGCCGTCCTCCGGCAGCTTCCTGGATGACTCCGGCACCCTGATCGGCGGGTTGATCTTCGCCGTGCTGGCGATCGGCGGCCTGTGGTTCCTGTTCCGCCGCCGCAAGGATGTCGTGCCGGACTTCGGCGCAAAGGCGCCGCAGGCAGGCGCGCCGAAGAAGCCGGCAACCGCGCCCAAGCCGGCGGCTCCGCCGTCGCCGCCGCCAGCCGCGGCCAAGAAGCCTGGTCCGCCAGGCCCGCCGCCAATGCCCAAGCCCCAGCCGATGAAGCTGGGCGACACTACCGCGCTGCCGGATGAACTGCCGGCTCCGTCGCAACCGCTGAGCCCGCCGGACTTTGGCCGCACCGTGGTCAGCGAGTCGCCCCTGGCGCGCACCGGGCTGGACGATACCGCCAAGATTCCCGCTGCCGGGCTGGCGCCGCCGCAGCGCGTGCTGCAGGAATCGATTCCGCCGGCGACCCCGCCGCCGCTTGGCGGCGGCGGCGACGTCGATTTCGACCTGACCTCGCAGTTCGAGGCGCAGACGCTGTCGATCAATCTCGACGCCAACGACCCGCTGTCCGAAGCCGATTTCCACCTGGCCTATGGCTTGTACGACGAGGCGGCCTCGCTGCTGAAGCAGGCTCTGGCCAAGGAGCCGAAGCGCCAGGACCTGCGCGTCAAGCTGGCCGAGACCTACTTCGCCGGCGGCAAGCCGCTGGAGTTCCAGGAAACGGCCGAGGCCCTGCACGGCAATATCAGCCCGGCCGAGTGGCAGAAGATCGCCATCATGGGCCGCCAGCTGAATCCGGACGCGGCGCTGTTCAAGAGCGACGGCAATGCGCCGGCCCCGGACATTGACCTGACCCTGGGCGACAGCATCGGTCCCGCCGCCGCGCAGGTGATCGGCGCCGCTCCGGCCAAGTCGGGTCACGACGTCATCGACTTCGACCTCGATTCGGAGCTGATGAAGGCCGCCCCGGCGGAGCCCAAGCCCGCCGCGTCCAAGCCTGCCGCCGCGGCGGAGCCCAAGGCCGACTTCGATCTGAGCCACTTCGACCTCAGCGCCGAGCCGGCGCCGGGCGCCGACAACTCGATCGAATTCAACCTCGACGAGCTCGATCTGAGCAAGCCCGCCAACGGCGGCGGCCACATCGCCAGCGGCGACGAGATCGGCACCAAGCTCGACCTGGCGCGCGTCTACGCCGATATGGGCGACAACGACGCCGCGCGTGGCCTGCTCAACGAGGTGCTGGCCACCGGCAATGCCGCGCAGAAAGGGGAGGCGGAAGCGCTGATCAAGCGCCTGTCCGCGTAGGCCGGGATACGGGATTCGCACTGCACGGCTTTTGACTCATCCCGAATCCCCAATCCCGAATCCCCCCGCGACCCGTTGGGCCGCGGGAGTGGAATACTTCGGCAGCCGCTACGGCGGCTGGCAGGCGCAGCAGGAGCGCGCCAGCGTACAAGCCGAACTGGAGGCGGCGCTGTCCTCGGTCGCCAATCACCCGATCCGCACCCAGGCCGCGGGCCGCACCGACGCCGGCGTCCATGCCTGCGGCCAGGTAGTGCACTTCGATTCGACCGCGCCGCGCAGCGTCTATGCCTGGCTGCTCGGCAGCAACACCAGGCTGCCACCCGATATCAGCCTTCGCTGGGTGCAAGAGGTTCCCGCCGCCTTCAGCGCGCGCCACAGCGCGCTGATGCGCAGCTACCGCTATCTGATCCACAACCACCGCGCCCGCGCGGCGCTGCTGGCGGAGCGGGCCTCGTGGATCACCTACGAACTGGATGCGGCGGCGATGCACCGCGCGGCCCAGGCCCTGCTCGGCGAGCGCGACTTCTCGGCCTACCGCGCCGCCGACTGCCAGTCCTCGACGCCGATGCGCTTCGTCGAGGCGATCACGGTATGGCGCAGCGGCGATTTCGTGGTGATGGACATCAGCGCCAACGCGTTCCTGCACCACATGGTGCGCAACATCATGGGCGTGCTGCTTGAGATCGGGCAGGGCCGGCGTCCCGAATCTTGGGCCGGCGAGGTGCTGGAGGGGCGCGACCGCTCCCGGGCCGGCATGACGGCGCCGCCGCAGGGGCTGTACTTCGTCGGTCCGCGCTACCCGCAGCAGTACGGCCTGCCTCAGCCGCCCAAGCCCTGGTTCCCGGCCCAGGGTTAACGGGCGCCCATGGGATAATGCCGTCCGTGAACCAACACCGCACCCGCATCAAGTTCTGCGGCATGACCCGCGCCGAGGACGCGCTTGCCGCGGTCGCCCTCGGGGTGGACGCGCTGGGCTTCATCTTCGCCGCGGGCAGCCCGCGCCTGCTGACCCTCGAGGCCGGCGCGGCGATCCGCCGCCGCCTGCCGCCGCTGGTGACCGCGGTGACGCTGCTGCGCAACAACCCGGCCGAGCAGGTGCGGGCGATCATTGCCGCGATGCAGCCGCAGCTGCTGCAGTTCCACGGCGACGAAGATCCGGCGTTCTGCGCCAGCTTTGGCCTGCCCTACATGAAGGCGGTGGGCATGAAGGGGCTGGACCGGCCGCTTGCCGAAATCGCCCGCGACCACGCTGGCGCGGCGGCGCTGCTGCTCGACGGCCATGCGCCCGGCGAGGCCGGTGGGCAGGGGCAGAGCTTCGACTGGAGCGGCATCGCCGCCGTCAACCAGCCAGTCGTGCTGGCGGGCGGTTTGCGGCCCGACAACGTGGCCGAGGCGATCCGTATCGCCCGGCCCTACGCGTTGGATGTAAGCAGCGGCATCGAGTCCGCGCCCGGGATCAAGGATTCGGGCAAAATGGAGGCCTTCGTGCGCCAGGTGCACGGCGCCGATTCTCTCGTTTAAGTCGTTCAAGTATCTGATGAATAACCAGAATCTGCCTGATGCCCGCGGCCACTTCGGCCCCTATGGCGGGCGTTTCGTCGCGGAAACGCTGATGGAGCCGCTGCGCCAGCTCGAAGAGGCCTATCACCGGCTCAAGGACGACGCGGCGTTCCGCGCCGAGCTGGACAAGGACCTCGCCCTCTACGTCGGCCGGCCTTCGCCGCTGTATCCGGCCGAGCGCCTGACCCGGGCCTGGGGCGGGGCGCAGATCTACCTCAAGCGCGAGGATCTGAACCACACCGGCGCCCACAAGGTGAACAACACCGTGGGCCAGGCGCTGCTGGCCAAGTACCTGGGCAAGACGCGCATCATCGCCGAGACCGGCGCCGGCCAGCACGGCGTGGCCACCGCCACCGTGGCGGCGCGCCTGGGTCTGAAGTGCGTGGTCTACATGGGCGCCGACGACATCGAGCGGCAGTCGCCCAACGTCTACCGCATGAAGCTGCTCGGCGCCGAGGTGCGGGCCGTGACCAGCGGCACGCGCACGCTCAAGGATGCGATGAACGAGGCGTTGCGCGACTGGGTCACCAATGTCGACGACACCTTCTACATCATCGGTACCGTGGCCGGCCCGCACCCGTACCCGATGCTGGTGCGCGACTTCAACGCCGTGGTCGGCCGCGAGGTGATCCGGCAGTCGCAGGAGCTGTTCGGCAAGCTGCCGGACGCGCTGGTCGCCTGCGTCGGCGGCGGCTCCAACGCCCTCGGCCTGTTCCACCCGATGCTCGATTATCCCGCCGTGAAGATGTACGGCGTAGAGGCTGGCGGCCTGGGCCTAGCCACCGGCCAGCATGCCGCGCCGCTGTCCGCCGGCAAGCCCGGCGTGCTGCACGGCAACCGTACTTACATCATGGCCGACGAGAACGGCCAGATCCTCGGCACGCACTCGATCTCCGCCGGCCTCGACTATCCTGGCGTCGGCCCCGAGCACGCCTGGCTCAAGGATAGCGGCCGCGTCAGCTACGTCGCCGTGACCGACGACGAGGCGCTGGCGGCCTTTCACGAGCTGACCCGGGTCGAGGGCATCATCCCGGCGCTGGAATCCTCGCACGCCGTGGCCTATGCGAAGAAGCTGGCAAAGCAGATGCCGCGCGACCAGGCCCTGGTGATCAACATTTCCGGCCGCGGCGACAAGGACATCTTCACCATCGCCAAGCGGGAAGGCATCCAGTTGTTGTGAGCGCGCCGGCCGGCATACCAAGCAGAATCCCATGAGCCGCATCAAGGCAGTACTCGACAAACTCAAGGCCCAACACCGCAAGGCTCTGGTGCCCTACATCACCGCCGGCGACCCGCATCCGCAGCACACCGTCGCCCTGATGCACGCGCTGGTGCGGGGCGGGGCGGATATCATCGAGCTGGGCGTGCCGTTCTCCGACCCGATGGCGGACGGCCCGGTGATCCAGCTCGCCTGCGAGCGCGCCCTGGTTCACGGCACCAGCCTGTGGCAGGTGATCGAGATGGTGGCCGAGTTCCGCAAGACCGACGCCAACACGCCGGTGGTGCTGATGGGCTACCTCAACCCGATCGAGGCGCGCGGTTTCAGCACCTTCGCCACGAAGGCCAGCGCCGCGGGTGTCGACGGCGTGCTGGTGGTGGACCTGGCGGCGGAGGAAGCGCCGGAGATCGCGCCGCTGTTCAGAGCGGAGGGGCTGGACTGCATCTTCCTGCTGGCCCCGACCAGTTCCGGCGCGCGCATCGCCGCCGTGGCGCGGCAGGCCAGCGGCTATCTCTACTACGTCTCCTTGAAAGGCGTGACCGGCGCCGCCACCCTGGACGTGGACAGCGTCGCCGCCAAGCTGCGGGAGATCCGCAGTCATACCCAACTGCCGGTGGCGGTGGGCTTCGGCATCCGCGACGCCGAGTCGGCGGCCCGGGTCGGCCGGGTGTCGGACGCGGTGGTGGTGGGTAGCGCGCTGGTGGCGCAGATCGAAAAGCACCAGAATGAGCCAAACCGTCTGCCGGAGCTGCTCACGGCCCAATTGCGGGCCCTGCGCGCGGCGCTCGAAAACTTGTAGCTCGACACGTTATAGGATGAACGCATGAGCTGGCTCGAAAAGATTTCAGGTTCCAAGCTGCTGTCCGCCGGGGTGCGTAAGAAGAGCGTGCCGGAAGGCCTGTGGATGAAGTGCGACAGCTGCCAGTCGGTGCTCTATCGCGCCGAGCTGGAGCGCACTCTGGAGGTCTGCCCCAAGTGCGGCGCGCACCGCGTCATCGGCGCCCGTGCGCGGCTCAACCACTTCCTCGACGCCGAGCCGCGGGTCGAGATCGCGCCCAAGGTGCGCGCCACCGATCCGCTCAAGTTCAAGGACAGCCGCAAGTACACCGAGCGCCT
>CAYWPB010000298.1:0-5285 GCA_964458725.1 uncultured Nevskia sp. | reverse complement strand
CGTAGTACTCGCACTGCATCGGGATCAGCACGCCGTCGGCGGCGACGAAGGCGTTAACGGTGAGCTTGGACAAAGCCGGCGGGCAGTCGAGGAAGACGTAGTCGTAGTCGTGCGCCACCTGCTCCAGCGCCATCTTCAGCGCGAAGTCGCCGGCGGCGACGTCGCGCAGCTTGATCTCGGCCTCGGTCATGTCGCCATTGGCCGGCAGCAGCGAGAAGCCCAGCGCCGGCAGGAACTGGATCACATCGGCCGGC
This sequence comes from uncultured Nevskia sp., assembly GCA_964458725.1. Classification (GTDB taxonomy): domain Bacteria; phylum Pseudomonadota; class Gammaproteobacteria; order Nevskiales; family Nevskiaceae; genus Nevskia. The sequence goes on along the minus strand of CAYWPB010000298.1, from coordinate 5,031 downwards.
TTGGCGTGCTCCAACAGCACGTCGCGCGCGGTCTTCGGCAGCTTGTATTTGTCCACGCCCACGCCCATGGTGGCGTTGCCCTGGGCGTCGAGATCGACCAGCAGCACGCGGCGCTTGGTCGCGGCCAGCGAGGCGGCGAGGTTGATCGCGGTAGTGGTCTTGCCCACCCCGCCCTTCTGGTTGGCAACAGCGATGACGTGGCTCACGGCACGATGCGTTGGGCGACGACCAGATGGCGCGCCTCGGCCAGGCCGGGCACTTTCAGGGTTTTGATGTCCACGATCCCGACTCCCGCGGGCAGATCCTGCTTCTCAGAGTCGTCCAGCTTACCTTTCATCGCCAGCCACTGGCCATCCGGGGCCAGCAAATGCCCGGTGAGCTTGAAGAAATCCTTGAGCGAGGCGAAGGCACGCGAGGTGATCGCCGCGTAAAGGGCGTCCGGGCGATGGTCCTCGACCCGCGCTTCCACCACCTCGACGTTGCCCAGCTTGAGCGCACGCACCGCGTGCCGCAGGAAGCGCGCCTTCTTACCGTTGCTGTCCAGCACCGTCACTGCCAGCTCCGGCCGGGCGATGGCTAGCGGAATGCCGGGCAGTCCGGCGCCGCTGCCCACATCCAGCAGCGGGCCGCGAACCTGCGGCATCATCACCAGGCTGTCGAGCAGGTGACGCGTCACCATCTCCCGCGGGTCGCGGATGGCGGTGAGGTTGTAGGCGGCGTTCCATTTTTCCAGCTCGGCCAGGTAGGCGAGCAAGGCCGGCGCGATGTCCTGGCCGAGGCCAAGCTGCTTCAGCCCGGAAACGAGCTGCGCTTTCAGTCCCCCCTCCCCTTGCGGGAGGGGGTTAGGGGGAGGGGTAGAACCCTTGGTCAAATCTGCCACCCCTCTTCATCCACGGCATCGCTGCTGCGGTGATGGAAACAAACGGAAAATCGGGGGCGCAGTATACCGCGCCAAGCTGCGGCTCCGTCTTTACCCGGACAGGCCGCTCGCGTCCCCCATCCGGCCTGCTAATCTGGAGAAAATTTGCAGGGAGTGCGAACGATGCGACGGCATTTCTACGCCGCGGCAATGGCGGCGCTGGTGGTCGCGGCCTGCGATCACAAACAAGATCAGGGACGCCAACCGTACTCCTCCACCTACGCACCGCCGGGGGCGGAAGCGGTACTGATCCAGCACGCCACGGTGCTGACCGGTACCGGCGGCCGCATCGACGACGGCGACGTGCTGGTGCAGAACCATCGCATCGCCCAGGTCGGCAAGGGCATCGCGCCCCCGGCCGGCGCCACGGTGGTGGACGCCCAGAACCGCTGGGTCACGCCCGGCATCATCGATCCACATTCCCACCTGGGCGTGTATCCCTCGCCGGAAGTCTGGGCCACCGCGGACGGCAACGAGGCCACCAGCCCGACCACGCCGAACGTCTGGTCCGAGCACTCGGTATGGCCGCAGGACCCGGGGTTCGAGCAGGCGCGCGAGGGCGGCGTGACCTCGATGCTGATCCTGCCCGGCTCGGCCAATTTGATCGGCGGCCGCGGCACCCTGCTGAAGAACGTGCCGGCCACCACCTACCAGGAGATGAAGTTCCCCGGCGCGCCGCAGGTGCTGAAGATGGCTTGTGGCGAGAACCCCAAGCGCGTCTACGGCAAGGGGCGGCAGCAGTTTCCGTCGACCTGGATGGGCGACGTGGCCGGCTATCGCGCCGCCTTCGCCAAGGCCGCCGAGTACAAGGCCAAGCGCGACGCGGCGAAGAAGGGTAAGGACAAGGCCCCGGACCGCGACCTCGGCATGGACACGCTGGCCGACGTGCTGGACGGCAAGATCCTGGTGCAGATGCATTGCTACCGCGCCGACCAGATGGCGACGATGCTGGACGTGGCCCAGGAGTTCAAGTTCCGGATCGCGGCTTTCCACCACGCGGTGGAGGCCTACAAGATCGGGCCGTTGCTCAAGGCCCACGACACCTGCGCGGTGATGTGGGCCGACTGGTGGGGCTTCAAGCTGGAGGCTTACGACGGCATCCGCGAGAACATCGCCATGGTCGACGCCGCCGGGGCCTGCGCCACGGTGCACTCGGACGACCCGATCGGAGTGCAGCGGCTGAACCAGGAAGCCGGCAAGGCGATGGCGGCGGGATGGCGCGCCGGCATCGACATCCCGCGCGAGCGCGCGATCCGCTGGATCACCGCCAACCCGGCCAAGGCGCTGGGCGTGGCCGACAAAGTCGGCACGCTGGAACCCGGCAAGGACGGCGACGTGGTGGTGTGGAGCACCGATCCGTTCTCGGTCTACGCCCAGGCCGACCTGGTCTACATCGACGGCGTGCTGCGCTACGACCGCGCCCACCCGCCGCAACAGCCGGACAGCGACTTCAAGCTCGGCATCCTCGGCCAAGAGGAGGAAATGCCATGAGGAATGTCTTCCTGCCTCTGTTCGCAATCGCCGCGCTGCTGCCCAGCCTCACCCTCGCCGACACCATCGCCATCACCAACGCCGAGATCCACACGCTGGGCCGCGCCGGGGTGGTCACCCACGGCACGCTGGTGATCCGCGATCACCGCATCGAGGCGGTGGGCGAGAACCTGGCGACGCCGGCCGGGGCGCGCATCATCGACGCCGCCGGCAAGCCGGTGACACCGGGTCTGTTCGATGCGTATAGCAGCCTGGGGCTGAAGGAGATCGACGGCGTATCCGAGTCGGTCGATACCGCCGCGGGCAAATCGAAACTCAGCGCCGCGCTGGATGCAGCCGACGCCTTCAACCCGCGCAGCACCCTGATCCCGGTAAGCCGCGTCGAGGGCCTGACCCGCGCCGCCACGGCGCCGGAAGCCGACGGCGGCAGCCTGTTCGCCGGCCAGGGCGCGGTGGTCTCGCTCGGCAGCCTGTCGAACTGGCTGGTGAAGCCGAAGGCGGCGATGTACGCCGATCTCGGCGAGAGCGGGGCCAAGATCGCCGGCGGCTCGCGCAGCGCCACCTGGGCCACCCTGCGCGAATACCTGGAGGAAGTGCGCCGCGCCGGCACGCCGCGCCTCAACCCGGACCGTCCCAGCGAGCTGAGCCTGCTCGACGTCGAGGCGCTCAAGCCGGTGCTGGCCGGCGAGGAGCCGCTGGTGGTGTACGTCAACCGCGCCAGCGACATCCTGGCCGCGCTGAAATTCGCCGAGGACAACAACCTGCGCCTGGTAGTGCGCGGCGGCGCCGAGGCCTGGATGGTGGCGCCGCAGCTGGCGGCGCAGCACGTGCCGGTGATCCTGGACCCGCGCCTGGATCTGCCGCAGCGCTTCGAGAGCCTGGCGGCGCGCGCCGACGCCGCGGCCCTGCTCAACAAGGCCGGGGTGATGCTGGCGATCTCGCTTGACGACGAGTTCAACACCCACAACGCGCGCAACCTGCGCCAGCTCGCCGGCAACGCCGTGACCCATGGCCTCGACCGCGAGGCGGCGCTGGCGGCGATCACGCTCAACCCGGCGCGGATCTACGGCGTCGACAACACACTCGGCAGCCTCGAGCCGGGCAAGATCGCCGACGTGGTGGTGTGGGACGGCGATCCGTTCGAGACCACCAGCTTCCCGCGGACGGTGCTGATCGAGGGCAACGAAGTGCCGCCGCGCAGCCGCCAGACCGAGCTGCGCGACCGCTATATGCAGAAGCTGCACCTGGGCCCCTACGCCAAGCAGTAGCCCGGGAAGTGCTAGTACGAAATGGCCCCGTTCCCGCAAGGGAACGGGGCCATTTGCTAGAGTGGAACCAGTCCGGGCGCAAGATCCGGAACAGACAATCTGGCTCGGAGGGGTTCATGGCTTTCCTGAAGCACGCCGGTGCAATGCTGGCTCTCGTGCTGTTGTCGGCCTGCGGCAGTTCCAGTCCGGTCGGCGGCTCCGGTGGCGGCGGTTCCTCCGGCGACGGCTCCAGCTCGGGCGGCGCCCATGCGGGGTACGACGTGACAGTGACGCGCACCACCTACGGCATCCCGCACATCAAGGCCAGCGACTTCGCCAGCCTGGGCTACGGCTACGGCTACGCCTTCGCCGAAGATAACCTGTGCGTGATGATGGACGACTACCTCACCACGCGCGGCCAGCGCGCGCAGTATCTCGGCGCCAGCGGCACCTACACCATCCCCGCCAATGGCTCCACCGCCAACAATGTCGACGGCGACTTCTTCTGGAAGCTGATCGCCAGCGACGCCAACGTGGCGAAGTTCAAGGCCGACGCCGACCCGCGCGTGCAGCAGGCGGTGCCGGGCTACGTCGACGGATTCAACCGTTACATGAGCGAACTCAAGGCCGGCCAGCACCCGGGCCGCCACGCCGCCTGCGCCAACGCGGCCTGGCTCAACAACATCACCGAGTCCGACGTGTACCGCCGCTTCATCCGCCTGGGGGTGATCGCCAGCTCCTCGGCGCTGGAGAACGACATCGCCACGGCGCAGCCGCCGGCACTGTCGCTGCCCTCGGCGTCCGCCGCCTCCGTCGCGGAGCAGCGCCGGCGCGATGCCCGCGCCTTGGCGCAGGCCAACCCCGCGGCGCTGCCGTTCGCCAAACTCAAGAACAAGAAGTTCGGCAGCAACATGTACGCGCTGGGGCCGCAGGCGACGCAGGACGGCTCGACCATGGTGCTTGGCAATCCGCACTTCCCCTGGACCGGCACCGAGCGCCTGTACATCGCCCAGCTCACCGTGCCGGGCGTGGCCGATATCGAGGGTTCCTCGCTCTACGGCGTGCCGGTGATCAACATCGGCTTCAACGATCACTTCGCCTGGAGCCACACCGTCTCCACCGCTTACCGCTTCACCCTGTACCAGCTGATCGTCAACCCGCTGAAGCCGACGCAGTACCTGTACAACGGCAGCTTTGTCGACATGACCGCGGTGCCGCTGAGCATCCAGGTGCTGCAGCCGGACGGCAGCACGCAGACCCAGACCCGCACCCTGTACAAGAGCCAGTACGGGCCGATGGTGAGCATCAGCGCCGACGGTCTGCCGGTGCTGGGCTGGAGCAACGCGCTGGCCTACACCCTGCGCGACGCCAACC
>CAYWPB010000297.1:0-5294 GCA_964458725.1 uncultured Nevskia sp. | reverse complement strand
ACCACGGGCAGCAGGAGTGTCGCGGCGCCGGCCGGGGTGGTAAGGGGGCCGAGGATATTGAACAGGGGGCGCAGGCCCATTTCGCGCCGCGCCGGGTTCACCGCCTTCATCGCCGGATGGTGCAGCGGCGCGAACATGAAGCCGATGCCGGCGCGGGCGATGCATTCGGCCACCTTCGGCGGCGGCAACTCGATGCGGGCGCCCAGCGCCTCCAGCACGTCGGCGCTGCCGGACTTGGAGGAGATGCCGCGGTTGCCGTGCTTGGCGATGCGCGCGCCGGCGGCGGCCGCCACGAACATCGAGGCGGTGGAGATATTGAAGCTGTGCGCGCCATCGCCGCCGGTGCCGACGATGTCCAGGAAGTTCGGATAGCTCGGAGTCTCGACCTTCAGCGCGAACTCGCGCATCACCTGCGCCGCCGCGGCGATCTCGCCCACGGTCTCCTTCTTCACCCGCAGGCCGGTGAAGATCGCGGCGGTCATCACCGGCGAAACCTCGCCGCGCATCACCTGCCGCATCAGCTCGATCATCTCGTCGTGGAAGATCTCACGATGCTCGATGGTCCGTTGCAGCGCTTCCTGCGGCGTGATCGGGGGCATCGCTATTTTCCGTCGAGGAAGTTCTTGAGCATGCCGTGCCCATGCTCGGTGAGGATGGACTCGGGATGGAACTGCACGCCCTCCACCCGCAGGGTCTTGTGGCGCAGGCCCATGATTTCGTCCACCGAACCGTCCTCATGCTGGGTCCAGGCGGTGAGCTCGAATTCCGCCGGCAGGCTGGCGCGCTCCACGATCAGGGAGTGATAGCGCGTGGCGGTGAGCGGCGAGGGCAGGCCGCTGAACACACCTATGTCCTTGTGGTGGATCGGGCTGGTCTTGCCGTGCATCACCTGGCGTGCCCGCACCACCTTGCCACCGAAGGCCTGGCCCATCGCCTGGTGGCCGAGGCAGACGCCGAGGATCGGGAAGCGGCCCTGCAGCCGTTGCAGCAGTTCCAGGCAGATGCCGGCTTCGTTGGGCGTGCACGGCCCGGGCGAGAGCACGATGTGGCTGGGATTTAGCGCCGCCACCTGCTCCACCCCGATCTGGTCGTTGCGGAACACCTTCACCTCCGCCCCCAGTTCCCCGAAATACTGGACGAGGTTGTAGGTGAAGGAGTCGTAGTTGTCGATCATCACCAGCATGCTGCACCTAAGCTGTTGTTTTAAAGCAATTTATGAACGTCCGGGCAGGATCCCGCAGGCAGGAGTTCGTGCCGGGTTCCAGGTTCAGGCTTGGGTGCGACGCCAGCGCAGCATGTTCGGGAGGCTATGTGGATGATCGGGCGCCACCATTTTACCGGGTGCCGGCGGTGACGGCACCCGTCCGCTCGGAAATTTCGCGGATTCCCGCGGCTTACGCCCCTCAAACAGGGGGCTATCTCCGACGAAAACGTGACATTGATCACTGTTCAGATGTCGTAAAAAGCTACTGGCTTTTGCGTCATTTGCGGGACCGCCGTTAGTGCCCCGAAAGCATCCTGAAGGCCGTGTCATTTTTCAACAAAATCAGTACTATAACGTACCAAGGCAAAGTGTATGGGCATGATTTGCCTGGCAATGTTGGGCAGCTGCGGCAATGCCGGCCGGATCAGCGGAAGCGCTCCGCCCGGAGGCAGTCAACCGGCCTGAGCCGCGGCGAAGGGAGCGCTGTGGGCCGTTGCGACAGTGGATCCACTCCCCGGGATCACCAAATTTGAGGATTGCCCCTCCGCATCTTGCGGAGAACCCTTAGGAAAACTCTTCGCTGGCTCTGGGGGCAATGTCGATGGGTAAGCTGCTGCTACCGGCGCGGGTCGCGCCACGCATTCGCGCGGCACGCCGCGGAAGGCCGGCGTGATCAAGCCGGTGCCCGCCCGCGAGGAGCCGTTGGAGGGTCGGGCGCGCGCGTCCGGCGGCTCGGCTCCTCTGGCGCCGGAACGGCGCCGGAGCCGGGGGCGTCGGCGCGAAGACAGTGAAGTGCAGCGCGGCGCTCAGTTCTACCGCGCGGTCATCGACGCCTCCGGCCACGCCGTCATCGTCGTCTCGGCGGACGGCGTGATCCAGTGCTGGAGCCGCGGCGCCGAGGAGCTGTTCGGCTTTTCCGAGCAGGAAATGAACGGACTGCCGCTCCGTTCCTTCTGGGAAGGGGACATCGATCCCGCCTGCTTTTCCAGCGCCGGCGTCCGCTACTGGGATACCGCCAAGCGCCGCCGCGACGGCGCCGTGCTGCATGTCTCGGTGGAGAGTTCGCCGCTGTGCGGGCCGGACGGCAAGCCGACGGCGGCGGTCTGGATGGTGCGCGACATCGGCGAGCGGCTGCGCCAGGAATGCGAGCAGCGCCAGCGCGAAGCCGGTCTGCGCGAGGATGCGCGCACCGATCCGCTGACGCACGTCACCAATCGCCGCGGGCTGCTGGAAGCCCTGCAGGCCGAGTACAACCGCGGCGGTCGCGAAGGAACCCCGCTGACGCTGGTGTTCGCCGACCTCGACGACTTCAAGTCGATCAACGACGACTACGGTCATACGGTGGGCGACCTGGTGCTGCAGGCTTTCGCCGCACTGGTGCAGTCGCATCTGCGCGCCTACGACCTGATGGCGCGCTGGGGTGGCGACGAGTTCGTGATCATGATGCCGAACACCAGCTGCGACGAGGCCGCCTGCTGCGTCGAGCGTATCCGCGAGGTGGTGCAGCGGGCCCAGCTGCCGTGCCTGCCGCGCCAGCTGACAGCCAGCTTCGGCATCTCCCAGCATGGGCCTGGCGAGGCGCTGGAATCGCAGTTCCGCCGCACCGATCAGGCGCTGTACCGCGCCAAGCACAGCGGCAAGAACTGCGCGATGCACGACGAACAGACGATCCGGCGGCGCGAGCTGGCAGCCGCGCAGGGGCCGGACGAAGACATTGATCAGGCGCCGACAGGGGACGTGGTGCCCTCACGGCTGCGCAACGGGAACGGAAAGCACCGGGCGTAGCCAGCAGGCTTGGGGTTGGATGATGTCCGGATCGCCGCGCGTGCCGGTTGACGCGTCCGTGGCCACAGCGCCGCGGGTGTGGCCGGCTGCGGCGGCGAACCGGCACATTGCCCGCGCCGGCCAGGCATCGACGAAGCAGCCCTGTCTCCCCCCGTCGGGCTGTCCAACCTGAGGAGTGCTGGCATGATCGTCCCCGCCGTGAACACGGATGCGATGTACGAACTGGCGACGGCGGTGTCGTCCAAGCACGACCTGCAGCGGTTCGCCGAATACCTGGCCGAGGACTATGCCCGCAACGGCGAAGTCTGGGTCAATCACTCGATTCCCGACTTCCTGCGTGCCTTCGCCGTCTGCCTGCTGCGCGCCGAGCGCCTCACCGCCGCCGGCGAGCTTTCGCAAGGCGCGCAACTGGTCAGCTGGCAGTACATCGCCCGCCTGCTGCTTGCCTCGAGCGTGGCGCGGGTGCGGCAGCATCCCCGGACCGCAGCGGAACGTGGCGACGGTCCGGCCGAATCGCAGCACCAACCGCTGGCCGCCGTCGGATTGACGGGCGGCCCCAGCAGTTAATTTTGATCATTGCTGCGGCCATGCCTCTCGCCCATGCTTCCCTGGAGGATTTCTGTTTCGTGACTGCAGAAATGAACGATTTAGCGCCGCCCGCCGTTCCCCACGTGTCCAATGGCGACGGCGTCTGGCTGGCCCGCATCTTCCCCGACCCGCTGCAAACGCTGGACATCCTGCAGTCGGTGGCGGAGGGCATCGTCATCCTCGATGAACGGCAGAACGTCTTGTTTATCAACGATTACGCCCGCGCGGTGATCGAGGCCAGCGGCGATTTGCGGATCGAGCACAGCCGGCTGGAAGGGGCCTCCAGGGAGACGCAGGAGGCTTTGCAGTCGTTCCTGCAACAGGACGCTCCGGCGGCCGATCCGACCCTGCGCATCGGCGGCGCTGTGACCGGCGTGGACGTCTGGCTGCGGGTGCTTAAGCGCGTGCCGCGCCTCAATCACGACCCGGCCATCGTCATGCTGGCCCTGAGCAGCTCGACCGGGGGCATCCGGCTCAAAGGCGCGAGCCTCAGGCGGTTCTTCAACATGAGCGAGGCGGAAGCCTTCGTCGCCATGGCGCTGGCGGCGGGGCATACGGCGCCGTGGATCGCCGGTAAGCGCAGCGTCAGCGTCAATACGGTTCGCACCCAGGTTCGCATCGTCCTGCGCAAGGCCGGGGCCGACCGGATCGCGGACCTGGTGCGGATCGTGGCGAACCTGCCGATTTCCCGGGATGGTCATGGCGAGTAGCGCAAGCAGCCGTTCGCCGCGGCCTTCCCGCTGCGCGGGCTGGCACGTCGGCTGAACCGGCGCGGCGCCCGCGTTGTTGGTGAAGAGAAGGGGGCAAAGATGAAAACACGACACAACGCGACCGGGCGCTCCGGTACCTCGAAACATCCCGGCCGCCAGCTGCCGGTCAGGGGCAATCCCTGGCCGTGTATCGCCGGTGCGGCTCTGCTGCTGACGGCCGCTCCGCTCAGCCGCGCCGCCGGCCTGGGTGAGTTGCAGCGGCAGTCCGCACTGGGAGAGCCGCTGGACGTCGTGATCAATCTGTCCAACGGCGGCGGGGCCGAAGCCGGTGAAATGACGGCGCGCATCGCCAGCGAGGAGACCTACGAATCCCTCGGCCTGCAGCGCGACCGCGCGCTGGAGGAAGCTGGAGTCCGCATCGAGAAGAGCCAGGGCGGGCTGCGGCTGCACGTCACCGGCCCCAGGCTGGTGATGGAGCCGATCCTCAGTCTGGTGGTCGAGGTCAACTACGGCACCGGCCTGATCCGCCGCAACTACGATCTGCTGATGGACCCGCCGGCAGCCGACACCTACTACGCCGGCGCCACCACGGCGCCGCACGCCCAGGCCGCTGACCAGGCCCAGGCCCAGGAGGCGGAGCAGCCGCTGCAACCGGTCGCGGCGGACCGCCGGCGCCACCATGCGGTACTGCCGGAGCCGCAGACCGGCGACGCGGTTCGCGTGGCGCATCAACCGAGAGTGGCGCCGGACCTGGCCCTGAACGGCGACTACGTCCCGGTGGCCTGGGGCACCACGTTGGGCGACATCGCCGTGGCGCTGCGGGCCAGGCCCGGCATTCCGCTGTCGAAGCTGGAGCAGGCTCTCTACCAGGCGAATCCGCAGGCGTTTTCCGGCGGACCGTCGAGGCTGCTCGCCGGCGCCCGGCTGCGGGTTCCCCAGTCGGACCTGTTCAAGAGCTACGCCGAGCGCGTCGCGGCGACGGCGCCGCCGGCACCCGCCGCGATGCT
>CAYWPB010000296.1:0-5299 GCA_964458725.1 uncultured Nevskia sp. | reverse complement strand
GGCGCTGCGCCATCTGGAGTTGGAGCGGCCCGCCAGCGCGAGCCAGCGCCGCATGGCGCGCCTGGTGCGAGCCGCGTTCCGGCTGTAGGGCGGGCCGTGCCCGCCATGCAACCTTGGCCGGCGGGCACGGCCCGCCCTACAGGAACCCCTCTCCCGCTCGCGGGAAAGGGGACAGCATGGCTGCGTCCGAGGGGGAGTTCGTCGCGCTTACTGCGCGGCCGGTTTCGGCGGCGGGGCCGCCGGCGCGCAGCCGGGGTCGATGGTGTTCTTCTTCTGCGGGTTGAGCGTACCGAACGGGGCGGCGTCGGCCTTGCCCAGCAGCAGCTGCGGATTGAAGTTGTCGCGCAGCTGCAGCGCCACGTTGGTGGTGAAGGCGTGGTCGCCGATGCAGAAGCTCATCGACACGATGGGGCGGTGATCGATTGCGCCGCTGCGATCGCGAATGTGCTGATCCTGCAGCACCGGCAACGACAGGCTGACCATGCGGCCCGGCATGACGCGGCCGTTGTCGATGGTGAAGTGCACGAACATGCCGCCCTCGCCGTGGGCGTACTTGATTTCCTCGGCCTGCAGCACCGTGATCGGGCCGCCGGCGTCGAGCTGGGCCTGGATCTCGATGTTCTGCCCGCCCGTCACCTGGGCACGCTCGAGGTGGCCATAGACGTGCGCTGCTGGCGTGGCAGCCGGAGGGGCAGGGGCAGCCGGATCGGCCTGCGCCGCCAGCGCGGCCAGACCCGCGGCCAGGGTTACAGCGAGTCGCGTCTGCATCGGTTCAGGCTCCCTTTCTTTCCCGTTCGATCGCACGATAGCCGATATCGCGGCGGAAGTGCGCGCCCTCCCAGCTGATCCGGCCCACCGCCGCGTAAGCGGCCTGCTGCGCCGCGCCGACGTCCGCGCCCAGGCCGCAGACGCAGAGCACGCGGCCGCCACTGGTCACCACCTGGCCGTCGCGCAGCGTGGTGCCGGCGTGGAACACCTTGGCGTTGCTGCCGAAAGCCGCGTCGAGGCCCTGGATCGGATCGTCCTTGCGGATCGTGCCGGGGTAGCCGCCGGCCGCCATCACCACGCCCAGCGCCGCCTGGGGTTTCCAGCGCGGCGGAGCGGTATTCGGATCGCCATCCACCGCCGCCTCCAGCAGGTCAAGCAACTCCGAGTCCAGGCGCATCAGGATCGGCTGGGTCTCCGGATCGCCAAGGCGGGCATTGAACTCCACCACGCTGGGGCTGCCGTCCGGCGCGATCATCAGCCCGGCGTAGAGGAAGCCGGTGAAGGGCCGGCCTTCGGCGGCCATTGCCCGCAGGGTGGGCTCGATCACTTCGGCACGGGCGCGCGCATCCACCGCCGGCGTCACCACCGGCGCGGGGGAGTAGGCGCCCATGCCGCCGGTGTTGGGGCCCTGGTCCTGGTCGAACACGCGCTTGTGGTCCTGGGCCGAGGCCAGCGGCACGTAGTTCGTGCCGGCGGCGACGACGATGTAGCTCGCCTCCTCGCCGACCAGGAAGTCCTCGATGACGACGCGCGCACCGGCCTGGCCCATGCTCCCCGCCAGCATCATGCGGATCGCGTCCTGCGCCTGCGCCACGGTCTCCGCCACCACCACGCCCTTGCCGGCGGCGAGGCCGTCGGCCTTGACCACGATCGGCGCGCCGCGCTGCGCCACGTAGTCCAGCGCCGGTTGTGTTTCGGTGAAGACGCGGTATTGCGCGGTCGGGATTTTGTGGCGTGCCAGGAAATCCTTGGTGAAGGCCTTGCTGGACTCGAGCTGCGCAGCCGCCCGGGTCGGGCCGAACACGCGCAGGCCGGCGGCGCTGAAGGCGTCGACCACGCCGGCGGCGAGCGGGCCTTCCGGACCGACCACGGTGAAGCCGACTTTTTCGTCCTGCGCCAGCTTGAGCAGGCCCGCCACGTCCTCGGCCGCCACCGCGGCGTTGCGGCAGCGCGCTTCCGTTGCCGTGCCGGCGTTGCCCGGCGCCACCAGCACCTCGCTGACGCGGGCCGACTGCGCCAGCTTCCAGGCCAGGGCGTGCTCGCGGCCGCCGCCGCCGATCACCAGTACTTTCAAGTCACAGCTCCTTCGGTTGTCAAAGCCCCAGCCGGCGGTCCCATTCCGCATGCAGCTGGTTCAGCACATATTCGAGCCGTCCGGCCTGCAGGTGGCTGTTGGCGCCGCTCGCCAGCCCGGCCTGGATGCCTTCGCAAGCATAGAGGTCTTCGTTCTGGAACACGCCCTGCTCGATCAGCTCGAAGCTCTTCTGCCAGTGCGGGCGCAGCTCTTCGGTGAGGTCTGCTGCCGGCACCAGCAGCGCATGCGACCAGGTGATGCGGTCCGGGGCCTGCGGCCACAGCGTGATCAGGCTGGCGTAGTCGGGGTGGAAGATCAGGATGGTGTTCGGGAACAGGTAATGGGTGAAAGTGCAGTCCAGCCGCAGGTCCAGCGCCGCGCCCGGCGCGCGCTCGGCCAGACCCCGGCGGGCCGCGGCCGAGCGGAAATGCGGCCCCACCGCTTCCGACACCGCGGCGGCGTCGAGAAAGAACGGGCTGATGGTGTTCCGGTGCAGGCTGCGGATGTGGTAGCCCTCGAGGAAGGCCTCGACCACCAGCTTCCAGTTGCAGCGTTTGTCCATCTCGACGCGGCGGAACAGCGCCGCCTGTGGCAAACCGAACCAGTCCAGCTCGGCGCCGAGGCTGGCCAGCCAGGCGTCGAGGTCCTGCGGCGCGGCCTTGCCCTCCAGGGCCGGCCAGCCCCACAGCAGGCCGTGGCGCTCCAGCAGCGGGAACGCGCGCAGGCCCTCGGGGAGCTCGTCGAAGGCTTCGCGATGCGGCAGGCCGGTCAGGCGGCCATCCAGACCGTAGGTCCAGCCGTGGTAGGGGCAGACGAAATTGCGGCAGGCCGCCGTGCCGGCTTCCACCAGGCGCATGCCGCGATGGCGGCAGACGTTGTAGTGGCCGTGCACCTGGCCCTGCGCGTCGCGACTCAGCAGCAACGGCAAGCCCAGGCGCTCGACCGCGATGCGGCTGCCGCGCGGCAGCTCGGCGGCGTGGCCGAGGATCACCGGGCCGCGCCGCATCAGTTCCAGTTCCGCCGCGAGCCGCGCCGGATCGAGGTAGCGCTCCACTGCCAGCCGCGCCGGCTGGCCCCGTTCCGGCATGCCGCGCGCCACATCCCCGGCCAGCTTCTCGGCCAGCCGCACCAGAGTTTCCGGGGGGGTGGCGGGCGGCGGGGTCACACCTACTTCTTCTTCTTCAGCGAGTCCTGGTAGCGCTGGGCGCCCTCGACGATGCACTTCATCGCGTCCCTGGGGCCGTGCCAGCCGTCGATCTTGACCCACTTGCCCTTCTCCAGGTCCTTGTAGTGCTCGAAGAAGTGCGAGATCTGGTCACGGATCAGCGAGGGCAGGGCGCGCACCGTCTCCACGTCCTTGTACAGCGGGCTGATCTTGTTGTTCGGCACCACGATCAGCTTCTCGTCCTGGCCGGACTCGTCGGTCATCTGCAGGTAGCCGATCGGGCGGCAGTTGATCACCGAGCCCGGGATCAGGCGCATCGGCATCATCACCAGCGCGTCCAGCGGGTCGCCGTCGCCGCCCAGGGTCTGCGGCACATAGCCGTAGTTGCAGGGATAGCGCATCGGCGTCGTCAGCAGGCGGTCGACGAAGATCGCGCCGGTGTCCTTGTCCACCTCGTACTTCACCGGCTCGCTGTCCATCGGGATTTCGATGATGACGTTGACGTCGTCGGGGACGTTCTTGCCGGCGGGGATCAGCTGAAAGGACATCGCAAAACTCCAGTCGCAGGGGGAAAAGCGTTCGGGAGGCGGATTATACGGGGCCAAAAGGGGGTTTCCCAAAAGAAAAGGCGCCCCTCAGGGCGCCTTTCAAGTCCCCCTAATCCCTTACAGCAGCGGCACCAGCAGCAGCGCCACGATATTGATGATCTTGATCAGCGGGTTGACCGCCGGGCCGGCGGTGTCCTTGTAGGGGTCGCCGACGGTGTCGCCGGTGACCGCCGCCTTGTGCGTCTCCGAGCCCTTGCCGCCGAAATTGCCCAGCTCGATGTATTTCTTGGCGTTGTCCCAGGCGCCGCCGCCGGTGGTCATGGAGATCGCCACGAACAGGCCGGTGATGATGGTGCCAATCAGCACCCCGCCGAGGGCCTGGGCGCCGAGGATCAGGCCGACCAGCACCGGCACCACGATGGGCAGCAGCGAGGGCACGATCATTTCCTTGATCGCCGCCTTGGTCAGCATGTCCACGGCGACGCCGTACTCCGGCTTGGCCGTGCCTTCCATGATGCCCTTGATGGTCTTGAACTGGCGGCGCACCTCCACCACCACCGAGCCGGCGGCGCGGCCCACGGCTTCCATCGCCATGGCGCCGAACAGGAACGGCACCATGCCGCCGATGAACAGGCCGATGATGACCATGTGGTTCGACAGGTCGAAGGTCACGTCCGGCTGACCCTTCGCCGCCAGGTGCTGGCTCAGGTTGTGGGTGTAGTCGGCGAACAGCACCAGCGCGGCCAGCGCGGCCGAGCCGATGGCGTAGCCCTTGGTGACGGCCTTGGTCGTGTTGCCCACCGCGTCGAGCGGGTCGGTGATGTCGCGCACCTCGTGCGGCAGGTCCGACATCTCGGCGATGCCGCCGGCGTTGTCGGTGATCGGGCCGTAGGCGTCGAGCGCTACGATCATGCCGGCCAGTGACAGCATCGAGGTCGCGGCGATGGCGATGCCGTACAGGCCCGCCAGGTGGAACGCGCCCCAGATGCTGGCGCACACCGCCAGTACCGGCCAGGCGGTGGACTTCATCGACACGCCCAGGCCGGCGATGATGTTGGTGCCGTGGCCGGTCTGCGAGGCCGCCGCGATGTGCTTCACCGGGCCGTACTGCGTGCCGGTGTAGTACTCGGTGATCCACATGATCAGGCCGGTCAGCACCAGGCCGATCAGGGCGCAGCCAAACAGCGGCATCGCGTTGGCGCCCATCAGCGCCGTGGTGATCGGGTAGAACGCCACCGCCGCCAGCACGCCGGACACGCCGGTGCCGAGGTACAGCGCGTTCATGATCTTGTTGCCGTCGTTGGTCTTGACGAAGAAGCTGCCGACGATCGAGGCGATGATCGACACGCCGCCCAGCACCAGCGGGTAGAGCACCACGTTCGAGCCGAACTTGTCGGTCATCAGACCACCCAGCACCATGGTGGCGACCAGCGTCACCGCGTAAGTCTCGAACAGGTCCGCCGCCATGCCGGCGCAGTCGCCGACGTTGTCGCCGACGTTGTCGGCGATCACCGCCGGGTTGCG
>CAYWPB010000295.1:0-5317 GCA_964458725.1 uncultured Nevskia sp. | reverse complement strand
GGACTCATCGCCGCCTTCGTTCGCTCGAGAGAGTCGAATCCGGGGTCGCGACTCCCCACGGTCCCGGGCAAGACCTCCGTCGTCGTACTGTTTTTCGAGAACGGTTCGCGAACGGCCGAGCTCGACTGGCTTCGCGAGGGTCTGGCCGACATGGTCATCACGGACCTGTCGCGGTCCAGCCGCCTCACGCTCCTGTCGCGACAGCAGCTGCAATTGCTGCAGCTGATCGCGCTCGGCGAGAAGATACCGGCCGCCGCCGAACGGATGGCGCTGCCGACCGACCATGCCTGGCTGGTCCTGCGCGAGATCTACCGGCACCTGCGGCGGGCGCCGCAGCAGATTGCGGTGCCGCAGGCCCTGCGCCTGCAAGTGCTGGTCGAACTCAACGGCCGCTGAGCGGCCATCCGCGCCGCCGATCACCACCGGTGCCGCATCTTGGCCGGCGGCACCGGTTGCGGCGCGGCGGCCAGGCTCAGGCCCAGCCGGCCCAGCACCATCTCGACCGGCTGCCACCCGGCCATGCCCTCATGCCAGGCGAAATCGCCCTTGCGCACCTGCCCGGACGAGGCCATGGCGGCGATCTGCGCCCAATCAAACGGCCCCAGCGGTTGGCCGGCGCGCCCCAGATAGATCGAACCTGACATCTCAGTCCCCCAACCTTCCCGGGAATATTGCTAGCAGGAACCGTGCACAAGCACTCACCCCTCATCCGCGCGCTTGCGCCAGGGCGCGGGGGATATGCCACAATCACTGCAGCCATCGGGGAGGATGGCCACTGCCGGCGCGACGATCCAGCGCGCCGCTACCGGGAGGCCAGGATGCCGCTATCGAACATGAATTCCGAACTCGACGCCGGTGCGGAGCTGACCGTCCGCTATGCCCTGATGGACGGCGTGCATTGGCATTTCCAGAACGCCGAGCTGGTGTCGGCGCAAGGGAGGGTCCTCGCCTCCTACCCCAACACTTCCGAAGCCGCGCGCCTGCTCGGCAACGAGCTGCGCCCGGCGCTGGCGCGCCTCAAGGCGGTGCTGGACCGGGTGCGCCTGATCTTCCCCACCGCTCTCACCGCCGAGGCGCGCCTGCAGCGTCTGAGCCTCAGCTTCCTGGTCAGCGACTACCAGGCGCAGGACGAGAACGGCATCACGCTGTGCCAGTGGCGCAATCCGGCGCTACCGCCGCGCAACCATCACCATCCGGCGCAGCCGGCCCGGCTCGCCGGCTAAGTAAAGAACCGCGGTCCACAAAAAAGGGGAGCCGAGGCTCCCCTTTTTCACATCCGCCAGGCTTCAGCCGATGGTCTTCTTCAGACCGGCCGAGGACTTGAAGCGCACGTTCTTCTTCGCCGGGATCTTGATCGCGGCGCCGGTGGCCGGGTTGCGGCCCTTGCGCGCCGGACGCTTCTTCACCTCGAAGATGCCGAACTGCGACAGGGCAACCTTGTTGCCCTTCTTCAGCGCCTTGGTCACGTCGTCCAGCAGGTCCACCACCAGGGCGTCGACGCGCGACTTCGGCAGGTCGTGCTTCTTGGCCAGGACTTCGACGAGATCCTTGCGGGTCAGCGTATCGCTCATTGTGTTCCTTTCTCTCTCAGGTTTTTCATGTGATTCCGCACCTACAAACGCGGCGCGCGTAGAGTAACAGGAGTTTCGCGAAAACCCCATTCCCGACGACGCATCCGCGCGAAGCGATGAGTCGTGGCCACGCGGCGCGGCGCGTTTCGCATATCCATATGCACCTTCACGGCACTGAACGGTGCGTCACCACGAGGCAAGCGCGCAAAAAAAGCGCGCCTGTGAAAACAGGCGCGCCGTGATTACGGATCGTGGAAATCTAGGGTGCGGCGAGCGGATGCGGGTTCGGCCCGTACGGGTTGTCGCCCGCCTGGCTTTCCAGGATGTAGAACACCAGCAATACCAGCCAGCCGATGAACGGAATCAGGATCAGCAGCAGCCACCAGCCGCTGCGGCCCGTGTCGTGCAGACGGCGGATCGCCACGCCGATGCTCGGCAGCAGCACCGCCAGGTTGTAGAGGCCGCCGAGCGCGCCGATGCCGTAGCTGCCCTTCGTGTGCAGTATGCCGTCGAAGATGCCCAGTACGATGCCGATGATGAAGCTGAACAGCGTGAACATCCAGAACTCGGTGCGCGAAGCCCGTCCCTCGAATACTGCGTATTTCTTCAATACAGCCAGATACCAGTTCATGCTTCCCCCCTTTGGCAATGGAACCAGCAAGTGCGGCCTGCAGCGCCGCTGAAGCTAGGATGCGTCCGCCGGGGTGTCAATCCCACCTTTCGTAAGTAGCGGCCGCCCGGCTATTTCTGCGCCGGCGCCTGCTTTTGCATCCGCACCTTCCAGGCCAGCTTCCAGCCGTCCCCCGCCTTGAACTCGTTGACCGCCTCGTAGGCGTCGTCGCCATCGCGCTGCCAGCGGCTGCGGTAGACCTGCTCCTTGCCGTTGTCGATGTAGGCCGTGGGCGGAAACACCAGACCGTCGCCGCCCGCGGTCACACTGCCCTTGCTGTAGCCGCCCTGGTTCTCGATGTACAGGTACTGCACCTGGCCCAGCGCGGCATCCCAGTAATAGGTGGTCTCGCCGAGGTAGTCGGCATGGCCCTCGCCGTGCACGACATGGCGGTCACGCAGGAAGCGGCCGTCATAGATCCATTCGAAGCAATGCTCGTCGGTCTGCGCCTGGTTGGGGAAGCTGCCTTTCCAGCAGTGGCCGGCGAGAAAGGCCATCGCCTTGAACGGCTCGGCCGGAGCGGACGACGCGGCGCCGGCATCGGCCAGCGCCAGCAGGGGGAGGCACAGGCACAGCGGGATCAGCGTTCGCATCGGGGACTCCTGTCAGGGCCGTCGCCGATGATGCCGTTGCGGGCCGGGAATCCGCCAGCCCGGACCGCCTGTCCGCCTGCATTAAAATTGCGTCGGCACTGCATCGGAACGTCAACGGGGCCGGATAAGGTGACGTCATATGCAGCGCACACATCAAGGGAGTCACACCATGAAGCTCAGCCATATCGCCATCGCCGCGCTGTTCGGTTTCGCCGCCACCAGCGCTTCCGCCACCCCCTGCGACGAGGTCAGGTCGCAGATCGAGGCCAAGGTCAAAGGACACGGCGTCAAGACCTACAGCCTGGACGTGGTGGAGGCCGCCGGAGTGAAGGACCAGAAGGTGGTGGGCAGCTGCGAAGGCGGCAAGAAGAAGATCGTCTACAAGCGCAGCTGAGGCGGTCTCCATCACGCGGGAGGCGCGCCGCAACGCCGCATGGGACAATAGACCCATGCAGATCGGCCCCTACCAGATCGAACCGGCGCTGGCCCTGGCCCCCATGGCCGGGGTGACCGACCGCGCCTTCCGCGTGCTGTGCAAGCGCCTGGGCGCGGGGCTGGCGGCGTCGGAGATGACCATCGACGACCCGCGCTTCTGGACCACCGCCAAGTCGCGCGCGCGCATGGACCACGCCGGCGAGCCGGGCATCATCGCGGTGCAGATCGCCGGCGCCGATCCGCTGCGCCTGGCGCAGGCCGCGCGCCACAACGTGGCGCAGGGCGCGCAGATCATCGACATCAACATGGGCTGCCCGGCGAAGAAGGTATGCAACGCCGAGTCCGGTTCGGCCCTGATGCGCGACGAGGCCCTGGTGGAGCGCATCTGCCGCGCCGTGGTGCAGGCGGTGCCGGTGCCGGTGACCTTGAAGATCCGCACCGGCTGGGCGCGCGAGCACCGCAACGGCATCACCGTGGCGCGCATCGCCGAGGACAGCGGTATCGCCGCGCTGGCGGTGCACGGCCGCACCCGCGAGGACCTCTACGGCGGCGAGGCCGAGTACGACACCATCGCCGCGATCAAGCAGGCGGTGCGCATCCCGCTGTGGGCCAACGGCGACATCGACACGCCGCCCAAGGCGCGGCAGGTGTTGCACCACACCGGCGCCGACGGCCTGATGATCGGCCGGGCCGCGCAGGGACGGCCGTGGATCTTCCGTGAGATCGCCCACTATCTCGCCACTGGCGACGAGCTCCCCCCACCCTCGCCGGCCGAGGCCGGGGCGCTGCTGCTGGAACACCTCGACGCGCTGTACCAGCTCTACGGCGAGGGCGCCGGAGCGCGCATCGCGCGCAAGCATATCCAGTGGTACTGCCGCAGCCACGCCGACAGCGAGGCATTCTGGGCTTCGGTCAACCGTGTCGACAGCGCGCCGCTGCAGCGGCGCCTGGTGAGCGGCTTCTTCGGCCTGGAAACCGGCCTGCCCCAAGCCGCCTGATCAAGAAAAAGGGGCCGCGGCGCGGCCCCTTTAACATCCTTGCCCGCGCCCGATCAGGGACCGCCAGAGCTGCTCGAACTGCTGGAGCTGCCGCCGCCCGAGCTGGAGCTGCTGCTCGAGCCACCGCCCACCAACTCCCCGTCCACGCACATCTCATAGACGTGCATGGCGTCGCCGACGTCGGCCGAGAGCAGGCCCGGGGTCAGCAGCACCGTCGCACGGTCGTACGGCTTTTCAGCCTTCACGCCCAGCCAAACGGCCGGCGAGGTCAGCACACCCTGGCCCAACAGACCCAGCAACAGGGTCTGGTTGAGCGTGTTGCTCTCCTGCTGCACGTTGTTGAGATAGGTCGCCACCGTCACCGAGTTGAGGAGGCTCAGGTTGGCGGTACCGTTGGGGAACGACAGGCCGAACACGGCGAACTTGCCCGCCGGCACCTGGGTCGGGAACAGCACGGATTCGTCCACCGAGTCGAGCGTGCCGGTGATCAGGCCGGCGGTGAGCGCGAAGGTGGAGAAGGTGCTCAGCTTGCCGTCGATGACGTTGTCCGGCTGGGTCACACTGTTGAGCAGCTGGGTGGCGGTGGTGCCGCCCAGGCCGTTGAGCAGCGTGGTCAGCGGGCCGCCGACCAGGCCGTTGGTGCCCACCGCGGTGGTGACGTCGCCGTAGGTGCGGGCGCCGGCGGTGCAGATAAAGTGAAGCGGCGGAGCGACTTGTGTGCCGTTGTCGGTGATGTTGGAGTTGCCGTTGCCGTCGTTGGTGGGGCCGCCGCTGCTGCTGCTGCCGTCGATGCCGCCGCCACCGCCGCCGCCGTTGCTGCCGCCGCTGCTGCCACCGTTGTCGCCGGTGCCGTTGGAAGTGCAGGCCGACATGGCGCCGGCGAGCAGGATCGCCGCCAGCGTTGCGAGTTTACGAGTCCCTGACATGGTGTTTCTCCTGAGGTTCTCTTCGACACTCAATTGAGGATGTGCAGCTCGACGCGGCGATTGCGCTCGCGTCCTTCGTCGGTCTTGTTGTCGGCGACGGGGTTTTCCTTGCCGTAACCCTTGG
>CAYWPB010000294.1:0-5355 GCA_964458725.1 uncultured Nevskia sp. | reverse complement strand
CTCGCGATGGATCACGTTGGCGATGCTGTAGGTCTTGCCGGAGCCGGTGACGCCGAGCAAAGTCTGGTGGGCGAGGCCATCCTCGAGGTTGGTGGCCATCAGCTCGATGGCCTTGGGCTGGTCGCCGGCCGGCTTCCAGTCGGCTTTAAGGTGAAAACCGCTGTCGGCGCGGCGGCGCAGCCGCACCACCTTGCCGGAGCCGGGCTGCACGATGGGTTCTGGCTTGGCCATAGATCGGGAAATGGGCAAAAAAGGGGAATTCAAGGCGGAATTTGCGTATCATTCTGCGCCGTTTCAACGCCCACTTGTAACGAGGATCAACCGTGGAACTCGCCGAACGCGTCCGCCGCATCAAGCCTTCGCCCACTCTCGCAGTGACCGCCAAGGCGGCGGAGCTGAAAGCGCAGGGCAAGGATGTGCTGTCCCTGGGTGCCGGCGAGCCGGACTTCGATACGCCAGCGCATGTCAAGGCGGCGGCCGAGAAGGCGATCCGCGACGGCTTCACCAAGTACACCGCGGTCGGCGGCACTCCCAGCCTGAAGAAGGCGGTGGCCGCCAAGCACCAGCGCGACAACGGCCTGGAGTACAGCGCCGCTCAGATCCTGGTGTCCTGCGGCGGCAAGCAGTCCTGCTACAACCTGTGCCAGGCCCTGCTCAACAGCGGCGACGAGGTCATCATCCCGGCGCCGTACTGGGTCAGCTACCCGGACATGGTGCTGCTGGCCGACGGCAAGCCGGTGATCATCGAGACCACGCCGGCCACGCGCCTGAAGATCACCCCGGCCCAGCTCGAGGCCGCGATCACCCCCCGCACCCGCATGATCTTTCTCAATGCCCCGTCCAACCCCTCGGGCATGGGCTACAGCAAGGCCGAGCTGGCCGCGCTGGGCGAGGTACTGCGCAAGCACCCGCGCATCGTCATCGCCAGCGACGACATGTACGAGAAGATCCTCTGGACCGGGGAGCCCTTTGCCAACATCGTCAACGCCTGTCCGGACCTGTACGACCGCACCGTGGTGATCCACGCCGTGTCCAAGACCTACGCCATGACCGGCTGGCGCATCGGCTGGGCCTGCGGCCCCAAGCCGCTGATCACTGCGATGGCCGATATCCAGAGCCAGAGCACCTCGAACCCGACCTCGATCTCCCAGGTGGCGGCCGAGGCCGCGCTGAATGGCGACCAGGCCTGCGTGGCCGAGATGTGCAAGGCATTCAAGCGCCGCCACGACATGCTGGTGGCCGGCCTCAACCAGATTCCCGGCATCCAGTGCGCCCCCGGCGACGGCACCTTCTACGCCTTCCCCAAGGTGCAGGGCCTGATCGGGAAGCTCGGCTGCAGGAACGACCTGGAACTGGCCGACCGCCTGCTGCAGGAGGCCCTGGTGGCCGCCGTGCCGGGTTCGGCCTTCGGCACCCCGGGGCACCTGCGCCTGTCCTTTGCCACCAGCGACGAGGTGCTGAAGAAGTGCCTGGAGCGCCTGGCGGCCATCGCCAAATAGGAAAAAGCTTCCAAAAAGATTGCGTTGTGCCGCGTGTCGGCTAAAATATATGACCTGTTGTATTCCCGGATAGCTCAGCCGGTAGAGCAGTTGACTGTTAATCAGCGGGTCGTTGGTTCGAGTCCAACTCCGGGAGCCACAGCAGGTTACTGATCGCAAATCGGAAATGGCGGCCTTCGGGCCGCCATTTTTGTTTTGGAGGCGGCACGATGGATGGCCGGGGCGTTGCCGCTCTTGACAGGCGGCAGAGACCCCCTCAATTCCGCGCCTGAGCACCCAGTTCACAGGTAGCGCGTTTCCGCCGGCACATTCATCCAGTCGTTGTCGCGGCCGTTGGCATAATTTACCGGCAGCGCCGCCAGTTCGGCATCGGTGATGTTGTCGATGCAGGCGAGGTTGATCGACACGAAGTCGCCGCCGATCTCCGCCACGTGGCCGCGGCTGAACGGGCGCGTGCCGCAGTTCCGGCAGAACAGATGGTGGCCCTGGCGGGTGCCGAACTGGTAGTCGGACAATGCGGCTTCGTCCGTCAGCAGACGGAAGGCATCCGGCTTGATCAGCGTGCCCCAGGCGCGCGTCTTGCGGCAGATCGAGCAATTGCACTTGCCCGTTCCCTGTTCCAGGTCGATGTCCGCCTGGTAGCGGACGGCGCCGCAATGACAGCTTCCGGTGTAGGTTTTCAGCATGGTTCTTCCCTCGGTGTCGGTTCGGCTGGGTGCCTGAAGACACTCTAGGGAGGTGCTGCCGCCACCGTTCTGTCAGCAGGCTGTCAGGGATTGCCCGGCGGGAAGATTCATTCAATTACCCGGCTTGACCGCCGGAGCTTCTAGTCCGCAGCGACCAGCAGGCGGCCAGGTACCGTGACCGTCGACGCGGCGGTGCCGCGATCCGGCAGCGTCAGCGCATGGTCGATCTGCGCCGCCAGCGCGTCCATCCAGGCGAAGCGCCGCTGGTATTGCGCGCGCTTCCTGGAGGGGATGCTCGTCAGGTCGCGGCGCAGGTCGCCGGGTTCCAGCGCGAACCATTCTCCCTGCGCGATGCCGCCGGCGTCTTCCCACAGCTCGTCGTAGCGGCACAGCAGCTTGGCGCCCTGGGAGCGGCGGTAGTGTGGATGGCGATAGACGTGGTGCCCGTCGCGGATGCCCACGACCTGGGCCAGGTGGAGCCGTGCCGCGAGCACGCGTGCCACCCAAATCAGCAGGGCCTTCGGGCGCATGCCGTGATGCAGGCGGGTGAAGTCGCGGATCAGGCCCAGAGTATCGTCACCGCCGTCGGACTGGACGCAGCCGATGCGCATCAGCGGCCGGCGCGGATCGGTCGCGTCGATGGTGAAACTGAGCGAGGCGAGTTTGCGCGCCTCGCCGGGGCGTCCCAAGCTCAGGGTCATCTCGCCCTCGTGGCCAAAGCGTGGTGTATAGCTGAGTACCAACTCGTGGCCGCTGTCCTCCGCGCCGAGCCTGCCGAGCAGCAGTCCGTCCCCGAGGTAGACCGTTCCGACCAGATTGCGCAGCGAATGGCGCGTCAGGAAGCGATAGTGGCTCAGCACCACTCGCAGGCGCTGCCGCCTTGGCCAGGAAGCGGCGAGATAGGGACGCCTGGCGCGGTGCAGGATCATCGGATCTTTCAGCAGCAGCGGTCTGAAAATCGAATCCGACAGCAGGTCCAGCAGCGGCCGCACCCAGACCCAGCTCAGCCATAGCCGGACCAGATAACGACAGCGTTCGCACAATCCCGGCTGGCGGGCTGCCAGTTGCCAGGCTCCGATTCCCACATGGCCCCCACTGAGGCGACAGGCGTCCTTGCAAGACGTAGCCGCGCGATGCCCGGCACGTTCAGAGCGCCGGTTTCGCTTGAAACGGCTTGCTGGAGCGCCGCGTCGCCGCTTCGGCGGGCCCCCGGTTTGCCACGGGTTCCGTTCCCGCGGTGGCCATGTTTATGGCCTCTGAGGCAATTGTATAGAAATGTAAAGCAATGTTAAGAAAGGTTGTCGTAAGTTTTGGATGATTTCGTCACAAACTCGTCCAATACCGCCGGGTACGGCCGCTGATTGCCGGCGTCGGCCATTCAGCCGCTCTTGATCGGCTGCGACAGGATCCACAGGCCGGCGGTGGTGAAGGCCACCATCAGCAACAGCATCGGCAGCTGGCTCAGGGTGGCGCGGCGCCGGTCGGGAAAGAGGTGCAATGCTTCCAGGTGCGCCAGATAGACGCTGACGATGTGGCCGAACACGATCAGGCCCACCTGCACATGCCAGACCACGCCGGCGTCGGGGATCACCGCCGCGCCGAACCAGTCGCGGGTGCCGAGCAGGTTCCAGCCGCGTCCCAGCGGATCGGACACCAGGGCGGGCAGCTTCACGCCCTGGATGACGAGCAGGGTGTAGTAGTGGCTGATGTTATAGACCAGGGCGATCGGAAGCAGGCAGGCGGTAAAGCGAAGCGCCAGCTCGCGCAGCGACCGAGCGCTGGCGGTCAGCAGCCGCATCAGCCAGACGAACAGCAGGTACGCCGCCAGGTACAGGAACGGCGACAGCAACAGGGCCGCCGATTCCCAGGCCAGGAACCAGGGCCGCAGGCGGCCGTAGGCGGCGATGAAATTGCCGCCGACCCAGGGCTTGAGCAGGCCGTAGACCTCGCCCCAGAACAGCTTCACCCAGGGCGCCGTTTCGCGCAGGCCGTCGAAGGCGGTGGACGAGAGCATGAACAGCACGAACAGCAGCAGGCTGAAGTGCGGAGCGGTCTCGTCGAGCAGGGCGGCGAACGGCCAGCGCAGCCGCAGGCCGGTCCGGGCCGGGCCGTGCTGCAGGGGCGCCATGCGCGCCAACAGACCAAGATATACGCCGAAGAACTCGCAGTAGCGGAACCACGCGGCGCGGCCGAACAGCGCGGTCCCGAGCAGGTTGAGGCCGGTATAGGCAAGCAGGATCAGCGACAGCGGCTGCGGCTTGAGGTAGCCGAACAGCTCGATCCAGATGAAGGCCATATAGAAGCCCAGCGCCGGCCACCAGGCCAGCGCCGCCGGATAGCGCAGCGGCGCGCGCCAGCCGGGCAGCAGGCGCCGTGCCAGCCAGGCTGCTCCATCGGCCAGCGTCTTCCACGGGTTGAGCCAGGCGTAGAGATCGCCCAGCAGCGCGGTCAGGTAGGTGAAGCCGAGCACGAAGCCGACCCAGAACGCGGTCATGTTGAAATTCGCGTAGGGGTTCTGCGTGCCGAACAGGCCGCTGGCGATGCAGAGCAGCAGGCACAGCAGGCTGAGGCCGCGGCACAGCCCCAGCAGATGCAGGCGTTGCAATGCGCGCAGCCAGGAACGCCGACCCAGCTCGATGCCGCCGCCCGCGCCATGCTGCGCCGGGCTCGCCACGAACCAGGCCACCACCAGGAAGGACAACAGCAGGGCAGCGGCGGCGCCGTACAGATACAGCCACAGCGGCACCGGCAGGTTGTAGACGCGGCCGAAGGAATGCGCGCCGGCCTGCAGCGGCAGCAGCGCGCCGCCCAGCAGCGCGGCTGCCGGCAGAAGCCTCGACTTCACTGCGGCAGCACTTCCAGGGCGCCCAGCTCCAGCTGGGCATGGTGGAGCTCGTAGTCGAAGTGGCCGCTGTGCACGGCCTGGAAGGCGAGGGCGCCGGGCTCGCCCGGATGCAGATGCAGGCGCAGGTCGTAACCGTGCAGGTGCAGCTCGTCCGCCTGGTCGGAGGTCACGCGCAGCACCACGTTGTCGCCGACATGGACCTGGATCAGCTCCGGCCCCGACACGCGGCGGCCCTGGCTGACGACGATGTCGAAGCTGCGCGCCGCCGGTTCGGCGCTCGCCGCGGGCACTGGGCTCGCGGCGGTGGCGCGGGTGGTCGGGGCCG
>CAYWPB010000293.1:0-5367 GCA_964458725.1 uncultured Nevskia sp. | reverse complement strand
AAGGGTTGATCCGCGAGGCCACCGCCCGCGGCGGGCCGGTGCTGGTCGACGGCGCCCAGGCCATTGCCCACCTCCAAGTGGACGTGAAGGCCCTGGACGTGGACTTCTACGCCTGCTCCGCCCACAAGGCCTACGGCCCCACCGGCTTCGGCGTGCTGTACGCCAAGCGCGAGCACCTGGAAGCGATGACGCCCTGGCACGGCGGCGGCGACATGATCCGCACCGTCTCGTTCGAGGGCAGCACCTGGAACGACATCCCCTACAAGTTCGAGGCCGGCACGCCCGACATGGCCGGTGCCATCGGCTTTGCTGCGGCGCTGGACTACATCGACTCGCTCGGCCTGCCCGCCATCGCCGCGCACGAGCACGCCCTGCTGGAGGAAGGCACCGCCCGCCTCACCAGCATCCCCGGCTTGCGCCTGATCGGCACCGCCGTGCACAAGGGCGGCATCCTGTCCTTCGTCATGGACTGCGCTCACCCGCAGGACATCGGCACCGTGCTCGACCAGGACGGCGTGGCGGTGCGCACCGGCCATCACTGCACCATGCCGCTGATGCAGCGCTTCGGCATCCCGGCCACGGTGCGCGCCTCGCTGGGCGTGTACAACAACTCCGAGGACCTGCAGCAGCTGGAGAAGGCCCTGCACAAGGTGCGCCGGCTGTTCGCCTAGGGATATTCGTTTTAGACGCCATGCTGTCCCCTCTCCCGCGCGCGGGAGAGGGTGGCCCGTCAGGGTCGGGAGAGGGGCTGTAGAGGCTGAGTTTTACGGCCCCTCTCCCCTCCCCCTCTCCCGCAAGCGGGAGAGGGGAATAGCATGCATCTCGACGAAAGGCGCCGTAGCTGGCACCCGCCCCGCCGCTGCTGCAAACTGCTCCCACTAAAACAAGGGGACCGGCCGCAGTGCGCATCCTGCTGATCGAAGACGACCGCATGATCGGTCAGAGCCTGACGCACGCCCTGCGCGACGACGGCCACGGCGTCGACTGGGTGCGCGACGGCATCTCCGGCGAAACGGCGCTCCGCGGCAGCGACGCCGAGGCGTACGCCCTGATCCTGCTCGACTGGAACCTGCCCGGCCGCTCCGGCATCACCCTGCTGCGCGACCTGCGCGAGCGCGGCCTGGCCACCCCGGTGCTGGTGATCACCGCCCGCGAAAGCGTCGAGGACATGGTCGCCGGCCTCGACACGGGCGCCGACGCTTACCTGTCCAGGCCGTTCGAAATTTCCGTGCTGCGCGCGCGCATCCGCGCCCTGGGGCGCCGCCGTTCCGGCGGGCAGCCCCACCAGTGCCTGACCGCCGCCGGCGTCGAGCTGGACCTCGCCACGCGCAAGGTGCTGTCCGGCGGCAAGTCCGTGCACCTCACTCCGCGCGAGTTCACCCTGTTGCAGGCGCTGCTGGAACGCCCCGGCACCGTGCTCTCGCGCCAGCAGCTGGAAGAGCGCATCTACGGCTGGGACGAGAGCGTGGTGAGCAACGCCATCGAGTTCCTGATCCACAGCTTGCGGCGCAAGCTCGGCCCGGACGTCGTGCACAACGTGCGCGGCGTCGGCTGGCGCATCGGCGGCGAGGCATGACCCTGCTGCGCCGCCTCGTCGGCGGGATGCTGATGGCCGTGCTGTCGATCGGCGCGGTGGCGATCCTCTTCATCTGGCTGCAGACCTATCTCACCGCGCAGCAGCGCCTGGACCGCGAGCTGGAACAGAAGGCGGCGCAGCTGCTGGCGCAGCCGCTGCCGGACAACGCCGTTTCCACCGCGGCGCTGGCCACGCCACAGGCCGCCATGAAAACCCAGGGCTTCGTCGTCGAGATCTGGGACAGCGGCCAGCTGGTCTACCAGTCCGATCCGCAGCACCCCCTGCCCAGGGCCGAGCCCGGACTGGTACGGCGGATGCACCTGGACGGCAGCGACTGGCGCATCGTCGCCCTCGCCGCCGGCGCGCGCACGGTGCAGGTGGCGCAGACCATGAAAGTGGAAAACCTGCGCGCCACCGCCGCCGCCTTCAATGCCCTGATCCCGCTCGCCGCCGCCGTGCCGGTGCTGACCTTGCTGATCGCCTGGACCCTGCGCCGCGCCATGCTGCCGCTCAACCGCCTGGCCGAGCTGGTGCAGGGCCGCTCGCCGCTGTCGGCCAAGCCGCTGCCGCTGGAGCAGGTGCCGGGCGAGCTGCGCCCGCTGCTCAAGGCCTTCGACCTGCAGCTGCAGCGCAGCCAGGCCGTGCTGGCCCGCGAGCACGCCTTCATCGCCGACGCCGCCCACGCCCTGCGCACCCCGCTGGGCGCCCTGCAGCTGCAAGCCGAGGTGCTGGCCGAAGCCAGCACCGACCAGGACCGCGCGCAGCGCATGGACGAGCTGCGCGCCGGCATCGCCCGCGTCGTGCGCATGTCCGGCCAGCTGCTCAACCTGGCCCGCAGCCAGGTGCTCTCGCCCGCCGCCGTCGCCACCTCCTTCGACAACATGTTCGAAGCCATCCTCAGCTCCCACGGCGGCCTGATGGCCGAGCGGCGCCTGAGCCTGCGCGCCCAGCTGGAACCCGGCGCCGAGGACACCCAGGTCCGCATCACCGCCGCCGACGCCCAGATCGTCCTGGCCAACCTGCTCGACAACGCCATCCGCCACTCCCCCGCCGGCAGCAGCATCGAGCTGGCCGGCGGCCGCAGCGGCAACCGCGCCTGGATCGAAATCCGCGACGAGGGCCCCGGCCTCCCCGCCGACGAACTGGAAGCCGTGCTGCAACGCTTCTACCGCGTCCGCGGCGACCCCACCGAAGGCACCGGCCTGGGCCTGTCCATCGTCCGCCTGCTGGTCGAACGCGTCGGCGGCCAGGTGAGACTGAGCAACCGCAGCGGCCGCTCGGGCCTGATCGCGCGGGTGGAGTTGCCGGAGGCCGAGGGAGAGGCGCAGGCGATCAGCTGAAGCGGCATGACGCGCACATCCCGGCGGCCCCACGGGCCGCTTGCCCTCCCCCTGCGGGAGGGCCGCGCCGTCAGGCGCGGGGAGGGGTTGTCGTCAAGACGCCCTATCGGCGGCTACGCTGCACGCTCGCGCTATGCGGGTGGCGCGTGCACGGCGCTCACCCTTGCCTGATCATTGCTCAAAGAATGTGAAGCCGGCTGGCTTTCTGACCGGTCGCCGTTTCAGTTCTGCGATCTCCTCGAAGAACACTCGCGCTTCTTTATTGCGGTGAATCGGCGCGACCTTCAATTCTTTCTCTTCCTTCAAATTGGCGAGAGCCTTTGTTTCGGCTTCCTCTGTCGTATCTGCTTCAACGACGCGCGTTGCGTAGAAGCCGATGAGACCTTTCTTTCCGAGGATTGCGCCCGGGAAGTTCTCGCCCCTGATTCTGCACTGGAACCAAGCCATCTCTTTATGGACCTCCTGCTCTTTGGATGCTGCACACCCAGCCTATCCTATCGACCCTCCCTATATATCCCATGCCCCCCGTCTCCAGCACGAGGGATGCATCAGGAAACCATGGCAGGATTCGCTAACCTTCCCCCATCCGCCCAGCCTCCCGGAGCCCCGCATGCTGTCCGGCATCGCCTTCGCCCTCGCCGCCGGCCTGCTGTGGGGGCTGATGTTCGTGGCGCCGCTGCTGTTGCCAGAGTATCCGGTGGGGCTGCTGGTGCTGGGGCGTTACCTCTGTTACGGGCTGGTGGCGCTGCCGCTGGCCTGGGCCGACCGCGCCGAGCTGGCGCGGCTGGAGCGGCGGGACTGGCTGGCGGCGCTAGGGCTGGTGGCCGTGGGCAACCTGCTCTATTACCTGTGCCTGGCCGCGGCGATCCGCAGCGCGGGCGGACCGTTGCCGACGATGATCAACGGGGCGCTGCCGGCGGTGATCGCCATCGCGGCGAACCTGCGTGAGCGCGGACACGGCGGCTTGCCCTGGCGGCGGCTGTGGCCTTCGCTGCTGCTGATCGGTGGCGGCATCGCCTGCGTCAACCAGGCGGAGCTGGCGGCGCTGGGTGCGGCGCATGGCGGGCGCTACGCCACCGGAGCACTGCTGGCGCTGGGCGCGGTGGCGTGCTGGACCTGGTATCCGCTGCGCAACGCGGACTGGCTGCGCCGGCACCCGCAGCACAGCCCGCGCGCTTGGTCGACAGCGCAGGGGCTGGCGATGTTGCCGCTGGCGCTGACGGGCTACGCGGCGGTGTGGATGCTCGACGGTCTTGCCGGCAGCGCGCTGCCGATGCCACTGGGGCCGCGGCCGCTGGTTTTCGTGCTGGTCTGCGTGGTGCTGGGCCTGTGCGCCACCTGGCTGGCCTCGGTGTGCTGGAACGAGGCCAGCCGCCGACTGCCGACGGCGCTGGCGGGGCAGCTGATGGTGTTCGAGACTCTGGCGGGGTTGGGGTACTTGTTCTTGCTACGGCGGGAGTGGCCGCCGGGGGTGACGCTGCTGGGGGCGGCCTTATTGGCGGCTGGTGTCGTGTGGGCTGTGCGCGTAACGCCGGCTAAGGATGCGGCGCACTCTTCAGGCTTTATCGCGTCTGGCAAAAACGGATTCCCGCCTGCGCGGGAATGACGACGTTCAAGTAGCGGAGGGCGTCTCTCTTACCGGCCCGTCATCGGGCCATGCACTCTAGCTTGCCTGCAGCCGCGCCCGCAGCCGCCGCAGCGCCTCGCCATCCAGCTCATCGCCAGCCAACACGCGGCTGCGGCTGCCGCCCTGCTTGAGCCTGAAGTTGAGGACGATGATCCACGACTGGACCACGCTACTGCCGAGCAGCTCGGCGTCCTGGCGGCCGTCGCGCTGGCTCTCGATGGTCCAGCCGCCTTCGCTGTGCAGGATCAGGCGCTGGATGGCGCGCGGGCCGTAGCCGAAGGCGGCGTGGCGGCGCAGGGTCATCCAGGAGGCAAGCAGCAGCAGGGCCATGACCAGGGCGGCCCACTTCGGCAGGTGGGCGAGCACGATCAGGACGATCGCGGCCATGTGCACGAGCGACAGCACGACCACGGCCCGCACCGAGGGGCGCAGGCTTAGATCAAGGCTTGTTTTGAAGTCGGTAGATGACATCGGCCAGCTCGGCGGGTGGCTGGGCATGGCCGATGAGCCAGGCCCAGATGTCCGGGTCCTCGCACTCCAGCAGGGCCAGAAAGGCCTGCTGGTGCTGGGGCTCGCGGTCGAAGTGCCGGTCGAACCAGCCTTCGAGCAGCATGTCCAGCTCGCGCATGCCGCGGCGGCAGCGCCAGCGGATGCGGCCGCGGTCGAGGGATTTTGAAGGGGATTCGGTCATGCTGTTGTACGTCGCGTGAGGCTCGCCCCTATAAAAGCGTCATCCCCGCGAAAGCGGGGATCCATGGACATCAACCGCAGCGCTGCTGCCGGTATCGATGGATTCCCGCTTTCGCGGGAATGACGACGTTTTG
>CAYWPB010000292.1:0-5395 GCA_964458725.1 uncultured Nevskia sp. | reverse complement strand
ACGACGCCACCCAGTCCTGGCAGTATCTGCCCGGCATCCGCCGCGTGCGCGAAGCGCCGGAAGTGGGCTTCGACTACCCGGTGCCGCCGGCCGGCCAGCGCACTGTCGACGATGACTACGGCTTCAACGGCTCTCCCGAGCGCTACACCTGGAAGCTGGTCGGCAAGAAGGAGTACTACATCCCCTACGACAACTTCCGCGTCGGCGATACCTCGATCAAGTACAGCGACCTGATCAAGCCCAACACCATCAACCCGGACTATGAGCGCTACGAGCTGCACCGCGTCTGGGTGCTGGAAGGCGACCTCAAACCCGGCGTGCGCCACATCTACGGCAAGCGCATCCTGTACATCGACGAGGACAGCTGGCTCACACCCTGGGCCGACAACTTCGACTCGCGCGGCCAGCTCTACCGCGTCACCCTGATCAACTACCACTACTCGCAGGAGTGCAGCTGCTGGCACCGGGGCGCCTCGATCTACCACGACCTCACCGCCAGCTCCTACGAGGCGACCTACCTCACCAACGAGGAGCCGGGCGAGAAGTGGTGGAAGATCAACCGCAGCGACGTCACGGCCAATATGTTCACGCCCGACGCGGCGGCGCGCGGCGGGCACTGAGGAGTTTCAAATGCCGCCCGCCATGCGGCGGGCGGCAGCGTCGCAACCCAGGGTCACTCAGTTTCCGAAGTCGTCGGCGCTGCCCGAGAAGCCGATGATGGGAAAGACGCGGGTATCGACCAGGCCCTGCGCGACGGCCTTGGAAACCGCTTCCTTGCGGCTGGCGGCGCCAAGCTTGGCGGCCGCGCGGTCCAGGTAGTAGCGGACGGTGCCGGGCTTCACTCCCATCACCTTGGCCACTTGTTCGGCGGTCATGGCGGTCGCCGTCATCTGCAGCGCCCGCAGCTCCGCGGTGGAAAGCTTGGGAGACTTTGCCTCGCGGCGCTCATGCTGGCGGCGCGCCATCCGTTCCAGGGCGCGGTGCACCGCCGCCCCCAGCATGACCGCCGCGGTGGCGGCCCGCTGCCATTGATCCGGGGCCGGCACGATCGGCTTGCCGCCGCAGAAGCACATCAGCACGGTGGCGCCGTCGGGCCCACGGTCGGCCACCGAAAAACCGAATTCCATGCCGCATTCGATACATTCCTGGTGCAGGGCCAGGTCGCGCGCAGTCTTGTATAGGCCGTCCCAGCGGAAGGCCCCGGTCATCTTCAAGGCCTGCTGCACCACCGGGTCGTACTCGATAGCGGCGTGCTGGTCGAAGTAACGCTGGAAGCGCTTGGGATACGTCGTCAGCACCAGCTGCACCGGCGGCGAGATGGTCTTGCCGGTGCGCATCGAAATGAAATAGAACGACGCGCCGAACAGCTCGACCGCCTGCCGCATCGCCTCGCGCACGGCGGCCAGCGACTGCGCCTGTTCCAGCTCGAAGCAGAGCTCGGCGGCGCGGTGAAGAATGCGCGGCATGGCTTCTTTCTGGGAATTCCCTTTGGCCCCTGGAGCCTCAGGGTACCTCCGGCCCGGCCCGGCCGCCAGCCAGGCGTCTTCGCCTTGGCAGCAGGCTTACACCGGTCGGCCCGCATCCGCATTCAGCGCTCGCGGAACACCGCTTCCATGTTGTTGCCATCCGGGTCGAGCACGAACGCGGCGTAGTAGCCCGGCGGATAGCCCTTCGCCGTATCGCGCAGGCCGGGCGGTCCATTGTCGGTGCCGCCGGCCCGCAGCGCGGCCGCATGGAAGGCGTCGACCTCGGCGCAGCTGCGGGCCGCGAACGCGGTGTGCTGTTTGACACCATGCGGATGGAAGCGGTCGATCCAGAACACCGGGTAGTCGACGCCGTAGCCGACGGCATCCGCGCCATTGCCCAGCTGCGCCACGCGGTGCAGGCCCAGCGCGGCCAGCGCGGCGTCGTAAAACGCGGCCGAGTGCGCCACATCAGCGACACCGATACCGGTGTGATCGATCATGCGGACCCCGCGCCGCGCCGCCTTCTCTGGATGAGACAGAAGCCGTGCCCGAACGGATCGCTGCAGAACGCGGCGGAGCCGTGCTCGGGGTTGTCGAACAGCTGCTCCTGCCGGGCGCCGGCGGCGATTGCCTGGGCCAGCGCCGCTTTCAAATCATCGACATGGATATCCAGGTGCACCGGCGTCCAGTGACGTTCGTAGCGGCGGGAGTCTTCGGTGTGCGGCGACGGCTTCGAGCCAGCCTTCTTCTCCAGCAGACAGATCTGCGTCTCGCCGGCGCGCAGCACCGCTACGCCCGGGACGGGCTCGGCGAGCTTTGCGAAGCCGAAGGCGTCAGCATAGAAGCGGATGCCCGCGCCAAGGTCTGGCACGTCGATGCTGACCGAGATTGAAAGCATCTCACACCTCCAGTACTTCAATCGTGGCCGGGCACGCTTCGCTTTGCTGGCCTGTACATCACTGAGACCCGTCCCTTCCGTGATGTTTCTCGATGTCTTGACGCATCTGCTCGTTCAACTCGTTGAAGTCGCGGACGAGCTGATCACACGCCTCCTTCGTGGCCTCGCAATGAATGGCGGTACTCCCGCTCCAGCTACTTCCATCTTTCGAAGACAAAACTCTTTTCGCAACGGCCGGATATGCCGGATGGCTGTCGGGAACAAAGGACCATAGCGTGAGGCCGCCGCTTTCCCGAACGATAGTCCAACCCTGCTGCGAATAAACTTCCACACCCGCCCGATGCGTCAGAGCCTCCCGCGCTGCGGCAACCGTCTGAAACTCGATCACCGGACGGTCGGCTTCCAACAACGATTTGGGTGCATCCTCCGCAAAGGCTTGGCCTACCCATACGCAGGTCCCTGCAACAATCGCACGTGCAAGCCTCATCAGACCCCATTTGATGATTGCTGTCTCGCGCGAGCTTCGCATATTTCACGCGTCCCGTACTGCCAGGTTGCATTGACGCAAAAAAGCAAAGGCCGGGCACGAGGCCCGGCCTTCGCTGTGACCGCTGAGCGGCGTTACTCGCCCTGGGCGCGCACCGCATCCGGCTTCGCCGGAGCGCGAACCAGCAGGCTGCGCAGCTCATAGCTGGACGGGGCCTGCGGCTTGCGGGTCTGCGTCACGACCGGCGCGGTCGTCGCGGCATCCGCTCCGACGCTGTGGGGCTGCGGCGCGCGGGTGACCACGTCACCGCGGAACAGCACGCTGGTGCTGGCGAACTGGCCGGTGGGAGCGACGCCAGCGGCGCCGGCGGCAGCACTGGCCAGCAGTCCGGCGGAAACAGCAACAGCGGCAAGATACTTTGCTTGGATCTTCATGGGAATTCTCCTTGAGCTCGAATGAATGAGGGTTTCGGGTTTCGCCGGATCAACGGCGGCCGCCGGCCAGCTCACGCTCGGCGCGGGCGATGCCGTCGACGTAGAGATGGAGGTAGGCCTCGAGGGCCACCGGGCCGCTGTGCGAGACGTGCAGGAAATTCGGCAGGCTGCCCGGGGCGGACTGCGACTGCTGAGCGGTCTGGGCGGGGGCGGCAGAAGTCGGGATGCGGTTCATGGCGATCTCCTTTTTGCGTTGTGGCTGGATTCCGTTTCGAGCCAGGTCAGTGAAGTGGCGCACACGGTAGTCCCTTCCACATCTCCAGGGCAGACTGTATCTTCGGGAATGCCCCTCTCACTTTATGGAAGGCGCTATGGATCGCTTTGAAGCCATGTCCATCTTCCTGACGGCGGTGGACAGCGGTAGCCTGTCCGAGGCCGGGCGCCGTCTCGGCGTGCCGCTGGCCACGGTGAGCCGCAAAATCAGTGACTTGGAAAGCCACCTCAAGACCCGCCTGATGTTGCGCGGCGGCCGCCACCTGGAGCTGACCGACGCCGGCCGCAGCTACCTCGCCGCCTGCCGGCGCATCGTCGAGGACGTCGCCGAAGCCGAGCGTACCGCCGCCGGCGAATACCGCGCCCCCACCGGCGAGCTGGTGATCTCGGCGCCGCTGGTGCTGGGCCGCATGCACGTGGTGCCGGTGGTGTCCGGCTTCCTCAAGGCCTATCCGGACATCCAGATCCGCCTGCTGCTCAGCGACCGGGTGGTGAACCTGGTGGACGATCACATCGACATGGCGGTGCGCATCGGCGTGCTGCCGGACAGCAGCCTGATCGCCACCCGCGTCGGCCACGCCCGCATCGCCGTATTCGCCAGCCCCAACTATTTCACCGCGCGCGGCGTGCCGGGCCGGCCGGACGAGTTGCATCAGCACGACTGCATCGCCTTCGACGCGCTGGGCACCGGCGACCGCTGGGACTTCGTGCAGGACGGGGTCTATCACCCGGTGGCGATTCAGCCGCGCCTGCGCGCCAATACCTCGGAGGCGGTGATCGAGGCGGCGTACGACGGTCTGGGCATCGCCCGGGTCATGTCCTACCCGATCCGCGAGGCCATCGCCGACGGCAGGCTGCGGGTGATCCTGCGGGACTACGAGCTGCCGCCGGTGCCGATCAGCCTGGTTTACCCGGCGCAGCGCCTGCTGCCGCTGAAGCTGCGCGCCTTCCTCGACTACGCGGCGCCGCGGCTGCGCGGGCGGCTGGAGGAACCGGCGTAAACGAAACAGCGTCCGGCGCTGTCCAACCGCGAACCCCGCCCGGGGACAAGAACAAGGAAGGAGTCCCGATGCGCCTGCTCAAAGTGGCCTTGCCCCTGATCACCCTGGCCGCGGCCGCGCTCGCCGCCTGCGCCTCCATGTCCGGACCGGACCGCGACGCGGCTGTCGCCACCGCGGTGGCCGACAGCACCCGCCCCGCCGAGGACACCGCGCGCGACCCCGACCGCAAGCCGGTCGAGACCCTGGCCTTCGTCGGCGTCAAGCCGGGCGACAAGGTAGCCGACTTCATGGCCGGCGGCGGCTACTTCACCCGCCTGTTCGGCGACGTGGTCGGCCCCTCCGGCCACGTCTACGCGGTGGAGCCCAAGGAAGTATTCGTCTTTCCCAGCGCGGTCAAGAGCACCGCCGACCTGCAGGCCTGGGCCGCTGTGCACCCGAATGTCAGCGTCACCGTCGCCCCCGCCTTGCAGGCCTTGCAGTACCCCGAGCCGCTGGACCTGTTCTGGATCTCGCAGAACTACCACGACCTCAAGGACAAGTTCATGGGCCCGCTGGACACCGCCACCTTCAACCACGCCGTGTTCGAGGCACTCAGGCCCGGCGGCGTCTACATCGTGCTCGACCACGTCGCCGTCAAAGGCGCGCCGGCGGACGTCACCGAAACCCTGCACCGCATCGACCCCGACGTGGTGCGGCGTGAAGTGGAGGCGGCCGGCTTCACCTTCGAGGGCGAGAGCAGTGTGCTGGACAACCCGGCCGACCCGCACACCGTCAAGGTCTTCGACAAGTCGATCCGCGGCCACACCGACCAGTTCATCTACAAGTTCCGCAAGCCG
>CAYWPB010000291.1:0-5415 GCA_964458725.1 uncultured Nevskia sp. | reverse complement strand
GCCCGCTGCACCGGGGCCGCTGGCCGGAAGCGCCAAGGCGGTTACCGCCTTCGCGCTGGCGCTCGGCACCTTCATGGAAGTGCTGGACACCACCATCGCCAACGTCTCGATCCCGACCATCGCCGGCGACCTCGGCGTGTCGGCCGACCAGGGCACCTGGATCATCACCTCCTTCGCCGTCGCCAACGGCGTGTCGGTGCCGCTGACCGGTTGGCTGATGCAGCGCTACGGCGTGGTGCGCACCTTCGTCACTTCGGTGCTGCTGTTCACCCTGGCCTCGTTTCTCTGTGGCATCGCCTGGAGCCTGCCCTCGCTGATCCTGTTCCGCGTGCTGCAGGGCGCAGTGTCGGGACCGATGATCCCGGGCTCGCAGGCTTTGCT
Source organism: uncultured Nevskia sp. (assembly GCA_964458725.1). GTDB lineage: Bacteria > Pseudomonadota > Gammaproteobacteria > Nevskiales > Nevskiaceae > Nevskia. The sequence goes on along the minus strand of CAYWPB010000291.1, from coordinate 5,034 downwards.
GATTTCGCTGTTCCCGCCGGAAAAGAAAAGCTCGGCGCTGGCGATCTGGTCGATGACCACACTGGTCGCGCCGATCTGCGGGCCGATCCTCGGCGGTTACATCTCCGACAACTACAACTGGGCCTGGATCTTCCTGATCAACGTGCCGGTGGGCCTGCTTTGCGCCTTCATCTGCTGGAATTTCCTCAAGACGCGCGAGACGCCGACGCGCCGCCTACCGATCGACCGCGCCGGCCTGGCGCTGCTGTTCGTCTGGGTCGGAGCGCTGCAGATCATGCTCGACAAGGGCAAGGACCTGGACTGGTTCGCCTCCACCCCGATCGTGGTGATGGCCCTGGTCACGGTCATCGCCTTCATCGCCTGGCTGATCTGGGAGCTGGGCGAAAAGCAGCCGATCGTCGACCTGTCCCTGTTCAAATCGCGCAGTTTCGCGCTCGGCACGCTGGCAGTGTGCCTCGGCTACGCCGTGTTCTTCGGCAACGTGGTGCTGATGCCGCTGTGGCTGCAGACCCAGCTCGGCTATACCGCGACCTGGGCCGGCCTGGTTTCCGCGCCGAGCGGCGTGGTGGCGGTGCTGGTGTCGCCGCTGGTCGGCAAGTACATGGCGCGCTACGACGCACGCTGGTTCGCCAGCGCCTCGTTCCTGCTGTTCGCCATCTCCTACTTCATGCGCGCCGGCTACACCGCCGACTCCAGCTTCTGGGTGTTCGTCATCCCCCTGCTGGTGCAGGGCGTGGCGATGGCGATGTTTTTCGTCGCCATGCTGACCATCTCGCTAGATCGTCTGCCGCCGCAGCGCGTGCCGGCCGCTTCCGGCCTCAACAACTTCCTGCGCATCACCGGCGGCAGTTTCGCCACCTCGCTCACCACCACCTGGTGGGACCGCCGCGAGGCCCTGCATCAGGCACGCCTGGTGGAGTCGGCCACGGTCTACGACCCTGCCTTCCAGCAGACCATGACGCAGCTGCACGCCTCCGGCCTCGGCGACCAGTCCGCCGCCGCGGTAGTGCTGCGCGGCGTGATCAGCCAGAGCTACCTGCTGTCGAGCTTGGACATCTTCTGGATTTCCGGCTGGGTGTCGCTGGCACTGATCCCGCTGTGCTGGATCGTGCGCCGGCCCGCGGGCGGCGGCGCGGCGCCGGCGGCGGCCGACTGAAGCAGTTCTTACCGGCTGGCGGCCGGTAGAAAGCGGCGAAGCCGTGGCGGCGCACCGGACGGAGACTCCGGTGCGCCACCACGGTTTTTTTGTGGCCGCAAAAACCGGGAACAACCCGGCAACCGCCGGATCAAACGGTCTGGCGACTCACTTCATTCCCGACGAAGGTTGACCATCGGCGATGGCACTGCGCGCTGATTCATGCCCGATTCAGCGACGGGCCGAAACAATGCGTCACCGGATTCTCATATCCAGCCGGCAAGATGAAACCGCGCCGCCCGCATGCAAGGACGGCGTGCGCCACCGCACCATAAAGGAACGAGCATGAACACCGCTGAAGCTGTCCGCCTCATTGGGATGCTGGAAGAAATCTCGCGCCACGCCGCCTCCGAAGAGGTGAACGCCGGCATCGCCGCGGTGCTCGCGCAGGTCCGCCCCTGCATTCCGCCGGATCAGTTCGGCGCCTTCGACCGCTACTGCGGGCGCGCTGACTACCGGGCTTTCGCCGCGCAGATGGAGGCGGCGCGGGATACTGCCGGGGCTTGAGGCTTCTGATCGCCTCTCCCTTTGGGAGAGGCCGCGCCGCTAGGCGCGGGTGAGGGGCGCACTTTCCCGTAGCACTGCTACCTGATGTCTCGCCCCTCACCCCTATCCCTCTCCCAAAGGGAGAGGGGATAAAAATCATCTATAAATCAATAAAAAATAATAACTTAAGATATTTTCGCCAGAAAATATCCTGATCACTGTCGATCCGGCGCCTCCTCGTTCGACGTTCCATCAAAGGCCGCAATTCCGCGGTCTGGAAACGCCACGAGGAACACACCATGAAGATCGACGCCTACCTCTCGTTCGAAGGCCGCTGCGACGAGGCCATCGCCCTCTATCGCAAGGCGCTCGGCGCTGAAGTGGCCATGCTGATGCGCTTCAAGGAGGCGCCGCCGGAAGTCGTGAGCCAGATGTCGCCGGGCTCCCTCGACAAGGTGATGCACGCCGCCCTCAGCATCGGCGACAGCACCGTGATGCTGTCCGACGGCTATTGCACCGGCACGAGCGTGTTCCAAGGCATCTCGCTGTCGCTGACCGTGGCCGACGAGGCCGAGGCGGAGCGGCGCTATGCCGCGCTGGCCGAGGGCGGCAAGGCGACGCTGCCGCTGCACAAGAGCTTCTTCGCCCGCAGCTTCGGCATGGTCACCGACCGCCTCGGCGTGCAGTGGATGATCATCGCCCCGGTCCTGAACTGAGCCGCGGAGAGCGACGATGCGACTGCTGATGATGCACAACACCGACGCAGGCACCGAGGCCGGGGAGCTCCCCGGCACGGACCTGATGCAGAACATGGGGCGGCTGGTCGAGGACATGAGCCGGGCCGGGGTGATGCTCGCAGGAGCCGGGCTGCGGCCCAGCTCCACCGGCGTGCGCCTCAACTTCCGCGCCGGCGCGCGCAAGCTCCGCCCCGGCCCCTATGCCGGGCCGGGCAAGCTGCCGGCCGGGCTGGTCATGGTGAAGGTCCGCTCGATCGACGACGCCGTCGACTGGGCGACGCGCCTGGCCGCCGTGCTCGGCGACTGCGAGATCGACATCCGGCCGGAATGCGAGCCCTGGGATCTCGGCCTCTGCCCCAGGCCCGAAGGGCTGCTGACGACAACCTTCATGCTGGTGTACAAGCCCGACAGCCAGGACGAGGCGGCCATCGCCTCGGCCGGGCGCGGCACCGCCATGACCGACTTGCTGGGTGAAATGGCGCGGGCCGGCGTGTTCGTCGCGGCGGAGGCGCTGCAACCCAGCAGCGGCAGCCTGCGCCTGGCCTATATCGGCGGCAAGCGCCACGTCACCGACGGCCCCTTCACCGAGTCCAAGGAGCTGATCGGCGGCTTCACCATGGTGAGGGTCGACACCCTCGACCAGGCCCTGCCCTGGTGCGACCGCTTCGCCCAGGTGGTCGGCGGCACCGTGGTGGCCGACATCCGCCCGCTGTATGAGGCGCCGCTGCACCAAGCCTCGCTGCCCGCCGAACCGGCCTGCGCCGCGTAAAGTCCCCTATCCCCGTTTGGAGCACACCATGTTCAAGATCATCGTCCTGGCCTTCGGGCTGATCGTCATCATCGTGCTGGCGGTTGCCGCCACGCGGCCCGACAGCTTCCGCGTGCAGCGCACGCTCAGCATCAAGGCGCCGCCGGAGAAGATCGCCGGTCAGATCGAAAACTTCCACGCCTGGAGCGGCTGGTCGCCGTACGAGAAGCTCGATCCGGCGATGCAGCGCAGCTACGGCGGCGCCGACAGCGGCAAGGGCGCGGTCTACGGCTGGCAGGGCAACAACAAGGTCGGCCAGGGCCGCATGGAGATCCTCGACGCCTCGTCGCAGAAGATCACCATCCAGCTCGACTTCATCAAGCCCTTCGCCGCCCGCAACACCGCGGAGTTCACCCTGCAGCCGCAGGGCGACGCAACCGAGGTGACCTGGGCCATGTACGGCCCGGCGCCCTACTTCCACAAGCTGATGAGCCTGTTCCTCAACATGGACCAGATGATCGGCAAGGACTTCGACGCCGGCCTGATCAACCTCAAGGCCGTGGCCGAGCAGTAGTCCGCCCGCCACCAACCACCGGAGACACGACCATGCGTTTCATGATGCTGATGATCCCCAGGGGCTACGAAAGCGCCACCCCCGGGACCATGCCCGACGCCAAGGCCGTCGAAGCGATGATGAAGTACAACGCGGAGCTGCAGAGCGCCGGTGTGCTGCTGGCGCTGGACGGCCTGCACCCGCCCTCGATGGGCGCGCGCGTCTCGTTCAAGAACGGCAAGGCCAGGGTCACCGACGGGCCGTTCGCCGAAGCCAAGGAAGTGCTCGGCGGCTACTGGATGATCCAGGTGAAGTCGCGCGACGAGGCCATCGCCTGGGCGATGCGCTGCCCGGGCGGCGACAACGAGACGATCGAGGTGCGGCAGGTGCAGGAGTTCGAGGACTTCCCGGCCGACGTGCAGAAGGCCGCCGCCGGCTTCGACGAGATGCAGAAGCAGGTCAAAGGCGGTGTGTGACGTGAACAGTACGCGCCCATTTTGATCCCAAACTCCTTGCGCCCCAAGGGTGAAGCTGCTGTGATCGGCACCCATGAATCCCGCCGCCGAACTTCACCGCCGCGTCGAGGCGGTCTTCCGCATCGAATCGCCCCGGCTGATCGCCGGCCTCGCCCGCCTGGTGCGGGACGTGGGCCTGGCCGAGGAGCTGGCGCAGGACGCGCTGGTGATGGCGCTGGAGCAGTGGCCGCGGGACGGCATTCCCGACAATCCCGGCGCCTGGCTCACCGTGGCCGCGCGCCGGCAGGCCATCGACCTGATCCGCAAAAAGGCCTTGCATGAACGCAAGGAAGAAGAGATCAGCCGCGAGATCGAGGACCAGCTGCAGATGTCCGTTCCCGATCTCGAAGCGGAGCTGGACGATCACGTGGGCGATGACCTGCTGCGCCTGATCTTCACCGCTTGCCATCCGGTGCTGCCCACCGAGCAACGCCTGGCCCTGACCCTGCGCCTGCTCGGCGGCCTCAACACCGACGAGATCGCCCGCGCCTTCCTGGTGCCGGAGCCGACCATGGCGCAGCGCATCGTCCGCGCCAAGCGCACCCTGAGCGAGGCGCAGGTGCCGTTCGAGGTGCCGCGCGGCGAGGAGATGGCGCAGCGCCTGGCCTCGGTGCTGGAAGTGATCTACCTGATCTTCAACGAGGGCTATTCCGCCACCGCCGGCGACGACCTGATGCGTCCGGCGCTGTGCGAGGACGCCCTGCGCCTCGGCCGCGTGCTGGCCGGGCTTGCCGCCAACGAGCCGGAAGTGCATGGCCTGGTGGCGCTGATGGAGATCCAGGCCTCGCGCAGCGGCGCGC
>CAYWPB010000290.1:0-5439 GCA_964458725.1 uncultured Nevskia sp. | reverse complement strand
GAAAAGTACGGGTACTGGCCCGGGCCGAGCCGGGGGCGGTGCAGGGTCACGCGCGGGCGGAAGCGTTGGCTTTCGGCGTAGTGGTCGCGCCGCGTGGCGCACTGCGCCGGGTCCAGCAGTTGCGGCAGCAGCGCGCAGCCGTCGCGGTCCAGGGCGGCGTGGATGGCAGGCCAGTCGTGATGTAGTGTCGGGTCTTGCATGCGGCCATTGTCCCCCTGGCCGTGCCCGTGCATCTTCCGGATTCTTGCGGCCCTGGGCTTGTCATCCCCGCGTAGGCGGGGATCCAGGTTCACGCAATTCAGAGTGCGCAGAACTGGATTCCCGCCTACGCGGGAATGACGAATGCCGGTTCGTCTTAGGGGGATGATATTCGCCCGAAGGCCATTGCTCTGCTGTCGCTGGTCCTGATCAGTTGCGCCGCGCAGCCGGAGAAGATCGACAAGGCCGCCTTGCAACACCAGGTGGCCGATACCGAGCGCGCCTTCTCCAAAACCATGGCCGACCGCGATCATGCCGCCTTCACCGGCTTCCTGTCCGAGCAGGCGGTGTTCTTCGGCAGCCACCGCGTGCTGCACGGCAAGCAGGAAGTCGCGGAAGCCTGGAAGCCGCTGTACCAGCAACCGCAGGCGCCGTTCTCCTGGGAACCGACGCAGGTGGAGGTGCTGGATTCAGGCGACCTGGCCCTGAGCACCGGGCCGGTGCGCGATACGCAGGGCAAGCAGATCGCGATCTACAACTCGATCTGGCGGCGCGAAGCGCCGGGTGTGTGGCGCATCGTGTTCGACAAGGGCAGCGACGTTTGCAATTGAACCGGCGTATTCCCCTCCCCCGCGTGCGGGGGAGGGGAACAAGCAGTCACACGCATCAGCCATAATCGTCCCATGCTCGACGCCCTCGGCCACCTTGCCAGCTTCGCCCGCTTCGCCGCCGCGCGCGCCGCGCGCGAGCGCCACGACGCGGCGGTGCTGCGCGAGCTGGACGCGGCCACGCTGAGTCTGCCGCGCGGGCTCGAGCTGCAATGGCTGGGCACGGCCGGCTACCGCCTGCGTTGCCAGGACCAGGTGCTGTACATCGACCCCTACCTGTCGCGCGTGCCGCTTCGCAACCTGCTGCGCGGCACGGCCGCGATGCCGGACGCGGCGCTGCTGGCGCGCCTGCTGCCGGACGAGCAAGTGGCCGGCGTGCTGGTGGGCCACTGCCACTTCGACCACGCCATCGACGCGCCGGCCATCGCGCGGCGTTTCGGCGCCAAAGCCTACGGCTCCGCCTCGCTGGCGCGGCTGCTGGCGCTGCACGGCGCGCCTGAGCTGGCGGTGCAGGTGGAGTCCGGCAAGGCCTACGAGCTGGGGCCGTACACGGTGCGTTTCTTTCCCAGCTGCCATTCCAAGCTGGTGCTGGGCTACCAGGTGCCCTTCGACGGCGAGCTGAGCTGCGAGCACCTCGACCACCTCACGCCGGGCGCGTATCGCTGCGGCCAGGTCTGGGGGATCCTGATCGAAGTCGCGGGTATCCGCCTCTACCACCAGGGCAGCGCCAACCTGATCGACGAGGCGGTGCCGCGCGGCGGCGTCGACCTGTTCCTGGCCGGCATCGCCGGGCGCCGGTTCACCCGCGACTACTGGCAGCGCATCCTTGCCCGGCTGGAGCCGCGGGTGGTGCTGGCCAGCCATTTCGATGACTTCTTCCGTCCGCTAGAGTCTGCCCCGGGCTTCTCCGCCAATGTGAATCTGGCGGCGCTGCCGGAGGAGATCGGCAAGGTCAGCCGCGATTTCCGCGTGCTGGCGCCGCGGCCACTGCAGGTGCTGCGGGGTTGAGGGCGTGCGTGTTGTAGGTCGGCCTTCAGGCCGACAGCGCACTTCGCACCTGCGGCACGGCTTGTCGGCCTGAAGGCCGACCTACTTGTGTCGCGCCTGGTCTGCGGTGAAGAACTGGTCCAGCACCGCGCCCGACGCCGCATCTTTCAGCGCGGTGAAGCGGCCCTGCTGCGCGATCTCCTGCGCCGCGCGCATGAAACCGCCCCAGGCGGCGCGCGCCAGCGCGCCACCGACGCTGATGCGGCGCACCCCCAGCGCCGCCAGCTCGTCCACGCCGAGTTGCATCGCCTGGTTGGCCAGCACGTTGAGCGGCTTGGGCGCCACCGCGGCGACCAGCTCGGCGATCTCCTCGCGGGTGCGCACGCCCGGCGCATAGAGCACATCGGCACCGGCCTCGGCATAGGCGCGCAGGCGCTTCACCGATTCCTCCAGCGGCTGGTCATGCCCGGTGAGAAAGCATTCGGCGCGCCCGACCAGCAGCGGGCCGCCGCCACGGTCGTCGATCGACTCGCGTGCGGCGCGCATCCGCTCGACGGCATCGGACAGCTCGCGCAGGGGCCGCAGCGGATCGCGGGTGGAATCCTCGATCGACAGCGAGGCGGCGCCGGTGGCGACGCATAGCGCGACGTTGCGTCCCACGCCGTGCGCGTCGGGCGCGAAGCCGCCTTCGAAGTCGGCATTCACCGGCAGCTCGGTGGCCTCGACGATGGTCTGGATGTGGGCCAGGGCCATCGCCAGGGACAGGTTGTTGTCGGGCGAGCCCATGCTCCAGGCGGCGCCGGAGCTGGTGGTGGCCAGCGCCGGAAAGCCCAGACTCTGCAGGTAGCGGGCGCTGCCCACGTCCCAGGGGTTGGGGATGACGAAGCAGCCGCTCTGGTGGAGCTGGCGCATCGTCGCGTACTTTTCGCGTGGGCTCGGCATGGCAGACTCCATTCTGCGGAACGCGAGGCGGCCTTGTTTCGGCGCGCACCGCAGTGATTGTGCGCCGCGCCGCGGCGGCTGTCGCCTCAGCGCGGCGCCGGCCGTTCGAGCAAGCGCCTGAGCTGAGCCGGATCGCGGATCAGCACCCGCCCGTAGTCCAGCGCGATCCAGCCGCGCTTCTCCCACTGGCGCAGCTCCTTGCTGACGCTCTGGCGCGAGGCGCCGAGCATGCGGCCCAGGTCTTCCTGCGGCAGATGCAGGTCGAGCAGCAAACCCTGCGGCGTGTTCTGGCCATAGACCTTCGCCAGCTGCAGCAGGCGCTTGGCCAGGCGCAGCGACAGCGGCAGGAACACGGCGTCATCGATGTAGGACAGGGCCAGGCGCAGCTGCCGCGCCAGCCGCGCGGCGAGATGCCGGTACAGGCGCGGCTCGGCGTCGAGCAGGGCCAGCAGCTTGGGCCGCGGCAGCACGAACACCTCGGCTTCGCCCATCGCCACCGCATCGTGGGTGCGCGGCAGGCCATCGAACAGCGACAGCTCGCCGATCCAGTCGCCCGGCTCGAACAGCGCCATCAGCACCTCGCGGCCGTCCGGCGCGACGTTGCTGAGGCGGATGCGGCCGCGGATCAGGCCGTAGAGGGCTTCGGCCGGATCGTTGCGGGCGTAGAGTCGCTCGCCGTCGCCGAGGCTGCGCCGGCTCGCCAGGCTGGCGAACTGCGCCGCCGCCTCGGCCGGCAGGTCGAGGAACAGGCCGCCGTCGTCCTTCGCTTCGGTTTGCATGCCCCCTTCACCCTTTCGGTGCGGAGTGTCGCGCAAGCGACAGAGTTCTTCCGCTCCAGCGCGCATTATGCGCCCATGAACACGACCAGCCGCGACTTCGCCTCCTTCGAGGAGTTCTATCCCTTTTACCTCGGCGAGCACGCCGACCGCACCTGCCGCCGTCTGCACGTGGTCGGCACCTCGCTGGCCGCGCTGCTGATCGTGGTCGGCGTGGCGACGCGGCAGTGGTGGCTGCTGCCGCTGGCCGTGGTGCAGGGCTACGCTTTTTCCTGGATCGGGCACTTCGTGTTCGAGAAGAACCGGCCGGCGACGTTCAAGCATCCCTGGTGGTCATACCGCGGCGACCTGCGCATGCTGCGCGAGGTCTATACCGGCAGGATCGCGTTCTAGATTTTTTGCGCGGCTTTACGCGCCGCAAGATTCTTGCGGCCGTGCTTCTCCAGGTCGGCCAGCACGATGCGCATGATCCAGACGAAGGCGCCGAAAGCGCGCAGCAGCCAGCCCTGGAAGGCCGGCACAGTGACCTCGCGCGGCTTCTCCGTCACTGCGTCGACGATGTGCCGCGCCATCGCCTGCGGTGAAATCGGCGCCTCGCCGAAGGCGGCGGCGGCGCTGTCGTCCTGCGCCTCCTGCTCCAGCATCGGCGTCTCCACCGCCGGCGGATAGACGATGGTGAAGTCCAGCGGCTGCTCGCGGTATTCCCAGGCCAGCGAGTGGTGGAAGCCGCGCAGCGCATGCTTGGTGCCGGCGTAGCTGGCCAGGCTCGGGAACGGCATGTAGGCGGTGAGGCTGCAGATGGTGATGAGGTGGCCGTGCCCTTGCGCGATGAAGCGCGGCAGCGCCGCCAGCACGCCGGCGATGTTGCCGAGGTAGTTCACCTCCACCGTGTGGCGGTGCCGCTCGAACGGCACGTCCAGCACGTAGCCGGTATGGACCACGCCGGCGTTGTTGACCAGCACGTCCACCGTGCCGAAATGCTGCCAGGCCTGATCCAGCGCGCGCTGCCACTGTGTGGGATCGCGCACGTCCAGCTCCAGGGCCAGCACACCCGCGCCGAGGCTGGCGGCGAATTCGCGCAGCGCCACACCATCGATATCGGCCAGCGCCAGGCGGTAGCCGCGCGCGGCGGCCTCCCGCGCCGTGGCAGCGCCGATGCCGCGCGCCGCGCCGGTGATGAACAGCACCCTGCCGTCAGCCATCGCCCACCCCGCCTTTTGGTATGGGTCATTTTTACCCCGCGGTTTGTCGACTGCTTGACACTCCGCGACAGCCGCTGCGCCTTACCATGTGAGGACTCATCAGGAGAAAATAATGAACGTGCAGGCGATCAAGACCCCGACCGGCGTGCGGGAGCAGGTCAGCAAGGAAGAGTGGCAGACCCGCGTCGATCTCGCCGCGGCCTACCGCCTGGTGGCGCTGTACGGCTGGGACGACCTGGTGTTCACCCACATCACCGCCAAGGTGCCGGGCACCGAACACTTCCTGATCAACCCCTACGGCATGATGTTCGAGGAGATCACCGCTTCCTCGCTGGTGAAGATCGACAAGGACGGCAAGAAGGTGGTCGACTCGCCCTACCCGGTGAATCCCGCCGGCTTCACCATCCACAGCTGCGTCCACGGCGCGCGCAAGGATGCGCACTGCGTGATGCACACGCACTCGGTCAATGGCGTGGCGGTGTCGGCGCAGAAGGAAGGCGTGCTGCCGATCTCGCAGCAGTCGTTCTTCGTGCTGTCGTCGCTGGCCTACCACGACTACGAGGGCGTGGCCCTGCTCGAGGACGAGAAGCCGCGCCTGGTGCGCGACCTCGGCGACAAGGTCTTCTTCATGCTGCGCAACCACGGCCTGCTCACCGTGGGCCAGACCGTGGCCGAGGCCTTCGTCGCCATGTACATCTTCGAGGCGGCCTGCATGGTGCAGGTGCG
>CAYWPB010000289.1:0-5449 GCA_964458725.1 uncultured Nevskia sp. | reverse complement strand
GATCAACCGCGAGTTCAACCTGTCCTGGACCGACCACTTCGGCGACGACAACAAGCTGGTCGACGGCCAGTGGTGGAGCGCCGCCGACGCCGGCAAGCCCTGGCTGTCGGTGGACGAGTACGGCGTCAAGCGCCTAGGCCTCAAACCCGGCACCACCATGACCCTGGAGATCGCCGGGGTGCGCAGTACCTTCACCGTGCGCAATACACGCAAGGTGCGCTGGGACAGCTTCCGCCCCAACTTCTTCATCGTCACGCCGCCGGGCGTGCTGGAGAACTCCGGCGCGGTGCAGTGGATCACCAGCTTCTACCTGCCGCCGCAGCAGCGGCCGCTGCTGCGCGAGCTGGTGCGGCAGTTCCCCAACGTCACCGCGCTGGACCTCGATGCCATGCTCGGCCAGGTGCGCGGCATCGTCGACCGCATCGTCGCCGCGCTGGAGTTCATCTTCGCCTTCACCCTCGGCGCCGGCCTGGTGGTGATGCTGGCGGTGATCGAGGCCTCGCGCGTTCAGCGCGCCAGAGAGACCGCGTTGCTGCGCACCCTCGGCGCCTCCTCGCGTGTGATCCTGCAGGGCCTGCTGGCCGAGTACGCCGTGCTGGGCCTGCTCGCCGGCGGCGTCGCCGCCATCGCCGCCCAGGCCATGGCCTGGGTGCTGGCGGTGCAGGTGTTCGACATCCCCTACGGCCCGCGGCCGCTGCTGTGGCTGGCCGGCGCCGCCTCCGGCTGCCTGCTGGTCACCCTGGTCGGCTGGATCTCGCTGCGCGGCGTGCTGCGCACGCCGCCGCGGCAGGTGCTGGCGGCGGGGTAGGCGGCTGTCATCCTGACCCCGGTCAGAAATGTAGGGCGGCCTGTGGTCGCCGGCACATTTTCAGGACGCGGCGCCATGGCAGGGTGCGCCGGCGGGCATAGCCCGCCCTACGAAAAACTCTACTTCACGTTCATGAACGGAATCGGCGCCCCGGCGTAGATCGAGCTGGGCAGCGCGCCGTTCCATTTCTCGGCCTTGATCTTCTCGACCTCGATGCGGCGCAGCTCCAGCACGTCCTTGTTCTGCGCCAGCGCCGCGTTCTGCACCTTCAGCGCTTCGGCCTGGGCCTCGGCGATCTTCAGGTTGGAATAGGCCTCGCCGTCGGCGCGGGCCCGCTGGGCATTCGCCTCGGCCTCGGCAATGGCCACGTTCTGCTTCTGCTCGGCCTCGACCGTCTTCAGCTTGTTCTCCGCCACCAGGCGCAGCTGCTCCTGCGTCACCTTCTGGTTGATCGCCGACATGTACTCGGGCGAGAACGAAAAGCTGCGCATATCGATGTTGATCACCTGCGCGCCATAGATCTGCAGCTTGGTCGCCAGCGCCTGGTTGATGTCGCCGGAAACCTTCGCGCGGTCGGCGATCAGGTCCGGCGCGGTGTAACGGGCCGTCACCGCCTTGAACACCTCCTGGGTGGCGGTCTGCACATAGCTGGCTAGGTTGCCGTCGTGGCTGTAGCGCTCGTAGACCTCGGCCACCTTGTCGGGGAAGATCGAGTAGCGCACGGTGAGGCTGACCTTCACTGGCTGCGTGTCAGAAGTCGAGCCCTCGGCGTCCTCGATGCTCGCTTCCTCGGCGCGGATGCTGAACACCGCCAGCTTCTGCCACGGCGGCACGAACACCAGGCCCTCCGGCTCGATGCCCTTGATCGCGCCGAACTGGGTGATGACGCCGCGAGTGCCGGTGGGCACGCTGCGGAACGGCCAGTAGGCGAAGATCACCAGTAGCAGCACGATGACCAGGCTCGCGCGTATCACGGTGCCGAGCCTGGGCTTGCCCGCTTCCAGGTAGCCAGCCATTTCCCCCTCCCCGTTGTGAAAAATCCCCGTCGCTGGATTCTAAGCCGGATTGCCTGGCCTGCCGAAAGGCGGCCGAAAGCTGCTGTTTTGCAAGATGATCCCCGCTCAAAATGGGGCATTTCAGGCATCCGCAGGCCGGTCTTGGCATAATTCACCTCCCCAAGATTCACAACAGCCCGGAGCCCAGAATGAAAAAGCCCGTCCGCGTCACCGTCACCGGCGCCGCCGGCCAGATTTCCTACTCGCTGATCTTCCGCATCGCCAGCGGCTCGATGCTGGGCCCGGATCAGCCGGTGATCCTGCAGCTGCTTGAAATCACCCCCGCGCTGGGCGCCCTGCAGGGCGTGGTAATGGAGCTGAACGACTGCGCCTTCCCGCTGGTGCACGGCGTGGTTGCCACCGACAAGCCGGAAGAAGGCTTCGACAACACCGATTACGCCCTGCTGGTCGGCGCGCGCCCGCGCGGCCCGGGCATGGAGCGCAAGGACCTGCTGACCGCCAACGCCGCGATCTTCTCGGTGCAGGGCAAGGCCATCGCCGCCAAGGCCAGCAAGGACGTCAAGGTGCTGGTGGTCGGCAACCCGGCCAACACCAATGCGCTGATCGCCCAGTCCAACGCCAAGGGCATGGACCCGAAGCAGTTCACCGCCATGGTGCGCCTGGACCACAACCGCGCCATCAGCCAGATCGCCGGCAAGACCGGCGCCGCCGTCACCGACGTCGACAAGATCATCATCTGGGGCAACCACAGCGCCACCCAGTACCCGGACATCAGCCACGCCACCGTCAAGGGCAAGGCCGCCAAGTCCCTGGTCACGCAGGAGTGGGTCGAGAAGGACTTCATTCCGGTGGTGCAGCAGCGCGGCGCCGCCATCATCAAGGCGCGCGGCGCATCCAGCGCGGCCTCGGCCGCTTCGGCCGCGGTTGACCATATGCGCGACTGGGCCCTGGGTACCAACGGCAAGTGGGTCAGCATGGGCATCCCCTCCGACGGCTCCTACGGTATCAAGCCGGGCGTGGTCTACGGCTACCCGGTGACCTGCAAGGACGGCGAGTACGAGATCGTGCAGGGCTTGTCGGTCGACGAGTTCTCGCGCGGCAAGATGACCGCCACCGAAACCGAGCTGCGCGAAGAGCGCGCGGCGATCGAGGAACTGCTGAAGTAAGCGCGGATTCCGCGCGGATCTTCAGGCGTGTTTGAAACGGCGCCGGCCTTCACCGGCCGGCGCCGATGCACAACATTACTCAGGGAGATACAGATGAAGCGCGGAATCCAACTGGCGGTTGCGGTCCTGGCCCTCGGCGCCGCGGGTGCGGCCCAGGCGTTCAACATCAAGGCCACGTCCGAGAATCCGATGATGTCGGTGGATGCCCTGCGCTCGGCGACGGTGCAGGCCGCGGCCGGCGTTGCCATCCCCGACGATCCCAACATCAAGGTCACGGTGTTCAGCCGCGCCGTGCCGAGCAAGATCGGCCAGAACCAGCTGATCTACCTGCATCGTATCGAACTGCGCCGCGCGTTCAACGGCTCGACGCCGCCGTATCCCTTCGCCGGCTGGCTGCCGATCGAAACGGTCGAGCGCTACGGCGTGGGCGACGACAAGGAAGTGCGCGACGAGCTCGACCACGTGCTGCACGACTTCTTTGTCAAGGTGAAGGCGATCGATCCCAACGTCGGGATCAAATAGAACCTCAATCCCCTCTCCCTCCGGGGTTCGCGGCGTCCCGCTTGCGAGCGAAGCTCGCGGACGCCACGAACGGGCGGTGCAGGACGCACCGCCCAGCTTTCAAGCGGAGCAGGAAGCGCAGCGTAGAAAGAGGGGCAGGGGTGAGGGGCGCACGCTCCGCGAGTGCCGCGCTCGTTGAAAGTGCGCCCCTCACCCGCCGCTTCGCGGCGGCCTCTCCCAGAGGGAGAGGCGGATGGTCGTGTTACGCCTTCGCCAGCCGCGCGTAGTAGAAACCATCGAAATCCCCACCCGGCGCGATGCGCCGGCCGATGCCGCGCGCGTCGCCCCAGGGCGCTTCGATCGGCGACTCGCGTGCGTCCTTGTGGGTATCGAGGAAAGTGCGCGCCACCTCTTCGCCCTCGGCCTTGAGGATCGAGCAGGTGGCGTAGACCAGCGCGCCGCCGGGGGCCAGCAGCGGCCACAGCGCGCGCAGCAGGCGCAGTTGCAGCTCGGCCATGCGCGGGAGGTCGCTGTCGCGGCGCAGCCACTTGATGTCGGGATGGCGCCGGATCACGCCGGTGCCGGAGCAGGGCGCGTCGAGCAGGATGCGGTCGTAGGGCTTGCCGTCCCACCACAGGGTGGGCTTGGCGGCGTCGGCGGCGAGCAGCTGCGCCTTCAGTTGCAGCCGCTCGAGGTTGGCGCGCACCCGCTCCAGGCGCGTCGCGTCGCTGTCCACCGCCAGCAGCTCCAGGTCCGGCACCCGTTCCAGCAGGTGCGCGGTCTTGCCACCCGGCGCGGCGCAGGCATCGAGCACGCGCTGGCCCGGCTGGGCGTCGAGCAGCTCCGCCGCGAGCTGGGCCGAGGCGTCCTGCACCGAGACGCGGCCAGCGGCAAAGCCAGGGATCTCGTCCACCGGCAGCGCGCTGGCCAGGCGCAGCGCATCGGGCGTTTCCGCCACGGCCGCGGCCTCGATGCCGGCGGCGGCCAGCTCCCGCAAATAATCGTCGCGGGTGCCGAGGCGGCGGTTTGCGCGCAAAGTCAGCGGTCCCGGCTCGTTGCCTCCGGCCAGCACCGTGCGCCAGCCGTCCGGCCAGTCGGCTTTCAGCGCCGCCACCAGCCAGTCCGGATAGGACTGGCGGATCCCGGCCGTGACCGGCAGCTTGCCGTCGATCGCGGCGCGCTCGCGCTGGTAGCGGCGCAGCACGGCGTTGACCAGGCCCTTGGCCCAGGGCTTGTCCAGGTCCTGCGCCGCCGCCACCGTCTCGCCCACTGCGGCGTGCTCCGGCACGCGCATCGCGCGCAGCTGGTACAGGCCGCAGGCGAGCAGGGCCTGCACCGCCGGCTCCTCGCGCAGCGGCTTCTGCAGCAGCGAGCCGGCCAGGGTGTCGAGCAGGCGGTGCTCGCGCACCACGCCATAGGCGAGGGCCTTGAGCAGGGACAGGTCCGGCCCGCTCAGGTCCGCCGAACGCGCCGCCAGGGCGTCGTCGAGGTTGGAGCCCTTGAGCACGGCGGCCACGGCGAGCGCGGCGCGGGCGCGGACATTGAGCGGCTTGGACATGGGAGCGCGATTTTAAAGGCTTGCCGCGGCGCGTGCCGCTGCACCGCTTCTGCACCAGGTTCCGCCGCATTTGCATAAAGTGGCGGCGCGGCCTGCAAGGCAGGCGCGGAGACTGCGGACAGTCTTCAGGGAGTTGCCATGTCCGCCGTTCCGAATCCCGCGCACCCGGTCCGCCTGCTGCCCCGGCTGCAGCTGCTGGCGCTGTGCCTGGCCTGCGCCGCGCTGCTGTCGAATCTCGCCGACGCCTGCGGCGAGCTGGGGCTGTGGCCCGCTGCCGTGCTCGGCGGGCTGCTGCTGTGGGGCCTGCTCGGCGAGCAGCTGCCCGGCAGCGGCATCAACCAGCGCTACGTCGGCGCCGTGCTGGTGGCCGGTGCCGGCCTGCGCGCGCTCGACGGGACCC
>CAYWPB010000288.1:0-5478 GCA_964458725.1 uncultured Nevskia sp. | reverse complement strand
AACTGTGGTTCGTCGCAAGCGGCCGCACGTTCGTCTGGCGCGACTGGACGGACCAGTACCGCCTCACGGTCGTTGAGCTGCTTCTGCAACGGACGCGGGCGGAGACCGTTGAGCGGTTCGCCCCCGGGTTTTTTCGACGGTTCCCGGACTGGTCGGCGGTCGCGAAGGAGCCGATTGCGTCGCTGGAGGCAACGCTTGCGCCCATCGGCCTATCCCGCCGGCGGGCCGGACGGGCCCTTGCCGCCGCCGGGCGGGGCGGCTGGCGATCGCAAGTTCCTGATGCTGCAGGGGCCGGGCACGGGCGGCCCGCCGCAGGAAGTGATTCATACCTTGATCGACATCGAGCGCCTGTACCGCGAGCAGGGCCGCAACAAGGAAGTGGTGGCGCTGTACCAGGATGTGCTGACGCGCACCAAGGATCCGATGGTGCGCCATTTTGCCTATGACGCCATCGTGCGCAGCCAGCTGCAGCCGGCGGATACGGACAAGGCGCTGGCGACCCTGAAGCAGAGCCTGGAGGAGAGTCTGCAGCGGCTGAACCAGATGCCGCCGCCACCGGCGCCGGGACGGAACGACAAGGCTGCGCCCTGATCAAGCAAACTCCCCTCTCCCGCTTGCGGGAGAGGGGCTGGGGGGAGAGGGGCCGTAAAAGCCGGTTCCTTACCGGCAGCTTGATCATTGGCCGCGGCCTTCACGGCCCCTCTCCCTAACCCTCTCCCGCAAGCGGGAGAGGGGACCGAAAGAGCGCCGTGCGCCGCGGCCGATCACGCCTCCTGCCTGACCTTCCCCGGCGCGAACCCCTGCACCCGCTTGAACGCGCGCCGGAACGCGGCCTCGGTCTGGTAGCCGAGCCGCTCGGCGATGCGCGCCACGCTCTGCGCCGGATCGCGCAGCAGGCGCAGGGCCTCGGCCATGCGCCATTCGGTGAGGTATTGCATCGGCGCCTGGCCCAGCACCTCTGCGAAGTGCTCGCAGAAGGCGGTGCGCGACAGGTGCGCCACCTCGGCCAGCTCCGCCAGGCTCCAGTCGCGGCCCGGGTCCTCGTGCATCGCCAGCAGCGCGCGGGTCAGGCGCGGATCATTGAGCGCGGCGAGCAGGCCCTGCCGCGCCGGCTCCCGCACCAGGTGGCTGCGGATGGCCAGGGCCAGCAGCGAGTCGGACAGCTTGTTCAGCACGACCTGGTTGCCGAAGATCGAGCTGCGCGACTCCTCCGCCAGCAGGCGGCCGAGGCTGCGCAGGCTGCCGCCGTCGTCGCGCACCACGAACCAGTCGGGCAGGGCCTCGAGCAGCGGATTGCGGCGCCCGCCGCTGGAGGTGAACTCGCCGCAGAGCATGCCGGTGTCGGCCGGCGGCTCGGGACCACTGCGCATCACCTGGCACAGGGTGTGGGCGGCGCCGCGCGGGAACACGATCAGGTCGCCGCCGTTCAGGACGACGGGCTCGGGCAGGTAGCGCGCTTCGACCCGGCAGCTGCCGGCGCTGATCAGGTGGAAGATGCCGCGGTCGACCTGCGGCTCGCGGTCGATCCACTCGCCGCAGTACACCACGTTGTCGGTGATGCGCGCGGCGATCTGGTGGGTGCCCAGGATCGAGGCGAAGACTCTTTCCGCGGCCTGGTCGAGCATGGTGGCGGTGCTTACCAGACCAGGTCGTCCGGTACCACGTAATCCTTGTAGGGATCGTTGTCGTCCGGCTTCTGCTCGGCCGTCGGCGGCGGCATGACGCTGCGCTCGTCGCGCTCGCGGATGCGCGCGGCGGCCTCGGCCGGCACCACTTCGTAGCGGCCCTCGTTGCGCACCACGTAGAGCTCGCCGGCGCCGAGGCGGCGGCGCATCTCGGGGTTGACCGGGATGCGGCGGATGTTGCGGCCGTCGAGGAAGTTGTAGAGGTCGTCGCCCTGTACCTTGGGCAGCTTGTGCTGCTCCACCAGCTGCTTGATCTCGGCGCGCTTGGCTTTCTGCGCGGCCTTCTCCTGAAGCTGGCGGCTGCGTTCCTGGTCGGCCAGGCGCTTCTGCGCCTGAGCGGCGGACTCCACCGGCCGGGGCGGCGGCGCGGCCTTTTTCTTTGGCTCCTGCTTGCGCTGCTGGTGCTGCTGCTTGCCGGCTTCCTGGGCCTGCTTCTTGGTGATCAGGCCGGCCTCAAGCAGCTGGTCGCGCAACGATAGGCTCATAAAGCGTCTCTGGATCGAATTCGGGGGGCGGATTCCGGCCGGAAAAGCAAGCCTGCCGGCAGCGGAATCGCCATGAGATGATACACCCCGGACCCCGGTTTTCACCGCCTCCCATGCGCCTACTCGCCATCTGCGGCAGCCTGCGGGCCGCTTCGTCCAACCGTTCGGCGCTGGAGGCGGCGCGGCTGCTGGCGCCCGCCGGGGTGGAGGTGCTGCCCTGGCACGGCCTGGACGGGCTGCCGCATTTCAACCCGGACCTGGACACCGAGCAGGCCCCGCTTACCCCGCCGACGGTGGCGGCGCTGCGGCGCCTGGTGGGGGAGTGCGACGGCCTCCTCATCTCCAGCCCGGAATACGCCCACGGTGTGGCGGGCTCGCTGAAGAATGCGCTGGACTGGCTGGTGAGCTGCTCCGAATTCCCGGGCAAGCCGGTGGCGCTGATCAACACCGCGCCGCGCGCCACCCATGCCCAGGCGGCGCTGGCCGAAACCCTGCGCACCATGTCGGCGCGGCTGGTCGAAGCGGCCTGCATCACCCTGCCGCTGTCCGGCCGCACGCTCGACGGTGCCGGCATCGTCGCCGACGCGGAGCTGGCGCGGCCGCTGGCGGCGGGGCTGGAAGTTTTCGTGCGCGAGATCCGCGCCGGCGCGGCATCCTGAAGTCTTGATTTCCCCTCTCCCGCTGGCGGGAGAGGGGTTGGGGGAGAGGGGCCGTGACGCCCAGACTTTTACGGCCCCTCTCCCGGCCCTGACGGGCCACCCTCTCCCGTCCCTAAAGGGATTTCCTTCGGTCACGAGCGGGAGAGCGAACTGCGCGGCGGAATAAGCCCGCGCCCCTGCCAGTCTGTGTCAATTGTGTGACGGCCACTCGCGCCGCCGCGCGGAATTTTTTCCGCGCGGCGGGAATAGCCGTGGCTGCGCGCCGGTCGTGGATAGGGTGCATCGTTCGTGTGGTACCACATGGTACCGCATTGGGGAAGCTTTGCCCGGTGCCGGGAGAAGCGCGATGCCTCGCGTCGTTCATCCACAACCGGGAGCCAGATGTGAACCGACTCAAGACCCGCGGCATCCTGCTGCTGCTGCTCGCCGCCGCCGGAGCGGCGCAGGCCGACTCCGCCAGCACCACCGGCGGCATCGTGGTGCGTTCCGAGGACGGCAAGTTCGATGCCGCCATCGGCGGGCGCATCCATTTCGACTTCAACGACCTCTACCCCGACAAGGGCAGCCGTTTCGACAGCGGCGCGGTCGAGAACGGCGGCGGCTTCTTCTTCCGCCGCCTCTACCTGACCCTCGGCGGCGACCTCTACGGCTGGCGCTACTACGTCGAAGAGGACCTGGCCAACAGCGGCAGCCCGGCGGCGGGCCTGCAGGACGCCTGGATCGGCCACAGCTTCTTCGGCTACGGCCAGATCTACTTCGGCCAGCACAAGCCCTGGCGCAGCTTCGACGAGATCACCAGCAACAACGAGATCCTGTTCCTGGAGCGCGACGTGATTTCCGCCAACGGCATCTTCGGCGGGCGCGACTACCAGGACGGCGTGTTCTACAAGTATCAGCAGAAGGGCCTGCTGCACGGCGCCGACAATTTCTTCGGCGGCTGGTCGGTGTACTCGCTGTCCAAGGGCGGCCAGCCCTCGACCCAGGGCACCGGCTACAACGCCCGCCTGGCCTATGCGCCGCTGCTGCGCGACCGCGCCTGGCTGCACCTGGGCAGCAGCTGGTCCAGCGACCATGCCGACAACGGCAACAAGCTCAGCGCCGGCTACACCACGTACTACGCACGCCAGGGCGCGACGCAGACCGTGGCCTCGTTTACCGGCACCGCGCTCGGCGCCAACCCGCATGCCGACACCTGGACCGGCGAGCTGGCCGGTGCGTTCGGGCCGCTGTATCTCAACGGCGAGTTCGCCGAGGCGCGCTTCAGCCAGCCGGGGCAGTCCGGCCAGACGGTGGACGCCTACGCGCTGCAGGCCAGCTGGTATCTCACCGGCGAGAGCAAGCCTTACCGCGCCGAGGACGCGGCGATCCGCGCGGCGCGGCCGCTGCATGCCTATGGCGCGGTGGAGGTGGCGCTGCGCTACGACCACGAGCGCAACCGCGACCTGCCCGCCGGAAATGCCAAGGTTTGCGCGCCGAGCGCGCCGGCCGGCTTCACCCCGCCGGCCGGTACCGCGATCGACCGCTGCAAGGTCAGCTCGATGGCGGTGGGCGTGAACTGGTACCTCAATCCGGCGGTGCGCCTGATGCTCGACTACACCCGCGGCGAGGTCGACCTGGGCAGCGCCGGCAAGGACCAGCCGCGGGCGCTGTCGGGACGGGTGCAGCTGGTGTTTTAAGGCAGTATTTCCCTCTCCCATCGGGAGAGGGGTAGGGGTGAGGGACGCGATATCAGGCAGCGATGCAGCCGGAGAGTGCGCCCCTCACCCGCGCCTGTCGGCGCGGCCTCTCCCGGAGGGAGAGGCTTGAGCCGCCCTTCGGACGGCTCAGGATGTGCTCTGCTAGCACGGCAGCCGCGATTCGATGCCCGCCAGCAGCCCCGGAAATTCCCCGGCCGGCACCGCGCAGCTGTAGCGGAAGCCCTGCACCTGGTCGCAGCCGCGGTCCTGCAGGTAGCGCAGTTGCTCGTCGGTCTCCACGCCCTCGGCCACCACGCGGATGTCGAGGCTGTGGGCCATGCTGATGATGGCGTTGATGATCGCGGCGTCGGCGGCGTCGGTGGTGAGGTCGCGCACGAAGGAGCGGTCGATCTTGATCTTGTCGATCGGGAAGCGGGTCAGGTAGGACAGGCTGGAGTAGCCGGTGCCGAAATCGTCCACCACCACGGTGACGCCGAGCCGGCGCAGGCCGCGCAGGATCTCGGCGCTCTCCTCCGGGTTGTGCATCAGCGTGCTCTCGGTGATCTCGATTTCCAGGCAGGACGGCTCCAGGCCGCTCTGCTGCAGCGCCTTGCGCACGATGTCCGGCCATTCCTTCTGCTGGAACTGGCGCGGCGAGACGTTCACCGCCAGCATGATGCGCCGCCCCAACCGGCGCTGGATCGCCACGCCTTCCTCGCAGGCGGTGCGCAGCACCCACTCGCCCAGCTGCAGGATCAGGCCGCTCTCCTCCGCCACCGGGATGAAGCGTTCGGGCGAGACGTCGCCCTGCTGCAGGCACTGCCAGCGCAGCAGCGCCTCCATGCCGGTGACGCGGCCGTCGCGCAGCGACACCTCCGGCTGGTAATGGATGCTCAGCTCGCGGCTCTCAGTGGCCCGGCGCCGCGCCGAGCCCAGCGCCAGCTTGTCCCTGGTCTGCTGCGCCATGGCCTGG
>CAYWPB010000287.1:0-5492 GCA_964458725.1 uncultured Nevskia sp. | reverse complement strand
GACCCTTTGCCGAATCGCTTCCACCGCCTTGGTAAAGCCGTCGACGTCGGCGATGCCATAGCGTTTGCTCACTTCCTGCTGCGCGTGAATCAACGCCGCCGCCGCCGTATGCTCGGCAGAGAGCGCCTCCAGGATCTTGCGGAAGGTGGGCCGCACCGCGTAGCCACTGAAGTCGAAGGCTCGTCTCAGCCGGCCGCGCAAGCGCCACCAAGCCGGCAAAAACCACCTCAGGAAGGAAGTCTCGCGCAGCTTGACGAAGGCCAGCGCGGCCTCCGTGTCATCCGCGGAAAGCTTCTCGCGCCAGTTGGGATTGGCGTCCAGCGCAGTGCTGACAGCGCTCGCCAGAACGCCGATCCGCTCGCGCTCCTGGGCGAAGACCACCGCTTCCCCGGAGTGCTCATCCAGCAACTGAGGATGGGCCGCGATCCGGGCCTCGATCAGGGCTTGCAAGATTTGGTTCAGGGCCACGGCATCGCTTAACGGCATGTCGGCGGAGAGCAGCCGGCTGCCGTCGCCCAGAGCGGAATCCAGGCTGTCGAGTAGCGCCTCTGTCTCGTCCAGCGCCGCCTCCACCGCGCGCACCGGCGCGGGCTGTCCGATCAGAGCGCCCGAGAGGAAGCGGAATGGATGCTCAGCCAACCCCTGCATGCCAAACCGCTCACGCACGAAGGCGTGGATGCGTTCGACCAGATCCCGGTGCCTGGTGAAGGCGCCGTGGTCTGGCAGTGCCTCGCGCTCTGCCGCCGGCAACTCGACGCTGGCCGGCCCAAGCTCGACCAGGCGGCGCGTCAGCTCGCGCACCGTGCCCGCCAGCGGCGGCGGAATCGAGGCCATCAGATTGTCAAAGTCCTCAATCTGCGCCAGCGAATGGCCAAGCGCGTCCAGCATACCGGCGCGGCCGACCGCCAACTGCTCGGAGCGGTCGGGCTGTGCGACCCACCGCTCATAGCTCTCGCGCAGATCGGTAACGAAGGACTTCTTGTCAGTCTGCGAGTCGTGAATCAGGCAGCACAGCTCATCGAGCCCGCTCTGCTTGAGGCGGTGGAACACCACGTCCAGGGCCGCGCGCTTCTCGCATACGAACAGCACGCGCTCGTTGCGCGCCACGTAGTCGGCGATCAGGTTGGTGATGGTCTGCGATTTTCCGGTGCCGGGCGGTCCCTGGATGATGAAACTGCGCCCGGTGCGGGCCAGGCCCACGGCGGCATTCTGCGTGCGATCGGCGGCAACCACAGCCCACTGCTCGGCCAGCGGCAGGGCCGGGGGTGGCTCGGTTTCTACCGGCCTCGGCTCGATCGAGAACACCCGGTCGAATGCCTTGTTCTGCACCTGCTCCTCGATCAGCTGGTTGTAGTCCCGCACCAGCGACATCTTCTTGTAGTTCAGGTTGGCCAGCGTCACCTGCGTCAGGTCGAAGTCCCAGGCGTAGCGGTGGCCCGGGTCCTCGTGCAGCGCATAGGTGGTGGCCTGCGCCACGCCGGCGGGCGCCATGGACGGGTGCCGCGGCGCGGCGCCGCCGGCAGCGCCGCGTAGAGGCAGCGGCGCGTGCTCCACATCGCGCCGGAACCATGCCAGGCCCAGCGGCCGGAAGTCGTCCGCCGCGTAGGAGAAATCCGGAAGCCCAGCGGCAGCTGACGCTGACGGCCGTAACGGGCGGCGGCGGCGGTTGAACTGCTCGATGCGCTGCAACGCCTTCTGGTGGATCAGCTGGATCGAAGGCTTGCGCTGCAGGCGCAGCTCTACGCCAGGCTCCGAGCGGCGGACCTGCGCCTGGAGATCGGCGTGGATCGATTCCAGCGAGATCTGCGACAGATCGATCGTTTCGGGCAGCTCGATGTCATAAAGCTGGCGCAGGTAATGGCGCAAAGCCGGATTAACCTCGGCCTCCATCTCCGGGCAGCTCAGCACGAACTGGTCGCGCACGCCTTTCTTCTTGTGCAGTTCCACCGGCAGCCACAGCAGCGGCGACTGGATGCGCTCTTCCGGGTCTTCCTTGAGGTTGTGCCAGCGCAAGAAGGCGACGATCAGGCGCAGGTGCGAGAAGCCGTATTCGGCGCGGTCGCGTCGTGTCTCGTGCAATACGTGGTCGAGCGTCGCCGTCAGGTAGGGCTGGTCCTCGAAGCGCAGCCACTTGTGCAACGCAACGTCGCCGCCACCGAGCACCTCGGCGCTGAATGCACTGTCCCAGGTGCACAGCTCCTCCGCCTTGATCGTCTCCAGCTGCAGCACCACCGGCACGCTTGCCACGGTGAGGTTCACGCTCGACTGCGTCGGGCGAAAATGCAGCAGGCGATTGCGCCGCGATAGGTCGAACAGGCGATCGCGCAGGTGCGACATCAGAGCCGCGCGGCGCGACACCGGGCCCTGCGCCCGCGCCAGCACGCGCTCCACATCCAGCTCAGCCGGCTGGTCGCGCCAGGTCTCGAGACGGCGGATCAGCTCGCCCAGGTCCTTGGCGCGGTCGTGGCGATTGAGCGCCGTCATTTCGACAATGACGCTCGCGACCACTGGAGACAGGCGAGGGTTTACCCGGAACAGGTCGCGGCGGTGCGACGCGAAGATCTCCAGATCATCGGCGTCGTGGAAGTCCAGGCCACAGGCGAGGCAGGCCAGCAACTGGCCCAGCACGAAAATGTCGGTGATCTCGTCGTGATGACCCACGGCGAGCTCCCAGGCACCGAGGCCAGGCAGGTACACCGGCTGGCGCGGCGGCTCATCCCCCAGCTCGCGCAGCACCAGTGCGTTGCGCGCATCGAGGTCCTCACCCAGGCTCCGCGTCACGCTGGTCTCGCCGACGATGTTGAGCGCCGTCGCCGGCGGCGGCTGGATGCGGCGGATCGCCTCGTTTTGGTGCATCGGCGCTGTGCCCTGGGCATCGCGCAATTGCAGCGCCCCACTCTCGCCGCGCAGGATGTTGCCAGCGGCAAGGTCGGCGACGCGGCCCTGGGCGTGCAGCGCAGCGACACCGCGCATCAAGGGCAGCAGCAGGAACAGCACATCATCCGTTTGCAGCTTCGACAGCGCATCCGAAGACAGCAACTCACGCAGCGTGATGGAATCGGCCATGGCTGCCCTTCAGCTCGGTTGCACAGCCCACTGCTTCGCCAGCTTGTCGACAGCGCGCTTGTTCATGCCCAGGTGCTTGCGCAGCGCAGCGGCCATCTGTCGCTCCAGGCCCAGAGCGCCGGCGACGCGCCCGGCGGACAATAGTGCATCATCGCGGATGTCCGGATCGACCAGGGCGAAATCGAGCAGCACGGCGCAGAGGTAATCGCGCACGCTGTCGTCCAGCGCCTCCGGCGCCAGCGCGGCCTCGTCCAGCGGCGGCTCCTGCGCACCCCAGTCGGGAAAGTAGGTCCGCGCCTGAATCCGCGCCCGCTCGCTATCCAGCCCGGGATCGCGCAGCAGCCGCGCGATCAGGCCGCGACTCAGGTTCTGTAGCCGCTTCTGGCCGAGGACATCGAGGCGCTGCATGGTCAAGCGGCCCTCGATCCGGCTGGAAGCCCAGGTGTGCACCGACTCGTCCTCCTGCCACCAAAGGTGTACCGCCTGAGCGCGCAGGAACGACTCCGGATGGGTCTGCTGAGGGGAGGGCTGCATGTTGCGCGCGTCCAGCTCCAGCGCCTGCTGCAGGTAGGCCTGCGGATCGACCGAGGCGAGGCCGGTGTGGGTCTTCACCAATGTCGATATGGCCGGATCGGCGGACTGGGCCGCCAGCGCCGAGCCGCGATCCGCGTAAATCTCGGTATACAGTGCGAAGAGCCGCGCCGTGTGGATGTGCGCGGCGGATGCGCTCGATTCCTGCGCGCATTGCTGAAAAATGCGGTCCGCAGCGTGGTACGCGCCGTTCTCACAGGTCCATAGCACATGATGCGCCAGCTCGTGGCCGAACAGCGCCAGCAGTTCCGGCTCGGCGAGCTTCTCAAGAACCGGGCCGGTCAGCACGACGTGGGCCTCGTTGGCGAGGAAGTACAGGGATGCGTTCATTGCGCCATCACTGCCCTGATAGAGGGTGATCGGCACGGTCAGCCCCAGGCGCTGCGCCGCTAGCGTGGCGGCGGAATGGGCCGCACCATGGGATTGCTCGCCCAACCTATAGGTGTAACGAAGCAACTGCTCGCGTACCTGATCGGCGTGATCCTGCTGCGCCCGCACCGAGGACGCCCAATGCCACACCTCCGGCTCCACCTCGCGCAGGTGGCGCACCACCGCGCGATGATAGGGCAGCGGCTCCAGCACCCGCGTCACAGCGTCGTTCATTGGCACGATCCCATGCCCGTCCCGGCCCGCTTACAAGCCGGGAAAGTCGTAAGACTGAGTATCCCCCACCGCGCCCCATCGCCCGAGGCGAAAAACCTGAATCCATGCCGCGCCCTGGGCTCACCCTGGCGGCGCCCGACGAGGCTCCTGCGAGCGGGGATCATAACATCAGGAATTGCGCGCTTACCGCAACCCACCTCGCGCGGATGGCACCCTATACCCCCTCCCTCACCCCCAACCCCCTCAACTCCCGCCCCGTCCGCGCCAACACCCGCAGCCTCTCCAGTAACGTCCGCCGCGCATGCCCCAACATCACGCTCACCAGCTGCTGCCTTAGCCCCAGCTTCTGCGCGATGGTGGTCTGCGAGTACTCCAGCGCGGTGCCGAGCAGGCAGATGCGCCAGTCGTGCGGCATGTCCATGACGATGGCGTGGATGCTGGCCGGCCAGTCGTGGCGGCGGCGTTCGTCGGCGAGCAGCTTGCGCAGGGTCGGGTCGGGGTGCTCGTCGTCGCGGCGGCCGAAGCTGCCGAGCAGCGCCTCATACAGCGTGCCGGCCTCGTCGAGCGCGGCGGCGAGGCGGCGCTCGCCGCCGGCGCATACCGTGCCCAGCCAGTCCAGCCACTGCCGCAGCGCCTCGCGGAACAGGGCCTTGTCCACATCCTCTCTAGCGCGCTGCCGCGCGTTGCCGTTGCGCATGGATCGCCTCCCGGGTCTTGGTCTGACAGTCGTTGCACTTGTGTCGGCCGCGGCTCATCACGCGGTAGCCGGCGGCCAGCGGCTTGCGCCGCGAGCACCAGCAGCAATAGAAGCTGTCGCTGCTCATAGCCGCTCCACCACCGCCGTCACCGTCGGCAGCGGCTGCCGCGGATCGGCATGCGGATACGCGGCGCTGTAGACCATGAAGCCGAGCTTGTGCCCGACATGGCTGGCGCTGACGATGTCGCCGTCCTGCGGCAGGTTGCGCACCCGCGCCTTGCCGCGCAGCAGCAGGTTGAAATGGTCCTTGTCGAGGACGAATACCTTCACCTGGTGACTCATGTCTGTTCTCCTGCTTGTCCGCTCGTGTGTTTCGTTCCCCTCTCCCGCGTGCGGGAGAGGGGTGTTGGATTTCCCTGCCATCCCTGGCGCGACTTCGCCGCACCTCGCTAACCCCGGCCCGGCCATCCTTGGCCGGGCGTTCGGCCTCGCAGGCGATGACATTTAGTCATCGCCAAAGCGCGAGTCCTCACCC
>CAYWPB010000286.1:0-5497 GCA_964458725.1 uncultured Nevskia sp. | reverse complement strand
GGTGCCGCCGTCGCCGTGGTAGTCCACCGCGCCGTCGGCATGCAGCACCACCTCGTAGACCGGGCAGCGGCCGTAGCAGGCGCCGCGCAGCATGCGCAGCTCGAAGCCGTCTGCGGGCGCGGGCCTGGAAGTCGGTGGGGACGTTGATACGGCCGGTGCCGGCGCGGCCGGAGGATTGGCGGGGGCTCCGGCGCAGGCCGCCAGCAGCAGGACCGGGACGATGCAGGCGGCGCCTTTCATCGAGCCAGCTTACGCCAGGCAAAAAAATCCCGGGGAGACCGAAGTCTCCCCGGGACGGGAACCGCTATTGCTTACCCGCTCAGCTGCGCTTGCGGCGGCGCCGCAGGCCCGCCAGTGCGAAGCCCGGCAGCAGCAACCACGGACCGAAGGCGCCGCCGCTGCCCGGGTTCGTCGCCACCGAAACCTGTGCAGTGGCTTGGCCCGTCCTGCCGTACGCGTCGGTGACCGTCAGCACGAACGCGTAGTTACCAGGGCTGTCGAGCTTGACCGTCGGCTTGGCCGCAGTGGCGTCGCTGAACGAAGGCACCGGCACCGGACCGCTGCTGACGGTCCAACTGTAGGTCAGCGTCGTACCATACGGGTCGGTGGAACCGCTGCCATCCAGTGTCAGCGTATCGCCGGCATGCAGGTTCTGCGGCGGCGCGCCGATCACCGCGACAGGAACCTGGTCAGCCTTGCCGGCGTCGGCCACCGTCGCGCTGAACGGCTTGTTGGTGACGCCGGTGACGGCGAGGTTGTCCACCACCCAGCCATACACGCCGGTGCCCTCGTCGCTGGTCTCGCGGAAGCGCACCTTGACCTTCTGCCCCGCCAGCTTGGTGCCGAAGTCGACCACCAGGTGTTCCAGGATCTTGTTGTTCGGATCCTCGTTGGCGGCGATGAAGGCCGGGTGGCCGGAGGTGCTGTCGGTCGGGTCGAAGGTGCCGTCCGCCATCAGCGACAGGTCGAAGCCGTTGTAGCCGTTGCCGGTGGTGACGGTGGCGCCGATGGTGCTGCCGAAGGCGTCGTTCCAGGTTGTGCCGCCGTCGGTGCTGACCTCGATCACGCCGCCGTCGAAGCCATAGGCGTTGCCGGCGCCGTCGAAGCCCGCAAACTCCATGTCGAAGAAGTGGTCGAAGGCCAGCGTGAAGTTGCCGGTCGCCGCCACATCCAGTTCCGGAGAGGCCAGGGTGATGTCGCTGGGATGGTCGTTGTCCTTACCGAACCAGGCCGGGCCCGTGTTGGTCTGAGGGGTCTGGTTGACGAAGACACCGGTGAAGTCTTCGATGTCCCAGCCCGGACCGGCGGTGCCGTTGTTGCTCAACGCCCAGTCGCCCAGGTTGGCCTGCGGATCGGACACGTCGTCGCTGGTGGAAGTCTTCTGCAGGTCGTAGTTGACCACCAGGTCGTACTCGGTGCCCACCGCCGCGATGCCGCCGGCGGGGATGGTGCCGGTCGGGTCGTTCGCCGAGGGGAACGCCAGGGTCAGCGCCAGCGGCTGCGCCGTGGCCGAGGAGCTGTTCAAGGTCACCAGCACGCTGACCTGGGCGGTCTTGCCCATCGCCAGCGCCGGCACCGTCACCGCGCCGCCGTTGCTGAAGCCGACGTCGGCCGTGCCGCTGCCCGGCGTCGCCGTCATCTGCCCGGTCACCGGGCCGCTCATGTCGGCGGTGCCGTTGTTGACGAAGCTCAGGGTCAGCCGCGCGGTCTCGCCGACGTCGAGCACGCCGTCGCCGTCGAAATCACCGATGGTGTTGGCCGGCACGGTGAAGTCCAGGGTCGCGTCCGTCACCTGCACGCCGGCGGCGATGGCGTTGTAGCTCTCCGCCACGCCGGAGTTGTTGGGATCGGCGCGATCCGGGCCGACCGCGTCCACGCCCATGCCGCGCTTGGCGAAGGCCGCGGCCATCAGCGCGAAGTCGCCGGCGTCGGTGGCCTTGGCCGCCGCCAGCAGGGCATCGCGCGCCTCCAGGATGGTCGGCGCGTTCGGGGTCATCTTCAGACCCTCGATGATGTAGTCCTGCATGCGGCTCTTGGCCTGCGCGAAGGTGTAGCGCGAGTCGTTGAGCAGGCTGGCGTAGACCTCCCACAGCGTGTTGCACCAGATCTCGCCGGTGGCGTGCACCTCGGCGTTGTTGGCGCCGGAGGCATCGCCATTGAGCGGCGCGCTGGTCGGCAGCGCCTGGCCGTTGGCGATGTCCTTGAAGGTCAGCGGGTCGATGGCGAAGCTGGTCGAGTACGGCGTGCGGCGGATGCCGAAGTACTGGCTGAAGGTGACGTAGGTCGACAGCGGGTAGGCGCCCTGGAACTTGTCGTTGCCGCTCACCGCAGCGTCCTCCGGACGCACCGTCAGCAGCATCGCGTCGAAGTCGCTCCAGCCCTCGCCCATGCCGCCGCCCTGGGTGCTGCTCAGGCCCAGCGCGTTGCCGACCAGGCGGTTGCTGACGTAGTGGAAGAACTCGTGCGCGACGATCTGGATGTCCATCGTGCCGTCGCGGTCGGGCTTGAATTGCACGTTGAGCGTGCCGCTGACCGTGCCGGCGGCGAGGGCGGTGTGGATCTTCTGGCCATCCGGATACGACACCGACACAGTGCCGATCGTGATGGCCGTGGTGATGGTGGCGTCGTCGCCGAGTCCCGGCGCGGGTTCACAGGTGGTTGGGTCGGCGGGATTGGTGCAGTGGCTGGCGCTGTCGGCGATGATCACCGCCGCGGCGCCGGCGTTCTGCGCATTGAGGGTCTTGGTCTTGAACGAGCAGCTGCCGCGGTCGATCAGCGCGATGGCACCGGTCAGGTTGGTGGTGATGGCGACGCAACCCTTGAGGTTGGTGCTCTCCGGAGCCAGCACCGTGCCGGTGGCGCTGAACGCGCGCGGACCGTAGCCGGCGGTGTTGAAGTTCAGCGCGCCGATGCTGGACGGGCTGGTGATGTCCACCGTCGCGGCGCTGGTCAGCGGGCCGTCCCACAGGAACATGCGCTGGATCGGCGAGCCGCCGTCCGGCGGGGTCTGCATGTTGGCGTTGTTGCGGCCGCTGTCGTCCTGGGCCTGGGCCTGGATCGGGTCGCCTTGCTGGCCGCCGCGGCCGTAGTTGCTGGTCTGGGCGTTGCCGGCGGCCTCGTTGAAGCCATGCTCGTACCAGGTGTCATGCAGCCAGTTGTCGACGAAGAACTGGTTGGTGATCGCCGCCTGGCGCTGGCTCGCCGTGGTCGGGTCGGTGTCGATGGTGTACGGATAGTCGAAGGTGCTGGCGGAGCTGGTGGCGCCGTGGATGTCGCCCGGGTCGAAGCCGTCGCCGCCGGCGATGTTGGCGAAGGCCACCACGTTGTTGCCGGTGGTGGTGGTCGCGCCGGTCGGCAGCCAGGGATCGTTCTGGGCGGTGGCGTTGGTGATCTGGCCGCTGTTGTTCAGGGTCACCAGGTTGTAGGCACCCTGGGTGCGGCCCTGGTCGCCGGTGGCGCCGCCGGTGAACGGGTCGAGCGTGTTGTTGTTGATCGGCTCGTCTTCGGGATGGAACGGCGCCGCGGAATCGGCGAAGACGTGGTAGGTGTAGTTGTCGTAGGCGGTCAGGTCCTTGCGGAACAGCACCTTGCCGTCCAGCGCCGAGATGACGTAGCCGAAGGCGTCGTTGTTGGCGCGGTCGATGGTCTGGCCGTGCATTTCGACGAACCAGGCCGGCAAGTACTTGCCGTCGATGTAGTAGTACACCGCCTTGCTGCGCGGCGTGCCGACGACCTGGTAGTCGTCGTTGCTGCGGCCGGCGCCGTACACGGTGTAGCCGCTGGCGGTGCCGCGCGCCGCGAAGGCCGACGCCGGCAGGCGCCCGCCCATGTCGGCGAAGGCCTTGCTCAGCGCGCTCTCGGCGCTGACGTTGAAGGCCGGCGCCGCGCTGGCGGCGCGGACCTGGCTCTTCGTCCCGATCTGAGCCGGAGCGAAGTAGCCCGAGGTGGCGACCGCGTTGAGGTTGCGGTCCATCATCACGTTGAGGCTGCGGCCGAACACTTCCAGCCCGTCCTTGGTCTGCTGGAAGCGGGCGATGACCGGACCGCGGCCCAGGTCGTGCACTTCCGTCAGCTTGGCGTCGGAGACGGCGGTGCGGTCCAGACGCAGGGCGGAGGCCTGCTGGCCGAGGTAGCCGCGCGCCACCGTCTCGGCCCGCAGCTCCGGCTTGACCGGAGAGAACGACAGCAGGCTGGACGATTTGGCGGCGACGGTCTTGCCGCCGGCCGGCGCCCACAGGAAGGTGGCGGTGCCGAGCTTGGAATCGTAGTTGGAGGGGAGGCCCTTGTTCTTCAGGCCGGGGGTTCTGCGCAGCTGCCCCGTTTGGGTGGCTACGTTCAGCGCCGCGAACTTGTTGCCGCCCTGGGCAGTGGTGGAACTCAAGGCCGCGTAGGAGGCGTCGTAATTGCGGTTCACCGTATTGCTGCTGACCGATGCGTACCCGCTTGTACTGGCAAGCAGGCCCGCGGCCATGAAGGCAACGAGTTTCCTCATCTGTATTCCCCTGTTTGATGGACGCCGCTTGCGGGCCGCCCGGTTCCTGATGTGTCGCGCACTCTCCCCGTGTTGCAAAAACGCACCGCTCCGCCAATCCACGGAGAAATCACGGCCCCGCCCCGGTCCCCCGGGGTACGGCCGCATGCGTGTGATCCGATCTTAGGCCGGTGTTGGCGCAACTGCAAAGTGGAACCCGAGTAGTGTGATGCCGATCACATATCGGAATTTTGCAGGGGAGTGAATCCGGTATGGCGCGTTACGAGTGCTCGCACCTTGGTTCTGGTTCCGAACGTAACCGTATGGTCCGGAGAGCGTCGCACGCTCCGTTGTCATCCTGAGCGCAGCGAAGGATCTGGTAGCTTCGAAGAGTAAGCAGAAGAAAGGCGACCCGACGGGCAACCGCTAATGCGCCCGCTGCGCCCGCGCGCCACCACCACCCAGCAAGGTCCGGTTATACCGCGCGATCTGCGCCAGCGCCGCGAACTCGAACTCCGCGCCGCGCCGCAATGGCGCGGTCGCCGCGGCGATCACCAGCGCCAGCTGCACGTCCGGCTGCGTCGCCGGATCGCCGAGCTGCGGCCGCGGCGTCTTGCGCAGCGCGGCGAGGAACACCAGCAGGGCGCGGATGCGGGCCAGCACGTCGTCCTTGGTGCGCTCGTCGCCGGTCACGGCGTCGTGCACTTCCTGCGCGGCGGCGGCCACCGGGTGCTGCGCGTCCTCGGTGACCAGGGCTTCGATGCGGCCGTCGCGGCTCAGCGCGGCTACCGCGCGTTCCTCACCGGCGCCGTTCTGCGCCTGCGCCAGGCTGGTGAAGCGCATGAAGTAATCGTGGAAGCGGTCCGGCCGCATCACCCGCAGCGGCTCGGCCGAGACGCTGCCGTGGTCGAGCATCAGCGCGGTGGCGTCGAGGCAGACCACCAGCGAACGCAGCTCGACCAGGCCGCGGCCGCCGAGCGCGTCGTCGCCGTCGCGCATGCCCTCGTAGAGGCGGTGGATCGCCAG
>CAYWPB010000285.1:0-5504 GCA_964458725.1 uncultured Nevskia sp. | reverse complement strand
GCATCGGCGGCCGCTCGAACACCGGCGAAGGCGGCGAGGACCGGCGGCGCTACGCGCTGGGGAAGGCGGGCGAGTCGCTGCAGTCGCGGCTCGGCAAGGGCCGCGTGGAGATCGACCTGCCGCTGCGCCAAGGCGATTCGCTGAAGTCGAAGATCAAGCAGGTGGCCTCCGGGCGCTTCGGCGTCAACATCCACTACCTGACGAACGCGGACGAGCTCCAGATCAAGATGGCGCAGGGCGCGAAGCCGGGCGAGGGCGGGCAGCTTCCGGGCCACAAGGTCGACCGCTACATCGCCGGCGAGCGGCTGACGACGCCGGGCGTGGGCCTGATCTCGCCGCCGCCGCACCACGACATCTACTCGATCGAGGACCTGGCGCAGCTGATCTTCGACCTCAAGCAGGTCAACCCGCAGGCCCTGGTCTCGGTCAAGCTGGTGTCCGGCCCCGGTGTCGGCACCATCGCCGCCGGCGTGGCCAAGGCCTACGCCGACCTGATCACCATCTCCGGCTACGACGGCGGCACCGGCGCCTCACCGCTGACCTCGGTCAAGTACGCCGGCACGCCGTGGGAGCTGGGCCTGTCCGAGACCCACCAGACCCTGCGCCTCAACGGCCTGCGCGACAAGGTGCGGGTGCAGACCGACGGCGGCCTCAAGACCGGCCTGGACGTGGTCAAGGCCGCCATCCTCGGCGCCGAGAGCTTCGGCTTCGGCACCGGACCGATGGTGGCGCTGGGCTGCAAGTACCTGCGCATCTGTCATCTGAACAACTGTGCCACCGGCGTGGCGACGCAGAACAAGGTGCTGCGCACCAGCCATTTCATCGGCCTGCCCGAGATGGCGATGAACTATTTCCGCTTCGTCGCGGAAGAGACGCGCCAGTGGCTGGCCCATCTGGGCGTGCGCTCGCTGGCCGAGCTGATCGGCCGCACCGACCTGCTGGAGATCGCCGCGGGCGAAAACGGCAAGCAGCGCGGCCTCGACCTGTCGCCGATCCTGTCGGCGGCCGGCATGGTCAGCAACTCGCCGCAGTACTGCACCAGCCCCAACCCGCCGCATGATCGCGGCGAGCTGGCCGAGCGCATGGTCAAGGACGCCCTGGCGGCGATCGAGGGCAAGACCGGCGGCGTGTTCGAGTACGAGGTCAACAACACCCACCGCTCGATCGGCGCGCGCCTGTCGGGCGAGATCGCGCGGCGCCACGGCAGCCTCGGCATGAGCGACGCGCCGATCACGCTGCGCCTGCGCGGCGCGGCCGGCCAGTCCTTCGGCGTGTGGAACGCCGGCGGCCTCAACCTGGAGCTGGAAGGCGAGGCCAACGACTACGTCGGCAAGGGCATGGCCGGCGGCCGCATCGTCATCCGCGCGCCGCGCGCGGCGCGTTACGAGACCAACAAGACCGTCATCATCGGCAACACCTGCCTCTACGGCGCCACCGGCGGCACGCTCTATGCAGCGGGTACGGCGGGCGAGCGCTTCGGCGTGCGCAACTCCGGTGCGCTGGCGGTAGTGGAAGGCGTGGGCGACCACGGCTGCGAGTACATGACCGGCGGCGTGGTCGTCGTGCTCGGCCGCGTCGGCGTCAACTTCGGCGCCGGCATGACCGGCGGCTTCGCCTACGTGCTCGACGAGCAGCGCAACTTCGTCGACCGCTACAACCATGAGTTAATCGACATTCACCGCATCGTCGCAGAGCATATGGAAGGCCACCGTCACTACCTGCTGGACCTGCTGCGCAACTACGTCGCCGCCACCGGCAGCGAGTGGGGCCAGGAGATCATCGAGGACTTCCGCGACTTCGTCGGCAAGTTCTGGCTGGCCAAGCCCAAGGCGGCGGACATCAGCTCCCTGCTGGTCGCGATCCGGGCGGCGGCATAACCATGGCAGCCAAGAACGTCATGCAGTTCCTGGACCTGCCGCGCCAGGACCCGAAGAAGGCCCCCGTCGAAATCCGCCTGCACGATTTCCGCGAGATCTACGGCCAGTTCAAGTCCGACCAGGCCGCCAGCCAGGCCGGGCGCTGCCTCGACTGCGGCAACCCGTACTGCGAGTGGAAGTGCCCGGTCCACAACTTCATCCCGAACTGGCTCAAGCTGGTGCAGGAGGGCAATCTGTTCGCGGCGGCCGAGCTGTCGCACCAGACCAACTCCCTGCCGGAGATCTGCGGCCGCATCTGCCCGCAGGACCGTCTGTGCGAGGGCGCCTGCACCCTGGAGGACGGCTTCGGCGCCGTCACCATCGGCAACATCGAGAAGTACATCACCGATGAAGCGGTGAAGCAGGGCTGGCGTCCGGACATGTCCGGTGTCGTCGCCACCGGCAAGCGCGTCGCCATCGTCGGCGCCGGCCCGGCCGGCCTGGGCTGCGCCGACGTGCTGGCGCGCAACGGCGTCAAGCCGATCGTGTTCGACCGCTACGCCGAGGTCGGCGGCCTGCTCACCTACGGCATCCCGCCGTTCAAGCTCGAGAAGGAAGTGGTCAAGACCCGCCGCGGCCTGCTCGAGGGCATGGGCGTGGAATTCCGCCTCAACACCGAGATCGGGCGCGACCTGCCGTTCCAGCAGCTGCTGGACGAGTACGACGCGGTGTTCCTCGGCACCGGCACCTATACCGCGATGAAGGGCGGCTTCCCCGGCGAGGAGCTGCCGGGGGTGATCCAGGCGCTGCCGTTCCTGATCTCCAATGTCCACCGCGTCATGGGCAGCGAGACCGACCCCGGGCAGTTCGTCGACATGCGCGGCCAGCGCGTGGTGGTGCTGGGCGGCGGCGACACGGCGATGGACTGCAACCGCACCAGCGTGCGCCAGCAGGCCAGCCGCGTCACCTGCGTCTACCGCCGCGACGAGGCCAACATGCCCGGCTCCAAGCGCGAGGTGGCGAATGCCAAGGAAGAAGGCGTGCGCTTCCTGTTCAACCGCCAGCCGGTGGAGATCGTCGGAAACGGCAAGGTCGAGGGCGTCAAGGTCGTCGAGACGCGCCTGGGCAAGCCCGACGCCAAGGGCCGGCGCCAGCCGGAAGTGGTGCCCGGCTCCGAGGAAGTGATCCCGGCCGACCGCGTGCTGATCGCTTTCGGCTTCCGCCCCAGCCCGGCCGCCTGGATCACCCAGCACGGCGTCGAGCTGCACAGCGACGGCCGCGTCAACACCTCCGAGCAGCGCAAGTTCCAGACGACGAACGCCAAGGTGTTTGCCGGCGGCGACATGGTGCGCGGTTCGGACCTGGTGGTCACCGCCGTGTTCGAGGGACGCCAGGCGGCGGAAGGCATCCTCGACTACCTGGGCGTCTGAACGCTTCGAGTTGCGCAAAAGGCCCGCGTCAGCGGGCCTTTTGTTTTGGCTCGCCTTCAATACTGGCCGTCTGTGTACAGATGCACGCGCACGCTCGGGTCCTCCTCGCCGACGCTGATCGCGGCGCGCTCGAACGAGGCCTTGAGCTGCGCGCCGCCGCCGCTGTCGCCGTGTCGCGGCAGTGCCAGCTGCATGGGCGTGAGCAACATCTCGTGGCTCGGGTCCTGCTGCGCGCTGACGGCATAGCGGCCCGGCGGCAGGCCGTCGAAGCGCAGGGTTTCACTGGGCTGGGGCGCCGCCAGGGTGCGTTCGGCATAGGCGCCGCGCTGCTGATGCCAGCTCGCCGCATCGCGGTACAGCGCCACGCGCAGGCTGCCGGTCGGGCGCAGGTGATCGAGGCATACTTCCAGCGTGCCGGCCCCGGCGGGCGCGGCTGCCAACAGGCCGCACAGTGCAACGGCGGTGCGCAGGTTCACGTCGCGCTCTCCGGAACGGCTGCCGGCGCCACCACCGGGCGGCGGGCGAAGCGCCGCCGGTGTTGCCGGTTGAGCCAGACGCCGGCGATGCCCGCGGCCGCCAGCGGCGCGAACCAGGCCAGGTGCAGGTCCCGCAGCTCGGCCGCCGGCTCCGCCGGCAGCAGCTGCATCAGGCCGATGCCGAGGAAAGCGATGTGGGTCGCCACGCCGTTGCCGATCATCGCGTTGAAATGCTCGCGCAGCCACCAGCCGGGCGGTACCGAGCGCAGCCGCCGCAGCTGCAGCATGCGCAGCGACAGAGCCACGCCGACGCTGCCGAACACGGCCAGCAGGATCTGCGAGAACCACAGGCCGGTGACGGCCACCGCCAGGCCGCTGCCGAGCTGCAGCCAGGCCAGCGGGCCGTACAGGCCGCCGCGGAAGGCGGCGAAGTCCTGCTTCAGGCGGATCGCGCGCGGCGCCACCGTTACGCCGGTGCCGACCAGGATCAGCAGATAGAGGAAGAACACGCCGGACACCGGCCGTCCCTGGTCGAAAAAGCCCAGCGACAGCGGCACCGCGCTGGCCAGGATCGCCCACATCGCCCACAGATAGGCGCGACCGGCAAAACGATGCGGCCGGCTGCCCTTGCGCGCCAGCGCCGCGGTCCAGAAGGCGAGCAGGGCCGCCGCCCCTACCGCCATGTGTATCGCCAGTACCACGCCGTGCATGTGGCGCTCCTTGAGTTCGATCCGGACGGCAGTGTTGCGCCCGGGGCCGCGCCGGGGCAGGTGACAAAGCGCATCGGCCGGGGGTGACAGAACTCACCTCGGTGGCAGACGCGGGGTTTCCTATACTGTCGGCATGAGCGAACTGCCGCCGTCCTTCCGCACCAGGCAATGGAACGGCCTGTTCGCGCCCCTCAATCTCACCGCTTACATCACCTGGGGAGCGGTCGCCATCGGGCCGCTGCTGGACTGGGCCCACGGCAGGATGCCCTGGACCCTGGACACCCGCGTCGGCATGACGGCGCTGCTGGCCTTCCCGGTGCTGTATGTCATGCGCTGCATCGATCCGGGTGACCCGCACGAGGTGGCCGAGCGCAATGCGCGGCGGCTGCTGTGGCTGGAGGCGGCGGTGGCGCTGCTCGCCTGCTGGGGCCTGATCAGCTGCTGCAATGTCGTCAGCAACAGCGGCACCCTGCCGGTGCTGCTGATCGTCGTCGCGGCACAGATGGCGGTGGTGTACTCGGCGCGCGCCACTCTGCTCAGCGTGCTGCTGATCAACCTGCCCCTGGCCTGGATGCTGGCGCTGCGCTGGAACTGGGAAGACATGCTGCAGGCGCTGGTCGCCTACGGCGGCTTCCAGGCCTTTGCCGCCCTGACCCTGTCCTACGCCAAGCGCGCCGAGCAGGCGCGCGACGAAAGCCAGCGCATCAATGCCGAATTGCTCGCCACCCGCCGCCTGCTGCTGGAGAGCGCGCGCGGCGAGGAACGGCTGCGCCTGTCGCGCGAGCTGCACGACGTGGTCGGCCACAAGCTCACCGCGCTCAAGCTGCAGCTGCGGATGCAGGCGCGGCAGGGCGAGAACGGCGCCATCGCCGAGTGCGAGCGGCTGGCCGACGAGTTGCTGGCCGACGTGCGCGGCGTCGTCGGCACCCTGCGCCGCCACGACGGCATTGAACTGCAGCAGGCGCTGGCGGCGCTGGTGCCGGCGCTGCCGCAACCGCAGGTGCGGCTGGAGCTCGCCGCGGTAAACGGCGA
>CAYWPB010000284.1:3744-5521 GCA_964458725.1 uncultured Nevskia sp. | reverse complement strand
CTACGCCGACTACCGCGATGCGATGGACCTGGTCGAAAACATGCTGCGCGACTGCGCGCTGGCCGTGCTCGGCACCACGGAGCTGAAGTACCAGGGCCAGGACTTCGATCTGGGTCAGCCGTTCACCCGCATCGGCATGGCCGAGGCGGTGGCGCGCGAGAACCCGGACCTCGACCGCGCCCGCCTGCGCGACCGCGTGTATCTCGCGGCGTATGCCAAGGGCAAGGGTGTGCAGGTGGGCAAGGACATGGGCTGCGGCAAGCTGCTCACCGAGCTGTTCGAGAAGACGGTGGAAGGCAAGCTGTCGCAGCCGACCTTCATCACCGAGTATCCGACCGAGGTGTCGCCGCTGGCGCGCCGCAACGACGCCGATCCGGAAGTCACCGACCGCTTCGAGTTCTTCGTCGGCGGCCGCGAGGTGGCGAACGGCTTCTCCGAGCTGAACGATCCGGACGACCAGGCGGCGCGCTTCAAGGCCCAGGTCGCGGCCAAGGAAGCCGGCGACGACGAAGCCATGCTGTACGACGCCGACTACATCCGCGCGCTGGAATACGGACTGCCGCCCACCGCCGGCGTCGGCATCGGCATCGATCGCCTGGTGATGTTCTTCACCGATTCGGCGTCGATCCGCGATGTGTTGCTGTTCCCCCAGATGCGGCCCGAGGCATAGCCATCCCTGGCGCGATGATGTCGAGTCATCGCCAAAGCGCGAAACCTCACCCCATCTGGGGTGCGCGCTGCGCGCCCGCCAGTGACGGCCCCAATTCGTTACCGACGAAATTCGTCAGTCCCGCGGGCGATGGCATTGTTCATCGCCAAAGCGCGAGAGCTCACCCGCAAATGCTTGCGAAGTCGGCTGAGCGGCTGAGCGAGCCGGTTCCAGACTGTTTTGGCAGTCGCTTTATTCGAGTGCCAAGGTGCAGTCGATCACAATCCATTGTGATTGTTTTGCATTAGGCAACATCATCTAGTTGACGGCGCCCGCGCAAAGTGGGAACTTTGGTACCAGGCTGTTTGCCAAAGGATCAATAGCAGTACGTTGATCAAGCACCCGCCTCGGTTGCCTGCTCTTTTGACCCGCTACGAGTCTGCATGACCGGAGGCGGGTTTTCCCCTCCGCTTTTGCAAGCTCGCGTTCTTTGCCGGGCGGCCGTAACGCTGCGGCGACGGATTGCCGTCGCCACGAGGTTGCAGGCGTTTGTTTCAGACGCCAGGAATCTCGTCTGCGGCGCTTCTTTAAGAAGCCGGGCTGGACCGTTTTTCGCGGCTCTTTCTCGCTCCTCATGCTTGACCCTACCGTTCGGCGGGCGCCCCAGGGCGCCAAAAGCCCTTCCGGAGCGGTACCCGCTACGCATGTCGGAAAACCATCACCAAGCCTGCTGGCGCGCGCAGCATCGTTTTGCGGCGGCGGGGCGGGTGCCTGCAAAGGTTCTTTCCTCATGCCGGTGCGCAGGCCGCAAGCTTGGCGACATGGCTTGTTCAGCGGCGGGCAAGCATGGCAGCGCACACTGAGGGTGAGCATGGAGCGTCGGGTTTTGCGAAGGTCCAGGCCTTATGGATGTGGTTAAAACGCTTATGGCGTCGGAGGTTGGTCTAGTAGTTGCATTTGCACAGTCAACGGAGCGTCATCGAAGGGAGCGGCTGCACGAACTGCATGAAGAAGACAGATGCCGGAACCGTTGGTGGCGTTCGCGCTGGTGATTAGCCGGAGAACGAGATGACGGGCATTTTTGAAAGCTTCAGGCAGCAGTAACTGCAATCGTCGCAAGAGGAGTAT
>CAYWPB010000284.1:0-3734 GCA_964458725.1 uncultured Nevskia sp. | reverse complement strand
AGGTTAACACGAACGGAAGTAAGCATATCAATGCCGGAACCCTTGATGACGTTCGTACTGAAGGTTGAACGGAGAAACAGAGGGCGGGCATTTTTTAAAGCTTCAGGCGGCAATACCTCCAATCCGGCGACGAAGAGAGGTCGCTGCAGGAATACCTCGAGCTGTGCAAGCGCGATCCCCTCGCTTACGCCTCGCCGGCGGAGCGCATGCTTGCCGCCATCGGCGAGCCCGAGCAGGTCGACACGCGCAACGATCCGCGCTTGTCGCGCATCTTTTCCAACCGCGTGATCCGCCGCTATCCGGCGGCGGACGACTTTTTTGGCATGGAAGAGACGATCGAGCGGATCGTCGGCTTTTTCCGCAACGCCGCGCAGGGCCTGGAGGAGCGCAAGCAGGTGCTCTACCTGCTCGGCCCGGTGGGCGGCGGCAAATCCTCCATCGCCGAGCGGCTCAAGGCGCTGATGGAGAAGTATCCGATTTACGCCCTGAAGGGCTCGCCGGTGAACGAGTCGCCGCTGGGCCTGTTCTCGCCCGAGCGCGACAGCGAGGCGCTGCAGAAGGAATACGGCATCCCCACGCGCTATCTCACCGGCATTGCTTCGCCATGGGCGGTGAAGCGCCTGGCCGAGTACGACGGCGATCTGACCAGGTTCAGCGTGGTCAAGGTGCAGCCCTCGGTGCTGCGCCAGGTCGCTGTCGCGAAGACCGAGCCCGGCGACGAGAACAACCAGGACATCTCCAGCCTGGTCGGCAAGGTCGACATCCGCAAGCTCGAGACTTTCGCGCAGGACGATCCGGACGCCTATTCCTACTCCGGCGGGCTGTGCCTGGCCAACCAGGGCCTGCTCGAATTCGTCGAGATGTTCAAGGCGCCGATCAAGATGCTGCACCCGCTGCTGACCGCGACCCAGGAAGGCAACTTCAAGGGCACCGAGGGTTTCTCGGCGATCCCGTTCAACGGCATCATCCTGGCCCACTCCAACGAGAGCGAGTGGCAGAGCTTCCGCAACAACAAGAACAACGAGGCCTTCCTCGACCGCGTCTACATCGTCAAGGTGCCGTACTGCCTGCAGATCTCCGAGGAGTACAAGATCTACCGCAAGCTGCTGAAGAACAGCTCGCTGGCCGGCGCCAGCTGCGCGCCCGGCACCCTGGAGATGATGGCGCAGTACTCGGTGCTGACCCGCCTCAAGGACCCGGAGAACTCCAGCATCTACTCCAAGATGCGGGTCTACGACGGCGAGACCCTCAAGGACACCGATCCGGGCGCCAAGTCCTACCAGGAATACCGCGACGTCGCCGGCATCGACGAGGGCATGACCGGCTCCTCGACGCGCTTCGCCTACAAAGTGCTGTCGGCGGTGTTCAACTACGACCAGACCGAGGTCGCCGCCAACCCGGTGCACCTGATGTACGTGCTGGAGCAGCGCATCCTGCGCGAACAGCTTCCGGAGGAGACGCAGCGCCGCTACCTGGAATTCATCAAGGCCTGGCTGGCGCCGCGCTACGCCGAGTTCATCGGCAAGGAGATCCAGACCGCCTACCTGGAGTCCTACTCCGAGTACGGCCAGAACATCTTCGACCGCTACGTCACCTTCGCCGACTACTGGATCCAGGACGAGGACTATCGCGACCCGGAGACCGGCGAGAGCTTCGACCGTGGGGCGCTGAACACCGAGCTGGAGAAGATCGAGAAGCCGGCCGGCATCGCCAACCCCAAGGACTTCCGCAACGAGATCGTCAACTTCGTGCTGCGCGCCCGCGCCCAGCACAGCGGAAAGAACCCGAAGTGGACCAGCTACGAGAAGCTGCGCGAGGTGATCGAGAAGAAGATGTTCTCGAGCACCGAGGATCTGCTGCCGGTGATCTCCTTCAATGCCAAGGCCTCGGCCGAGGACAAGAAGAAGCACGAGAACTTCGTCGGCCGCATGGTCGAGAAGGGCTAAACCGAGAAGCAGGTGCGCCTGCTGGCGGAGTGGTATTTGCGGGTACGCAAGTCGGCCTAGGAACCTAGCCGGAGGAAGCAGAAGCGATGTCCATCATCATCGACCGCCGCCTGAACGACCGCAACAAGAACGCGGTCAACCGACAGCGCTTCCTGCGCCGCTACAAGGAGCAGATCCGCAAGTCGGTGGCCGACGTGGTGTCGCGGCGGTCCATCACCGACATGGACCAGGGCAGCGACGTCAGCATCCCGGTCAAGGACATCTCGGAGCCGAACTTCCACCACGGCAGCGGCGGCGACCGCGAGTACGTCAACGCCGGCAACCGCCAGTTCAACACCGGCGACAAGATCCCGCGGCCCAGCGGCGGTGGCGGCCGCGGCGCCGGCGAGGGCGGGGAGGGCGGCGAGACCAACGACGAGTTCACCTTCGCGCTGTCGCGCGAGGAGTTCATGAACCTGTTCTTCGACGATCTGGAACTGCCGCACCTGATCCGCAACGCGCTCGGCGAGACCCGCGACTTCAAGTGGCGCCGCGCCGGCTACACTCAGACCGGCGTTCCCGCCAACCTGTCGGTGGCGCGCTCGCTGCGCAACGCGATGGCGCGGCGCATCGCCCTCGGCGCGCCGCTTAAGCGGGAAATGCTGGCGCTGCAGGCGGCGCAGGCGGCCGAGGAGGAGATCGAGGCGGTGCGCCGCCGCATCGAGCGCATCCCCTTCGTCGACGAGATTGACCTGCGCTACCGTCACCGGGTCAAGGATCCGCAGCCGATCTCGCGCGCCGTGATGTTCTGTCTGATGGACGTGTCGGCCTCGATGACCGGGGAGAATAAGGACCTGGCCAAACGCTTTTTCAAGCTGCTCAACCTGTTCCTGAAAGGCAAGTACGAGAAGTTGGAGCTGGTGTTCATTCGCCACACCGACGACGCCCAGGAAGTCGACGAGGACACCTTCTTCCATGACACCCGCTCCGGCGGCACCGTGGTGCTGTCGGCGCTGAAGCTGATGCAGGAGGTGATGGCGGCGCGCTA
Organism: uncultured Nevskia sp.; assembly: GCA_964458725.1. Classification (GTDB taxonomy): domain Bacteria; phylum Pseudomonadota; class Gammaproteobacteria; order Nevskiales; family Nevskiaceae; genus Nevskia. The sequence continues at coordinate 761 of CAYWPB010000284.1, read as the reverse complement.
TCCCGCCGACGCCTGGAACATCTACGGCGCCCAGGTCTCGGACGGCGACGCCTTCGGCGCCGATCCGGAGAAGAGCCGTGCCTGCCTGTCCGAGCAGCTGCTGCCGCAGCTGCGCTACTTCGCCTACATCGAGGTGCCGGACCACGACAACCGCGCCAGCCCCCTGGCCCACGCCTACCAGCGCATCGACAGCGACCGTTTCGCCATGAAGAGCGTCACCGCGCCCAACCAGGTCTATCCGGTGCTGCGCGAGCTGTTCAACCGGGAGGCCGTGACCTAGCCATGAACGCTCTCGAACGCGGTCCCATCTCCACCGGCGCCGAGTGGACTTTCGAGCTGATCGAGAAGTATGACCATGCGATCCACCAGATCGCGGCCAACGAATTCAAGCTCGATACCTACCCGAACCAGATCGAGATCATCGCCTCCGAGCAGATGCTCGACGCCTACGCCTCGGCCGGTTTGCCGATCGGCTATCCGCACTGGAGCTACGGCAAGGAGTTCATCCGCAACGAGCAGGCCTACCGCAAGGGTGCGCGCGGCCTGGCCTACGAGATCGTCATCAACTCCAACCCCTGCATCAGCTACCTGATGGAGGAGAACAGCATGGCGATGCAGGCCCTGGTTGTGGCCCACGCCTGCTACGGCCACAACTCCTTCTTCAAGGGCAACTACCTGTTCCGGCAGTGGACCAATGCCGACGCCATCATCGACTACATGGTGTTCGCGCGGAACTACGTGATGGAGTGCGAGGAGCGCTA
>CAYWPB010000283.1:0-5567 GCA_964458725.1 uncultured Nevskia sp. | reverse complement strand
CTATCAATGGCAAAAGGACGGCGTGAATCTGGCCGACGATGAAAACATTGCGGGCGCGGCCAATTCCACGCTGGTGCTGGCCGCCGTCCAGTTCGCAGACGCGGGAAGCTATGCCGTCGTGGTGGCCAACGGCGCGGGTTCCATCGCCAGCGCCGCGGCAGTGCTGTCGGTCCTCCCGGTGCCGCCCGCGATCTCCGCCGACCCGCAGAGCGTCACCAACATCGCTGGCACCACGACGAGTTTCAGCACCACGGCTACGGGCAGCGCGCCTTTGAGCTACCAGTGGCAAAAGAACGGCGTGAACCTGGCCGATGGAGGAAACATCTCTGGGGCAAACGGCTCCGCCCTGTCGGTGTCGGACGTGCAAGCCGCCGATTCGGGAGGCTACTCAGTCGTAGTGACCAACGACGGCGGTTCGGTGACGAGCGCGGTCGCCACGCTGACGGTAGTGGTGCCGCCTTTCATCAGCGTTCAGCCGCAGAGCCGCACGAAGGCGGTTACCGGCTCGACGATTATCCCGCCGTGCGCGCCTGGCTGGAGCGCTTCGCCGCCCTGCCCGGCTTCGTCGGCATGCCGCACACGGGAGAGCCTCCCGCATAAAGACAACGCTGGGAACCGAGGAGGGAGAGATGAAGAAAGCAGCAGCAGCCCGCAGCCACACCTTTGCCTGGCAGGACCCTCTCAGCGCCGCCGCCGCCGGCCTGGGCCTCAGTGGCCTGGACTATCTGCGCAAGATGGCCCGAGGCGAGCTGCCGATGGCGCCGATCTCGGTGCTGATGAACGTCACCGCGATCGAGGTCGAGGAAGGCCTGGTGAACTTCACCGCGCAGCCGCTGGAATGCCACTACAACCCGATCGGCCTGGTCCACGGCGGCTTCGCCGCCACCCTGCTCGACTCGGTGATGGCCTGCGCCATCCACAGCCGCCTGCCGCAGGGCCAGGCCTATACCACGCTGGACCTGCACACCCACTACGTGCGCGCCATCACCCTGGAAACCGGGCCGGTACGCGCCGAAGGCAAGGTGCTGCACCTGGGCGCGCGCATGGCCACCGCGGAAGGCCGCATTGTCGACAGCCAGGGCCGGCTGTACGCGCACGGCACCACGGCCTGCATGGTGTTCCCGGGCGGGCAAAGCCACGGGTGAGGGATCACGCTTAGGCGTCCTCGTCAGGCAAATGTGTCTAGGCCATCCCTGGCGCGACCTCAGTTTTTCTTCCCACCCCCGGTCCGGCCATCAGTGGCCGGGCGTTCGATCCCGCAGGCGATGACATTCAGTCATCGCCAAAGCGCGGGCTCTCACCCCTACCTCACCACCGTCGCCCCCAACAGAATCCGCGCCATGTGCTGCCAGAATTCCGGCGTCGAGTGCAGCGAGGTGCTGCCCGCGCCGCGCTCGCCGGAACGGCGCGAGCAGTCGGCCAGGGCCAGCAGGAAATCTGGTACCGAGTGGTTTTCCCAGACTTCGTGATTGACTTCGTAATCATCGGCGAGACGCTCGATGAAGCGCTCGAAGTCGCCCTTGGACTGGACCTTGAGCGCCAGGTCGTACATGTGATCGGTGTTGAGTGTGGCGGTATTCATCGTGGCTTTATCGAAGCGCGCGAGAGCATCTGTTCCGCGTCGGCGCGCGGCTCCTTGACAGGACGCCACAGTAGTCCGCCGCCTCCATCGCGGCGAGTGGGTAAAACTTCCTGCCTCGCCCGCAGCCCGCAAGGACTTGTCGGCGCAGGAATTTCAGGGCGGAGCGGAATCTGCCTCGGCCTGGTTGCCGATGTCGGCAGCGAGTTTCCAGCTGCCGTCCGCGCCGCGCTTCCACACGTTCAGGTATTTGCCGCGCGCCAGCACCTGGCGCGATTCGGCGGACTGCAGCAGCCGCCATTCGCCCCAGGTCCAACCCAGGTCGAGCCCGCGCGAGACCTCGGCCTGGCGCGGCGTCCACTCCAGCACCTGCAGTCCGAGCGATTCGAGGCGGTCGCGGATGCGGCGGCTGCCCTGCACCGGCGGCGCATTGGCTGGCAGCTGAATCGCGTCTTCGCGCATGCGGGCGTAGAACGCGGCGGCGGTGCCCTGGTCGAGCGACTGGGCGGCGAAGGCGCGGTCGGTATCGAGCAGCTTCGCCGCCTCGGCGGCCTGCGCTCCGGCTGGATCGCGGCAAGCGGCGAGTATGGACAGCAGGGCAAGGACAAGCAGCGTGCGCATGGCGCCTCCCGCGGCGGAATCCGCCCCACTCTAGGGAACCTCTGATCAATTCCATGCCCTGCCGCAGCTTGCCCTTTGACGCAGGGCAAGGCGCGAGGAGCGTGGTGTACTGACTGTACACGAGCGACGAGCAACGCCGCCCTGCGTCAAAGGGCAAGCCGCCCGGAGGGTTGCCCCCCATTTTGCGCCATGCCGCGTTGCGAGCTCCTCATGTACTTCGAGTACACCTCGTCGCTCGCGCCTTGCCTGGCGCAAAATGGGGGGCAACGGCAGGGCATGGAATTGATCAGAGGCTCCCTAGACCAGCGCGTGCCCCCGCAGCTGTTCCAGCACCCGCAGCGGCGCGCTTTGCGGATCGTAAAGCCCGTCCACCGGCAGGTGCAGGGTCTGCTCGAACAGGTACTGCCCGCCCATGGCGGCGTGGGAGGTCTGGTCGGAGAAGCAGACCCACACGCTCTGCGCCGGAAACGGCATGGTCTGCTGCGGCGCATTGCGCTGGTAGTCCAGGTCCGCCTTCATGCGGTCGTGCAGCTGCAGCATGATGTGGTCGTACTCGCTGCGCCGCGACTTGGTGATGCGCAAGGTGTTGAGCAGCGCCGCCGAGCCCGGCGGCGGCGGCTTGATCTGCGACAGGAAGCGCCGCGCCATGTCGGTGAACGGCTCGCCGACGCGCCAGGTGCGCGGCTCGCCGCGCGGGTTGACGTTGGCGAACACGCGCAGGATGCGCTCGCCGCGGTTGGGGCGCGAGGGAAAGGCGTCGACGTGCAGGCGGCTGTCGTCCTTGCGCCAGGAACCGGCGCGGCCCTGCACCGGCATCGGCCGGAAGCTGGCGCGCGCCAGCCGCAGCCGTGCGGTGTAGTGCGGCAGCAGGTGCCGGATCAGCCCGGTGGCGCGCTGGTGGAAGCGCTCCACCAGCCGCCGCAGGTCTTCCAGGTCGGAGAGGTTACCGAGTGCGCCCTTGATCGCCGTGCTGGCCGGATCGTAGCTGATGTTCTTGGCCTTGCGGTCCGACCAGCGCGGATCGAGGAAGCGCTTCTCCTGCGGCGACAGCTCGAAGCGCAGCCGCGGCAGGAACAGCACCTTGCCGGCCTCCAGCGCGGCGGCGAGCCGCCGCGATTCGCCGTCGCCGGGCTCGGGGGCCCAGTCGGCGACGTCGAGCGTCTCGATCTGGCTCACGGCGGCGCGGGCAACCGACTAGGACTTCTGCGCCTTGAGCAGGTCGCGGATCTCGGTCAGCAGCACTTCCTGCGCCGGCGGCGCGGCGGGAGCGGCTTCCTGCTTGCGCTTGAGCGAGTTGATGCCCTTGACCAGCAGGAAGATGGCGAAGGCGACGATGATGAAGTCGAAGGTGTTCTGCAGGAACTTGCCGTAGGCCAGCAGCACCGCCGGCGTCTTGCCTTCGGCTTCCTTGAGAGTGATCGCCATATCGGCGAAATTGATGCCGCCGGTGATCAGGCCCAGCACCGGCATGAATATGTCGGCGACCAGCGAGGACACGATCTTGCCGAAGGCGCCGCCGATGATCACGCCCACGGCGAGATCGACGACGTTGCCTTTCATGGCGAATTCCCGGAATTCCTTCAGCATGCTCATGTTTACGACTCCCTATGGGTGGCGGGGGAAGGTCGATTTTAGCTGGCGCCGGCGGATCATGACAGTAACGGCTGTCAAGGTTTGGAAACCTAGGAGCCGGCGGTGGCCAGCTCCAGCCCCTGGCGGTAGTAGCGCGCCGCCTCGTCGGGCTGCTGCGTGTCCTGGCACAGGCGCGCCAGGTCGAGATAACCCTGCGCGGTGGGCGCCGCGGCAATGCCTGCCTCGAGGTAGCTGCGCGCCTTGCCCCACAGCTTGTTGCGCAGGCAGACACGCCCGGCGACCTGCAGCAGCTCCGGCTTGTCGCCGTATTGCTGCAGCCACTGCTCCACCGTGGCGAGCTGGGCCACCGGGTCGTTGGCGTGCAGGCCGCCGTAGAGCAATGCCAAGGGGGCATTCCATTCGCGCGCCAGGGCCTGGGTGATCAGGGCCAGCGCGTCGGCGTCGGCGTTGAGCCGCGCCAGGCCGCGGGCATAGACCAGGCACAACCCGGCATCTGCCTGATAGGCCGGCGCGCCGTCCCACAGCGCCTTGAGCTGGTCCAGCCGCGCCGCCGCCACCGCCGCCTGCATCAGCTGCTCCAGGCTGCGTAGCGCCAACGCGTCGTAGCGCGGCGGATCGAGCGCGGCGCGAGCCACCGGCTCGGCCAGCAGCTGGCGCAGCGGCTCCCACTCGCCCAGGGCGGCCAGGCTCTCGGCCAGCAGCTCGACTGCGAACGGATGGTTGGGATCGCGCTCGCGCAGGCGCAACGCGGTGGCGCGGGCGGCGGCGTGGTCGCCGCGCTTGCGTTGCAGGTCGCCGGCCGACAGCAGGGTGGCGAACTCGTGCTCAGGCTTGTTGATCGCGGCCAGGCGCAGGTACTGGTCGCGCCGGTCGATCGCACCCTGGCGCTGCGCCGCGCGGGCCGCGGCGAGGTAATTGAGGTGGGTGGCGCGGTGCTCGCCGGCGCGGCGCAGCAGCTCGACCTCGGCGCGCTTCCAGTTGCCCTCGAACAGGTTGAGCAGGCCGGCCTCGAAGGAGTCGCGGGCGCGGTCCTGGCGGCGGCGGTCGATCGCCTCGCGCACGCTGCCCGGCAGGCGGATGGCGGCGCCGAGCAGGCGCAGCACCAGATAGACCACCAGGAACCACAGGCCGACGCCGATCACCAGCACCGCCAGCGAGGTCTCCACCACCCAGGGGCCGTAGTTGATCAGGACGTAACCGGCGTCCGGGTGCAGCAGCATGATGGTCGCCACGCCGGCGACGAAGACGAGAAGGACGAGCAGGAGCAGAATCATGCGCAGCCCGTCATCGCGGCATCGCGTCGAGGTAGGCGCGCAGCAGGCCGACGCTGCGGCTCAAGTCCGGCAGCGGTGGGTCCAGTTCCAGGCCGTGCAGGCGCTCCAGCTCGGCGCGAGCGGCGCTGACGGTGGGGTCCTCGGGGCGATAGTAGTCGGCCAGCCACTGCGTCGCCGACTCCAGCGCGCCGCGGAAGCTGGCGGTGTCGCCGAGCAGCAGCGCGGCGCGCGCCGACTCCAGCTTCAGCGCCAGCAGCTGCTTGACCAGGTTCTCCTGCTCCGGCGGCAGCAAACGGTCGACCGGCTTGTCGGTGCGCTGCACGATGAAGACGTGGGCGAACAGTTCGCGCAGCGAGGCCCAGCCGCGCCCGGTCCAGCTCTGCTGGAACTCCTGCGGCGCCGCCGGCGCCTCCGCCGCGGCCGGCTTGACCGCCGGGTGCTGCCGCAGCGGCAGGCTGTCGGCGCGCGCGATCAGGCCGGACAGGCTGAGCGCGGCGCCG
>CAYWPB010000282.1:0-5571 GCA_964458725.1 uncultured Nevskia sp. | reverse complement strand
GTGCTGCTGACCAAGGCCGACAAGCTCGGCCACGGCGCCGCCAAGAGCACCCTGCTCCAGGTGCGCAAGCAACTCCAGGTCCTGGACCCGGAAGCCACGGTGCAGATCTTCTCCGCCCAGGCCAAGCTGGGCGCGGAGGAGGTGCGGGAGGTGCTCAACCGCTGGCTGGAGGACGAGGCGAGCAGCCTCTGAGCCGACTGCCTTGCGGATCAGTCACTTGCCCCCGGAGAACCACGGGAGCTGAAAATCGCCACGCAATCCCCGCCCGGCGGCCCGGCGTTGCGCAACCAGGGCTCGGCGGCGACGACCGCGGCGCAGGGGCCGAAGGTGCAGACGCGGATCGCGCGCCGCGCGGCCTCGCGCCGCAGCCGGTCCAGCACCGTGCGCAAGATGCCGCCGCTGAACGGGGTGTAGAGGTAGAACAGGGTGCCGGCGGACAGGTTGGCCTCGCGGGCGTCCTGCTCCGTGAAGGCGACGCGGGACAGATTCAGCGAGGCGGCGCAGCGGCGGGCGCAACCGACATAGGCGCCTTCCAGCTCGATGCCGAGGGCCCGCGCCGGCGTGCAGATCGCCGCCAGCAGCGGCACATGGCCCAGGCCGGAGCCGAGATCGACCAGCAGGTCCCGCTTGGCGGGGGCGGCGCGGCGAAGCAGATCGAAGATGTGTCGCGCCGGGGTCGGCTGGTAGAACACCATCTCCGCCGCCGGCGCGGCGACCGGACCCGGCGGCTCGAAGCGCAGGACGCCGCTGACCAGCTCGTCGAGATGATCGTAGCCCGCGCCTTTTGCGTCGTGGGTCGGAGGCAGCCAGCGCAGCAGCGCCTCAGGTCCGCCGCCGCCGCGGATCTCGCCGCGGATGGCCTCGTACAGTTGGTGGTTGATGGCTTCCAGTTCCAGCCGCAGTCCGGCGGCCCGCCGCCCCGGCCCGGTACGCGCGGCGTCGGCTTCGTCCGGGAAATGCACTTCCAAGGCATCGAGCGCCTCGATGCGCCGGCGCAGCTGCTGCGGCTCGCGCAGGGAGCGATCCTGTTGCAGGGTTTGCAGCAATGTCTGTGCTTGGCCCGTCATGTCGCGCCTACGGTACCAGCGATAACGGCCGGCGGCGCCCACAAAAAAAATTGCCCAGCGGATCGGGGGAATCCACCGGGCAACGAGTTCCGGCTTGGGGGAACCGGAATATCCGCCAGGGAGTGAAGGCGGAGAACGGGAAAGGGAGTCACCGTTCGCAGAGTTAGATGCGGCCGCACCGGGGAAGTTCAATGGTTTTGTGTGTGGAAACGAACTGTGCCCCGCAAATATCTGGCAAAGCTCGAAAAATAGTTGCAAGACCGGCGGCCTGGGCGGTTTCTGCGGCCAGCGCGGGGCAAAAAAATTGCCCGGTGGATCGGGGGAATCCACCGGGCAACGAGTTCCGGCTTGGGGGAACCGGAATGACCGCCCAGGGAGTTAGGGCGGTGAACGGGAAAGGGAGTCACCGTTCGCAGAATTAGATGCGTCCGCTCTCCGGAAGTTCAAGGTTTGCCGGTAAATTTTTTGTAAAGCGCCGGATCCGCAGGAAATTTCATTGCTTGTCCTGGAGCCCTGCCCCAAAAAAATGCCCGGTGGATCGGGGGAAATCCACCGGGCAACGAGTTCCGGCTTGGGGGTACCGGAATGTCCGCCCAGGGAGTGGGGGCGGAGAACGGTAAGGGAGTCACCGTTCACGAGGTTAGATGCGGGTGGGTCGGTGGAGTTCAACCGCAATGCAGCAAAATTTTGCAGTGCAGCGGCAAACCCAGCAAAAGTTTTGCAAGCAGCTGAAACTCAATAGATTATTTTTATGAAGGCGATCCTGTCGCCTCTTTCAACGCAAATCGGCAACGCCCCACGATTTGCAGTCATCTCCGCCTAAGAGAGCGCTAAACCGTCTTGTTCACGCTGCTGGCGTGGCCTTGCGGGGTGTGCGCTTCGTCCCAGTTGGCACCGAGGCCCCAGTCGGCTACCAGCGGCACCGCCAGACTGGCAACCCGGCACATGCGGCCGGCAATCTGCGGCGCCAGCTCCTTCAGTTCGGCACGCGGCCCCTCGAACACCAGCTCGTCGTGCACCTGCATGATCATGCGCAGCCGCGGCGCCTCACCGGCGATCCAGGCGCCGAGGTCGATCATCGCCAGCTTGATCAGGTCGGCGGCGGTGCCCTGCAGCGGGGCATTGATGGCGGTGCGCTCGGCGTACTGCCGCAGCGCCGCGTTGCGCGACAGGATGTTGGGCAGATACAGGCGCCGGCCGTACAGGGTTTCCACGTACCCGCGGGTACGTGCCTGCTCGCGGGTGCCGTCCATGAACTGCTTGACGCCCGGGTAGCGGGCGAAGAAGCGCGCGATGTAGTCCTGCGCCTCGCCGCGGGCGATGCCGAGCTGGCGCGCCAGGCCGAAGGCGGACATGCCGTAGATCAGGCCGAAGTTGATGGCCTTGGCGGCGCGGCGCTGCTCGCCCACCGCCTGCTCCAGCGGCAGGTTGAAGACCTCGGCGGCGGTGGCCTGGTGGATGTCGAGGCCGCGGGCGAAGGCGTCCTGCAGGCGCGCATCGCCGGAAAAATGCGCCATCAGGCGCAGCTCGATCTGCGAGTAGTCGACCGACAGCAGGGCGTTGCCATCCTCGGCGATGAAGGCCTGGCGGATGCGCCGGCCCTCGGCGTTGCGCACCGGGATGTTCTGCAGGTTGGGATCCTGCGACGACAGCCGCCCGGTCGCCGCCACCGCCTGGTGATAGGAGGTATGGATGCGGCCGGTCTGAGGGTTGATCTCCTTCGGCAGGTTGTCGGTGTAGGTGCTGCGCAGCTTCTGCATCGCGCGCCAGTCCAGGATCAGGCGCGGCAGCGCGTGCTGCGCCGCCAGCTCCTCCAGCACGTCCTCGCTGGTCGATGGGTCGCCCTTGGGCGTCTTCGACAGCACCGGCAGCTTGAGCTGCTCGAACAGGATGACCTGCAGCTGCTTGGGCGAGCCGAGGTTGAACTCGCCGCCGGCCAGCTTCCAGCATTCGGCCTGCAGCTCGTCCATGCGGCCGGCCAGCTCGGTGCTGATGCGCGCCAGCAGCGCGGCGTCGACCTTGACGCCGTCGCGCTCGACCTTGGCCAGCACCGGCAGCAGCGGCATTTCGATGGTCTCGAACACCTTCTTCAGCTCGCCCACTTCCTCGAGGCGCGGATACAGCACGTGGTGCAGGCGCAGGGTGACGTCGGTGTCCTCGGCCGAGTACTCGGCGGCGGTGTCGACCGGCACCTGGTTGAAGGCGATCTGGCCCTTGCCCTTGCCGGCGACGTCGTGGAACTGGATGGTCTGGTGGTTGAGGTACTTCTCCGCCAGGGTGTCCATGTCATGGCGGTTGCCGGCGGCGTCGAGCACATAGCTTTCCAGCATGGTGTCGTAGCGCACGCCGCGCACCTCGATGCCGTGTCGCGCCAGCACGTTGAGGTCGTACTTGATGTGCTGGCCGACCTTGGGCTTGCGCGGGTCCTGCAGCAGCGGCTTGAGCCGCTCGGTCACCAGTGCCAGCGGCAGCTGCGGCGGCGCGCCGAGGTAGTTGTGCGCCAGCGGCACGTACCAGCCGTGGCGCGGCCGGGTGGCGAAGGACAAGCCGACCAGGCCGGCCTTCATCGCGTCGAGCGCGTCGGTCTCGGTGTCGACGCACAGCAGTGGCGCCGCCTGCAGCTCTTCCAGCATGGCGGCGAGCTTGGCCTCGTCGTCGACGATGACGTGCTCGGTGGTGCGGGATTCGGCCGGCGTTTCCGGCGCCGCGGCGGCAGCGGCCGCGGGCTGCGGTACCGGCGTGGCGGGCGGTGCCGCGACGCTCAGCTCCTCCAGCAGGCGGCGGAACTCGAAGCGGCGGTACAGCTCCTCCAGCCGGGTGTTGTCGGCGGGCCTGGGCCGCAACTCGTCGTAGCGCAGCGGCAGCCCTACGTCGCAGCGGATCGTCGCCAGCTCACGCGACAGCGGGATCTGCTGCAGCGAGGCGCGCAGGTTCTCGCCGGCCTTGCCCTTGACCTCGCCGGCCTTGGCCATCAGCGCGTCGAGCGAGCCGTACTCGTTGAGCCACTTGGCGGCGGTCTTGGGACCCACCAGGGGCACGCCGGGAATGTTGTCGCTGGTGTCGCCGATCAGGGCCAGGTACTCGATGATGCGCTCCGGCGGCACCCCGAACTTCTCCACCACGCCGGCCGGGTCCATCCGGCGGTTTTTCATGGTGTCGAGCAGGCTGACCCGCTCGTCCACCAGCTGCGCCAGGTCCTTGTCGCTGGTGACGATCAGCACGTCCTGGCCGGCGTCGCGCGCCTGCCTGGCCAGGGTGCCGATGACGTCGTCGGCCTCGACCCCCGGGATCGCCAGCAGCGGCAGGCCCATCGCCTGCACCACCTCGGCGATCAGCGGGAACTGCGCGTTGAGGTCTTCCGGCGTGGCATCGCGGGTGGCCTTGTACTCGCTGTACATCTCGTCGCGGAAGGTCTTGCCCGGGGCGTCGAACACCACCGCGATCTCCTCCGGCGCGTAGTCCTTGAACAGCTTGCGCAGCATGTTGGTGAAGCCCAGCACCGCCCCGGTGTGCTCGCCCTTGGCGGTGGTGAGCGGCGGCAGCGCGTGGTACGCCCGGAACAGCCAGCCGGAGGCGTCGATCAGCACGATGGGGTGGCTCATTGCTGGAACCCCGAAGCCAAAGCGGGCCTCACGCCAAGACGCAAAGGCGCCAAGAAAAGCGTTTCGAAGAAAAGGCTTTTGCGGTTCTTCGCGTCTTCGCGTCTTTGCGCGAGACGCTGTTGTCTTATCCCGGTTCTCATCCCGACGCTCACGGCAGCAGCGCCTCGCCGCGCACCAGGTCGCCGAAGCTCTCGCGCGCCCGCGCCAGATGGATCTGGCTGCCGTCGACCAGCACTTCGGCGGCGCGCGGCCGGGTGTTGTAGTTGGAGCTCATGGCGAAGCCGTAGGCGCCGGTGGTGCGGAACGCCAGCAGGTCGCCTTCGGCCAGGGCCAGGCTGCGCTCGCGCGCCAGCCAGTCGCCGCTCTCGCACACCGGGCCGACCAGGTCCCATACCTGCTTCGATGCAGCGTTGCTCTCGCGCACCGGCAGCACCGCGTGCCAGGCGTCGTAGAACGAGGGGCGGATCAGGTCGTTCATCGCCGCGTCGATCACCGCGAAGTTCTTGTGCGCGGTCGGCTTGAGCAGCTCGACCCGCGTCAGCAGGACGCCGGCGTTGCCGGCAATGGCGCGGCCGGGCTCGGTCATCACCATCAGGCCGCGGCCTTCCAGCTTGGGCCGCAGCGCCCGCGCCCACTGCTCCGGCTCGGGCGGCGTCTCGTCCTGATAGCGCACGCCCAGGCCGCCGCCGACGTCGATGTGCTGCAGCCGGATGCCGCGGGCGGCGAGGCGGTCGATCAGCGCCAGCACCCGGTCGAGGGCGTCGAGGAACGGCGCCAGCTCCAGCAGCTGCGAGCCGATGTGGCAGGCGATGCCGTGCACCTGCAGCCCCGGCAGGGCCTGGGCCAGCGCATACAGGCGCTCGGCTTCGGCGATGTCGACGCCGAACTTGTTTTCCTTGAGG
>CAYWPB010000281.1:0-5596 GCA_964458725.1 uncultured Nevskia sp. | reverse complement strand
CACCACGAACATCACCGGGTTCCGGGCCTGGACGCGCGGATCCAGCTTGCGGAACGAGTCGCGCACGGCGGGACCGACCAGCGCCGGATCGAGCAGAGAGGGAACAATCTTGGCATTGCTCATTGGATCGTGATCCTTAATACAAATTTCCGGCCAACATCGAGTAGTGCTCGACGATGGGCCCCAGGGCCAGGGCCGGGAAATAGGTGAGGCCGCCGATGATCAGCACCACGCCTACCAGCAGGGCGATGAACAGGCCGCCGTCGGTGGGGAAGGTGCCGGCCGAGGGCGGGGTGTATTTCTTCGCCGCCAGTGAGCCGGCCACCGCCAGCATCGGCACGATCATGGCGAAGCGGCCGATCATCATCGCCAGCGCTAGGGTGATGTTGAAGAACGGCGTGTTGGCGGAGAGGCCGCCGAAGGCGCTGCCGTTGTTGCCGGTGGCCGAGGTGTAGGCGTAGAGCAGCTCGGAGAAGCCGTGCGGGCCGCTGTTGCCGAGGCCGGCCAAGCCCTGCGGCAGCACCGCCGCCAGGGCGGTGAAGCCCAGGGTCGACAGCGGCAGCACCAGCAGCGCGAGCATGGTCATCTTGACCTCGCGTGCCTCGATCTTTTTGCCCAGGTATTCCGGTGTACGGCCCACCATCAGGCCGGCGATGAACACCGCGATCACGGCGTAGAGCAACATGCCGTAGAGGCCGGAGCCGACGCCGCCGAAGATCACCTCGCCGAGCTGGATGTTGACCATCGGGATCAGGCCGCCCAGCGGGGTGAAGCTGTCGTGCCAGCTGTTGACCGCGCCGCACGAGGCGTCGGTGGTGATGGTGGCGAACAGCGTGCTGCGGGCGATGCCGAAGCGCGCCTCCTTGCCTTCCATGTTGCCGCCGGCCTGCAGGCTGCTCGCCTGCTGGTCGATGCCCAGCGCGGCGAACTGCGGATTGCCTTGGGATTCGGCCCAGTAGCATGCCGTGACGCCGGCAGCGAAGAGCACCGCCATCGCCGAGTACACCGCCCAGCCCTGCAGCTCGCTCTTCACCATGCGGCCGAAGTAGTTGGTCAGCGCGGCCGGGATCAGGAAGATAAGGATGATCTGCAGGAAATCGGACAGCGCGGTCGGGTTTTCGAACGGGTGCGCGGCATTGGCGTTGAAGAAGCCGCCGCCGTTGGTGCCGAGCATCTTGATCGCGATCTGCGAGGCGACCGGGCCCTGGGCGATGGTCTGTTTGGCGCCCTCGACGGTGGTGACGTCGGTGTAGGCGGCCAGGTTTTGCGGCATGCCCTGCCACACCAGGAACAGCGCTGCGACGATCGAGATCGGCAGCAGTACGTACAGGGTGCCACGCGTCAAGTCGACCCAGAAGTTGCCCAGGCTCTTCGCCGAGCGGCGGGAGAAGCCGCGCACCAGCGCCACCGCCAGCGCGATGCCGGTGGCGGCGGAGACGAAGTTGTGCACGGTCAGGCCCAGCATCTGGGTCAGGTAGCTCATGGTGGTCTCGCCGCCATAGCTCTGCCAGTTGGTGTTGGTGACGAAGGAGATGGCAGTGTTGAACGCCAGGTCCGGCGTCAGCCCGCTCATGTTCTGCGGGTTGAGCGGCAGCTTGTGCTGGTACAACTGCAGGAAGAACAGGGTGACGAAGCAGACGAAGTTGAATACCAGCATCGCCACCGCGTAGCCGGTCCAGTGCTGTTCGGCCTGCGGGTCGACGCCGGCCAGGCGGTAGAAACCGCGTTCCAGCGGGCCGAAGACGCGGCCGAGCACGGTGCGCCCGCCCTCGAAAACGCGGTGCAGATAGCCGCCGAGCGGGCGGGTCAGCGCCGTGAGCAGGGCGAAATAGACCAGGATCTGGACCCAGCCATTGACGGTCATCAGAACTTCTCCGGCTTGATCAGGGCATAGGTCAGGTAGCCCAGCATGAACAGCACGGCGAGTCCGCCGAGCATGTAGTCGAAAGTCATTTCAGCGAATCCTTAAGCAGCGGTTCAGACGCGTTCGCAGAACATCACGTAGCCGGCGAGCGCGCCGAACAGGGCGGAGCCGAACACCAGCAGCAGAATGGTCATGGGCGCAGGGCGAAAAGCCGGACGTTTTCCGGCGCGGGCATTAGGCGCCTTGCGGTCGTAGGAATTCGAGACGAGACGGTACCCAGACAAATAAAAAAGGCATAAAAGCCCGGCCGCCGGTCCGTTCAGCCGGCAGCAAGCGGGGTTTTGCTATAAGAGGGGATAGGCCGCAGGAGGCCGCATGAACACTCACTTGGGTCTGTCGCGCAAGAGCATGAATCCAGAGCGCTTTCCGCGTTCGTGTAGACGTGTCGCGCTGCTCGCGGCGCTGGGCGGGTTGCCGCTGCTGGCGGGCCTCTCGGCCCATGCCGCAGACAGCGACCAGCCCATCGTCGCCAGCCTCAACCCGCCGCCGGCCGGCCTGGCCTGCGACGCGGCGGCGGCGGCGACCAGCGTCTACTTCCAGTTCGCCAATCCGCCGTTCCAGGTGTCCCAGGTCAGCCTGTACCTGGATGGCAAGGGCGTGTCCCAGGACGCCATCGACGAGCACTGGCCCACCGTCACCATGAGCAAGGGCCTGCATCCGGGCACCAATACCGTGGACATCGTCGCCAACGGCGACAACGGCCAGCACATCGAGCGCCGCATGATCGTGCAGGTGGGCGGCAGCGCCGCCGCCGGCAACGGCACCGCCCAGGTGGCGTGCGGCGACACCGCCACCGTGGCCCAGGCGCCGCAGGCCGTGGCCGCGGTGCCGCCGCAGGTGATCGACCCGGCGGTTCCCGCCGCGGTCGAGGACGTGGCGCCCAGCGTGGTCGGCGGCGACGATCCCGAGCCGGTGGTGGTGCAGGACGCGCCCACGGTCATCTACGACACGCCGCCGCCAACGGTGGTCTACGACTACCCGCCGCCGGTCTACGTCTACAACCCGTACCCGGTGGTCGCGATCGATCCCTGGATTCCGTTCGTGCCGTTCTTCAGCTTCGGCTTCTTCTATTCCAACTACCACCCCTGGTGCCCGCCGCCGCAGGTCGTGTACAACAACTACTACCACGGCGGCGGCTGGAATGGCGGTGGCTGGCACGGCAACCCCGGCAATGGCGGTTGGAACGGCGGCGGCTGGCATGGCAACCCTGGTGGTGGCGGCTGGAACGGCGGTGTAGGCCGCGGTCCCTCTCCGGCGCCGAACCCCGGCTGGCACGGCGCGCCGCGCCCCGGTCCGGCGCCGCAGCCGGCGTTCAACGGCGGTGGCGGCAACCACTTCTCCAGCCCGCCGAACCGTGGCTGGAACAACGCGCCGCGCCCGATGCCCCGGCCGATGCCGGCGCAGCAGAACCATCAGGCCTGGCAGGGCGGGCCGCAGCGCTTCGCCGCGGCGCCGCAGTTCCGGCCGATGCCGCAGCAGAATTTCCGCCCGATGCAGGCTTCCGCGCCCGCCTTCCATGGCGGCGGCGGTTTCGGCGGCGGGTTTCATGGCGGAGCGCCGTCCGGCGGGTTTCACGGCGGTGGGCCGTCCGGTGGTTTCCACGGCGGTGGCGGCGGTCACTCCGGGCGTCGCTGAAGCCTGAGGGCGCCGAGCGCCGATCGGCGACAATCGCGGCATGCCCCGCGCCCGCCGCCCCGCCGAGCCCGCTGCCCCGCGTCCCTGGTACGTCTACCTGCTGGAGTGCCGTAACGGCCGGCTCTATGCCGGCATCACCGTGGACCTGGCGCAGCGTTTCGAGCAGCACCGCAGCGGCAAGGGCGCCATGTTCACCCGGCTCAACGCGCCGGACCAGATGCTTGCTGCGCGTCCCTGCGCCTCGCGCTCCGAGGCGCTCAAGCTGGAGGTCCAGATCAAGCGCCTGAGCCCGCAGGCCAAGCGGCAGCTCGCGGCGTTGTGGCCGTTGCAGCTGCCGCTCGCAGTGGAAGCTTGAACTAGGCGGCCTGCTCCAGCTCCGGCGGCGTGCGCGCCGCGCAGTTCAGGCGGTTCCAGACATTGATGGTGGCGATGGCCGCGCTGAGATCGGCGATCTCCTTTTCGGAGAACTGGGCGCGCACCTGCTCATATACCTCGTCCGGGGCATGGCCTTCTGTGATCAGGGTCAGGGCCTCGGTCCAGGCCAGCGCGGCGCACTCGCGCTCGTTGTACAGGCCCGGGGCCTCGCGCCAGGCGGGAAGCAGGTGCAGCTTGTCGTCGGCGATGCCGAGCTTGCGCGCGTCGCGCGCGTGCATCGCCAGGCAGAAGGCGCAGCCGTTGATCTGCGAGGCGCGCATCTTGACCAGCTCAAGCAGGACGTGGTCGAGGCCGCAATTGTTGACGACGCCCTGAAGGGCATAGACCGCCTTGAAGGTGGCGGGAGAGGCTTTGGCGTAGTCGTAACGGCGTTCCATGGCGCATGGGCTCCGGTTGAGGATGTGCCCATAAGACGAGCCAGGCCGCGGCGGTGTGACATGCCGCCCGCGGTTTCAGTCGCCCTTTGCGCTTTTCCTGCGCTTGTCGCGGATGTAGACGTCCCTGCCGCGGCCGTCCCTCTGCGCGCGTTCCTCCAGCTCGAACAGCTGCATCGCGGTGACCAGGTCGCGGAGCTTGCGGTAGCCGTAGTTGCGCGAATCGAACTCCGGCGACTGCTTGGCCACGTGCTGGCCGACGGCGCCGAGGCCCGCCCAGCCACTCTCGTCGGATCGGGCCTCCACCGCGGCGCGCAGTGCCGCCACCAGCTTGGTCTGCGCCTTGAGCTGGCTGGTGTTGAGGCGCTTGACCGCGGTGCTCTCCTCTTCCTCCTCCGCCCCGCCGCGCAGCACGTCGGTATAGATGAAGCGGTCGCAGGCGGCGACGAAAGGCTCCGGCGTCTTGCGCTCGCCGAAGCCGTAGACAGTGAGACCCTGTTCGCGGATGCGCGAGGCCAGGCGGGTGAAGTCGCTGTCGCTGGAGACGATGCAGAAACCATCGAAGCGCCCGGTGTAGAGCAGATCCATGGCGTCGATGATCATCGCCGAGTCGGTGGCGTTCTTGCCCCGGGTGTAGCTGAACTGCTGGATCGGCTGGATCGAATTCTCCAGCAGCACCTTCTTCCAGCCCTTGAGATTGTCGGTGGTCCAGTCGCCGTAGGCGCGCTTGATGCTGGCGACGCCGTACTTGGCCGCCTCGCGCAGCAGGCCCTCGGCGATGTCGGGCGCCGAGTTGTCGGCGTCGATCAGCACCGCCAGGCGCGACTGGTCGTCCTTGTCCGTCACTTCGGCGCCATCCGCAGCGCGCCATCGAGGCGGATGGTCTCGCCGTTGAGCATGGTGTTCTCGACGATGTGCTGCACCAGCGCGGCGTACTCGGTGGCGCGTCCCAGGCGCGAGGGGAAGGGCACGCTGCGGCCGAGCGAGTCCTGCACGTCCTGCGGCAGGCCGGCCATCATCGGCGTCTCGAACAGGCCGGGGGCGATGGTGACGCAGCGGATGCCGCTGCGGGCGAATTCGCGCGCGATCGGCAGGGTCATGCCGACCACCGCGCCCTTGGAGGCGGCGTAGGCGGCCTGGCCGATCTGGCCGTCGTAGGCGGCAATGGAGGCGGTATTGACGATGACGCCGCGCTCGCCCTCCTCGTTGGGCTGCTGCTTGGCCATCT
>CAYWPB010000280.1:0-5616 GCA_964458725.1 uncultured Nevskia sp. | reverse complement strand
TCCAGCGCCATCCAGTCCGAGGTGGCGTGGCGGCTGGCCTTGCGGCCCTTGACGGTACCGGCCAGCTGGATCGCGCCGCCGAACAGCAGCAGCTTCTCGGTCAAGGTGGTCTTGCCCGCGTCCGGGTGCGAGATGATGGCAAAGGTGCGGCGCAGGGCCGCTTGTTCGGCAGGGGTGGTCATGGAGCTCGGGCGGCGCGGCGACGGCCGCCAATAGGAACAGCGCAGGGGCGCAATTGTACCGTCCGCGGCCCTTCGCCGCTAAGGCCGGCCCCCTTGCGGTTTTTCATGCACTTTCGGATGCTGCGCGCACCATGGACGGACCCAACAGCCAGGACAGCCTGTACCGCCGCCTGCTCGGCCCCCGCTTCGATCAGCTGCCGCCCACCGTGCGTCGCCTGCATCAGCCGGGCGCCCGCTTCGAGGCCGCCGGCGAGTGCCGGGTGCAGCGCGGCGACAACAGCGCCGCCCGCATCCTGGCCGACAGCATGGGCATGCCGCCGGCCTCGGAGCATTTGCCGCTGCGCTTCTCCATCGACTGCCGCGACGGCGCCGAGATCTGGCGCCGCGACTTCGGCGGCCACGTCTTCACCTCGCGCATGTGGGCCGAAAAAGGCGTGCTGTGCGAGCGCACCACGCTAGCCACCCTGCGCTACGACCTGGAAGTGGAGCACGGCATCCTGCGGATGCAGCTGCGCGGCTTCGGCAGCCTGGGCCTGCCCATGCCGCGCCGCATCTGGCCCACCATCGTCACCGCCGAAAGCGAGCGCGACGGCCGCTACTGCTTCGACGTGCGCGCCTCGATGCCGGGAGCCGGCCTGGTGGTCCGCTACAGGGGCTGGCTGGTCCCGGTCTGAAGGCCCGCCCCCGGCGGCTTCTCTTATACTCTGCCGCGCCAGGCACAAGGGCCTCTAGCTCAATCGGTTAGAGCAGAGGACTCATAATCCTTTGGTTCCGGGTTCAAGTCCCGGGGGGCCCACCATCTCCAGGCTGACCGCGCATCACACGCCGCAAGTGAGACCAGCAAAAAAATCCCCCCGGAGCCGGGGGGATTTTCATGAAGCCGTGCGCCCGGAACCTCAGGACGCCGGCGAACATCCCGCAGGAGCAGCCGGCAGCGCCGCATTCACCCGGGTGATGTCGAAGCTGCCGTAGCCGGTGGTGTAGTCCCAGCCCGGCGTGGCGACATAGAGGCCGTTGCTGCCGACCGTTACGTCGTGGAAGCCCGCGGCGGTGGACGAGGCGAGCGACGGCGCGCGGTCCAGCGCGTACAGCAGCGGCGCGGCGAAGCCGAGGGCATTGCAATGCGCCGACTCGATCCGGGCCCAGGAGCCCACCGCGAGCGGCGAGGCCAGACTGGTGCCGACTACCTGCGCCGGCTGGCCGTCGTAGACGATGGCGGCGCCGCCGAGGCCGACGAAGCCCAGCTCGGGGAGGCCGACGTCGGGACCGCCGGACTCCATCGCCAGGTCCGGCACGGCGCGCAGGCCGAGCTGGGCCAGCGGCGCCACCGCGGCCTGCCAGGCCGGTGCGGTCTCGAACAGGCTGGTGCCGCCGCCGCCTGCATCCCAGGCGGTCTCGGTGGCGTAATTGAAGTTCGCGTCGGTGAACAGCGTGGTGCCACCCACCGCCACCACGTAGGGCGAGGCGGCCGGATACTCGACCGAGGGCACACCGGCGTCGGGCGTGACGAAATTCAGCAGCACGCTGCAGGCCGCTCCGGCATCGCCGGCCGCGGCGAACCAGGTCTGGCCCTGCGCCACTGCTTCGGCGAAGGCCTGATCGTCGGCGGCCATCTCGCCGCCGAGCGAGCTCACCGCTTCGCAGCCGCCGTAGGACATGTTGCCGACCAGCGCCGCCGGCAGGCCGGTAGCAGGATCGGGCGCGACGAAAGCGTTGTAGTTGTTGATCAGGCTGCTGCCGAGGTCGGTAGAGTTGTAGAACACCAGGCTCTTGAGTTTGCCGGCCATGCCGCTGGCGCTTTGGCTGTCGAGATCCCACTCGACATCGTCGGCCGGGGCCAGCGGGGAGGGCAGCGGCGAGGTCTGCACCACCGTCACCGGCACCTGCGGCAGGCCGGAACCGGCTTCGAACTGGCGCAGGTCGGCGATCACCTGGTTCAGCGTGTCGCAGCAGGTGGAGATGGCGACCACGGTACCGGCGCCGCTCGGCGTGCCGGCGGCGTCATAGGCGCTCTGGAACTGCGCCGCGGTATATCCGCTCGGCGGCAAGGTGGCGCTGGTGAGGCCGGCCGACGGCATCGCCCCGGTCCTGACCAACCGGCTGGCCGGCTGGGTGTTCAGCGCCGTGACGTTGTCCAAGCCCAGCACCGCCAGCACTACGCCACCCAGGTTGTCCGGCACCATCGCCGGCCGGGCCGGCGCGTAAGCCAGCTTGCCGTTGAGCAGGAACTGGCTCAGCGTGGTGTTGAACGCCGCCTGCGCCTGCGCCGCGGTGGCGTCGGCGTTGATCAGCATGCGATTCCACGACACCGTCACGTTGCGGAAGCCCTGGGTGGCCAGGTAATCAGTGACCGGTTTGACCTGCGCCGCGGTGGGTGCGTACTGGGCCACGAACTGGGCCGGCGTCATCGCCTGCCGGTAAGCCGGGCTGCCCGGCGTGCGCTGGCTGGCGAGGAAGCTGCTCAAGCCCTGCGGGTTCTGCAGCCTGAGGCTGAGGATGACGTGGACCGGCATGCCCGCGGCCACAGGGCTGCTGCGCACCGTGCTCTGCAACGGCAGAGCCTGAGTGGCGGTGCCGGCCCAGGCGCCCGCCACCGCTGGGGTGGCCAGTCCCGCGAGCGCGCAGGCCGCCAGGCCGAAGACGGCCACTACTCTTGTCGACATGGTGTTCTCTCCTTGAGTTGTTTTCCGTTTTGACGCGGGCAGGCGCGGCGAGGCCCCGCCTGCCTTACTGATCCCGGTGACGCAACCGGGACAGAATCAGATGGATGCCGCCGATCGGTCCTGCGGCATCCCGCCCTGGCACGAAGCCAGCGTCATGCCGCAGCCGGGGTGAAACAGAAGCCGGACGCTATGCGCGGCAATCGCCTCGATGTGGCGGTCTCCGGTTTTGATGTCTTCCCGGCAGCCGGCGCAGGCGCATGGCTGCCGGCACAGGCCTCCAAGCATGCGGGACCGGTCCACCTGGGGCAGCAGGCCGGCCTCGGCGCGGGCTCTGGTGCGTTGTTCCCGGTCCATGGGAGTTTCACTTAGGGGGCGGACGCTCAGCCCGTACGCTCGAGTGCCATCGACAGCCGCTCGGCGGCGATGCCGCGCTCCTGCTCCCAGCCGTCGAAGTGCCGCCGCCGCGGGCCGCGCTGCGGCTCCTCGAACAAGCGAGCCGCCTGCCGCAGCAGCTGCGCCTGCCAGGCGCGCACCAGGTTCGGATGCACGTCATAGCGGTCCGCGTAAGAGCGGATCGGGTTGTCTTGGCGCAGGGACTCCAGCGCAACCTGCGCCTTGAACGCCGCCGAGTGGTTTCTTCTGGATCGCTTCAATGCCCGTCTCCTCCGTCCGCGAGCGGACGGACTTCATTACATTGCGCGGTGACACTATTACACCCGCCAGTGAGGTGGCGGCCGGACCGGGAAACGAATCGGTAACGATTGATAAGCGCTTGAATCGACGGGGACTGTGGCCGGGTGATCGGGCGCCGCAAATGAGCCGCAAGGCGACGGCGCGGCGCCGGTTCCGCGACGTGTAGAATCCCGATCAGACCCGACAATCGCGACGATGCCAGGGCCAGCCGCGTGGACCATGACATGGAAGACCGCAAGTTGGGCCGCCGCGCGGCGGCGCGGACCCGGGCCGCGCGGCGCTAGAGCCATCGCCCATGGCCATTTCCCTGCCCCCTCCGGTCCCGCCTCAACAGGCTCCGCTGGCTGAATTGCGGACCGAGGCGAGTCAGCGGCCGTCGCTGCTGATCGACTATGGCAAGGTGCATCTGCGGATTTTCGGCAGCCCGCTGCTGCCGGAGCGGCGCCTGCGCGAGGCCGTCGCCGCGGCCGGCAACCTGTCCGACGCCGTGCGCGAGATCGGCTATAGCTATTACTCGGCCGGCTACCCGGCGGCCCTGGTCAGCTATGCCGCCGAAAAAGCCGATAGCGTCACGGTCTATGTACGGGTCGCGGCGGGACGGGTCAGCCGGGTGTCCGGCAACGGGCCGCTGCTGCATTACTTCGAGGACCTGCCGCAACGTGCGCCGCTCACCGACGCGCAGCTCGAATCCGACCGCACCGCCGCCGATGCGCTCGCGGTGCGCGCCGGGCAGCGCTACCGGCTGTCCTTCACCCCGGCGGGGGGGGACGCCGTGGCGCTCGAGCTGGCCGAGGCCGGAGCCGGCGAGTCGCAGACCAGCGCGGCGGCGAGCTTCAACAATTACGGCAACCGCTACGCCGGCCCGTATCTGGCCAACCTGGGACTGCGCCAGGCCTTTTCCGGCGGCGACGAGCTGATGCTGACCGGCAGCAGCAGCCTGCGCTTCCTCGGTCTGGGCGGCGCCGACAGCAGTCCCTACCACGGTGTCGGCGGCGGCTGGACCCATGCCTACGGGCTGAGCCAGGCGGGCTTCCAGGGCAACTATGCCGATTTCCAGGAAACCGTCGGCGGAGTGGCGTTCAAGGGCCAGCTGCACGAGCTGGCCGCGAGCTGGCAGCAGATCCTTTATACGAGCTTCCGCCAACGCCTCAGCGTGGAGGGCCGCTTGCTGCACGATCATGAGGCTCTGGGCCAGCCCGGGCAGCCGATGGCGGTGAGTTGCGATCCGCTGAGCAGCCTGCTGGTCGAGCTGGGACTGGCCACCTGTCAGGCTGTGCAGGGCGGCGGCGACGCGTTTTCGGAAACCTACAACTCGGCCGAGCTGTCGCTGGCCTGGCAATGGCGCAGCCTGGAGCAGCAGGGGGTCGAAATCCAGACCGGCCTGTTGCTGCGCAAGGGCCTGGATTCCGGCAATGCCGCGGGCAGCAACGCCGATCTGTCCTATCTGCTGTGGCAGCCGTCGCTGAGCCTGCGCTACGGCGTCGGACTGAACTGGAGCCTGCTCGCAGCCGGCACCGCCCAGTTCAGCGGCACGGTGTTGCCGCAACAGCAGCAGTTTGTCGTCGGCGGACCATACAGCCTGCACGCCTTCCGCGTCGGGGCGGCCACCGGCGACCGCGGCGAATCCGCCAGCCTGGCAACGGAGTGGAAACCGGACGCGGACAGCATCGCCGGGCACCTGGGGCTGCGCCCGCGGCTGTTCCTGGAATACGCCTCGGCCCGGCATCGGCGGCCCGCCCTGGGCGAGCCGGCCGGAACCGTCAGCCTGGCCGACGCGGGGGTGTCACTGGACCTGCAGCCCTTGCTGCAACTGGGCGCCAGCCTGTCGCTGGGACGGCCGATCCTCAAGCAGGGGGCGCAAAACAGCCCGGATCAGCTGCAGACCCGGCTGATGTTCTTCCAGCTGGCGGCGAAATTTTAGGGAGAGCTTAGCTGCGCCGTTGGGCGCTGGCGCTGCTGTGCCCGTCGAACAGCGGCGGGATCGGGATGGAGATGTTGCCGGGGCCGCGGATCGGCCGGATGCTGGTGCCGCCACCGAGCCCATCGAGGCCCGGCAGGGTCGCGCCCGCAGCAGCGGC
>CAYWPB010000279.1:0-5633 GCA_964458725.1 uncultured Nevskia sp. | reverse complement strand
CATGGGTCACCCCCAGGTCATGCCCGGCGCGCCGAAGATCTCGGTGCAGAATATGGCCTTCAACGAGATCGCGCGCCAGGCGATCCTGTCCGATCCGGAGTTCCACTAAGGCCGCTACTACGCCCACGGCGTGGTGCCTTCGCGCGGCCTCAAGCTGGCGCGCATGCTGGGCCATATCACCTACCTGTCCGACGAGGCGATGCGGGCCCGCTTCGGCCGCGTGCTGCGCGACGGCGACGGCCAGTTCAATTACAACTTCGACGTCGAGTTCGAGGTCGAGAGCTACCTGCGCCACCAGGGCCAGAGCTTCGTCGACCGCTTCGACGCCAACACCTATCTGCTGATGACCAAGGCGCTGGACTACTTCGACCCGGCGCGCGACCACGGCGACGACCTCGCTGCCGCTTTCCGCAAGGCGCAGGCGAAGTTCCTGGTGGCCTCGTTCGCCGCCGACTGGCGCTTCTCGCCGGCGCGCTCGCGCGAGATCGTCAAGGCGCTGGTCGCCGCCGGCCGCGAGGTCAGCTACGCCGAGATCGACTCCGACCTCGGCCACGACGATTTCCTGATGCCGCTGCCGGAATACCATCGCGTGCTGCACAACTACCTGTCGCGGGTGGCGGATGAGGTCGGCGCATGAGCGCACCGCACCCCCTGCGCCCCGACCTCGCCATCATCGGCGACCTGATCAAACCCGACACCCGCATCCTCGACCTGGGCTGTGGCGACGGCGCGCTGCTGTCGCAGCTGGCGCGCACCCGGCAGGTGCGCGGCTACGGCCTCGAGATCGACCCGGCCAACGTCGCCGCCTGCATCGCTTCCGGCGTCAACGTGATCCAGGCCGACCTCGACGAGGGCCTGCGCGACTTCGCCGACCAGTCCTTCGACTATGTGGTGATGACCCAGGCGCTGCAGGCCCTGGCGCGGCCGGACCTGGCGGTGGCGGAAATGCTGAGGGTGGGGCGCGAGGCGATCGTCACCTTTCCCAACTTCGGGCACTGGCGCGCGCGCTGGTCGATCATGAACGGGCGCATGCCGATCACCCCGGCCCTGCCGGCACAGTGGTTCAACTCCGAAAACATCCACCTGTGCACCGTGGCCGACTTCGAAGACCTGTGCCGCAAGAGCGGCTGGCACGTGCTGCAGCGGGTGCTGCTGGACCGGTCGCACCGCCGCGGCATGGCCATCGGCCTGCTGCCAGGATTGTTCTGCGAGATCGCGCTGTACAAGCTGCGCAAGCCGTCCGGCATCACCCCGGTGGGGTAGAAACCCTGCCCTCGCCGACCGCCAGCTTGGCGCGGATGTAGTCGGCGTCGGAGACGTACAGCAGCCCCGCCAGCTTGCGCAGCAGGTGCTCCTCGTTGGGGTCGAGACGGCCGTCGGCCCAGGCCACTTGCCACAGCATCTCCATCAACTGGTACTTGCCGGGCGGGTCGAAGCGCTCGTTGAGCGCGCGCACGTAGTCGTAGAGCGACACGGCCTCGCGCCCGGCACCCTGGGCTTGATCCATCAGGGCCTGGACCTGCTCCGCGTTCAGGCCGTAGCGTCGCGCCAGCAGCTCGCGGATGCGCGCCTGCTCCACCTCGGCGAAGTCGAAGTCGGAGCGGGCCAGCTCCAGCAGCAGCAGCGCCACCGACAGCTGCTCCGAAGGCTGCTCGCGCGCCGCCGGCGCGCTGCCGCCGAGCAGGCCCAGCAGGCGATCGAGCATCTCAGTGCTCCCCCGGCAGGGCGGTGAATTCCGGCTGGCCCGGCGGCGGCACCGGCACGAAATGCAGGTCGCCGAACCAGGCGCGCCCCTTGCCGTGGGCGTCGTCGCAGTCGGTCATCAGCGCTACCGCGCCGATCTTGTCCAGATCCAGGTTGAAGAACTGCTTGAAATCCGCCTTGACGTCGCGGCGTTGCTCCTGCCATTCGCCGACCCCCTCGGCGCCGCTGCGCACCGGTACGATCACCGCCTGGCCCATCGCCCCGGAGTAAGGGCTGACCCAGGAGTCGCCCTTGTGCTCGCCGTTGGACCAGGCGTACTCGATGGTGCGCAGGGTCCACGGCATCCAGCGCTTGCCGGTGACGACGTAGACGCGCGCCGGAAAATCGGAGCTGCCCTTGACCCGCTCGTCCAGGCCTGGATAGAGGTGCTCGATCTTCCAGCGCCAGGCCAGCAGCGGGGTCCTGGTGAGGTCGACCGGGCCGGCCCAGCCGACCATCGAAGCGCTGTCCTCGCATTGCGCCTGCACCACCTTGACTCCACCGTCCTCGACCACCGAGTACTGCGTGGCCTTCTCGTTGAGGATGCTCTCGGGAGTCCAGCCGTCGAGCCCGCCGCTGGAGAACGCCGGAGGCTGGTCGGCCGGAGCGGCCAGGGCCGCGCCGCACAGGCCCAGCAACAGCCATGCGCGGATCTTCATGCCAGGTGCTCGCGCAGGACCGGCAGCACCGCGTCCTGCAGCTCGGTGAGGCGGCCGTGGTAGAAATGCCCGGCGCCCTCCAGGGTCACCAGCCGCGGCGGCGGATCGTATTCCTGCAGGGCGGCGCGGGTGCGGGCGTAGTCCACCACGTCGTCGCCGGTGCCGTGCACCGCCAGCCAGGGGCAGCCGGGGTGCGCCGGCCGGCCGGCGCCGTCGATGTAGTCGCCGCTCAGCGGCACGCTGACGCTCAGCTGCAAGGCCGGCCTGGCCTCGGCCGCGGCGGCCAGGCTGACGTAGGCGCCGAAGGAGAAGCCGGCGAGCAGCAGCGGCGCGCCCGGCAGCTGCCGGCGCAGCCACTCCACCATCACCAGGGTGTCGGCGGTCTCGCCGATCGCGTGGTCATGGCTGCCCTCGGTCTTGCCGACGCCGCGGAAGTTGAAACGCGCGGTCAACGCACCGGCCTGCAGGGCGGAGGACGCGAGGCTATAGACGACCTTGTTGCTCATCGCTCCACCGAACAGGGGGTGCGGATGGCAGACCACACAGACCGCGGTCGGCTTGCTGCGCGGCGCGGCCAGCAGGGTTTCG
Source organism: uncultured Nevskia sp. (assembly GCA_964458725.1). Classification (GTDB taxonomy): domain Bacteria; phylum Pseudomonadota; class Gammaproteobacteria; order Nevskiales; family Nevskiaceae; genus Nevskia. The sequence continues at coordinate 2,643 of CAYWPB010000279.1, read as the reverse complement.
ATGCGGCCGGCCGGTCCGGCGACAAACAAAGACCGGGACTCGCCCGGAGCCAGGGGTTCGACAGTCTCGGACATCGGCGGAAAAATTCGGTGAAGGCGGGAATCCGGTGACAAGCATGACACGCCGTGGCTTACAAATGATGCCGGGGCTCGGCCTCAGACCGGCAAATCGCCTTGCCGTTCAACTCCGTAGCGCCGCCGCCGGGCTTGTCAGCCTTGCGCGGCCCCCCTTATAGTGCGGCAGCGATGCGCCGGGCTTGCCGGGCGCGACTACATAACACCTGAAGCGCGGGGAGAACAGGATGCGTAAGACTTTCGTTGCCATCATCGCTGCCGGTGCTGTCGGGGCGGTCTGGGCCGATGCCACGACCAACCAGGAGCAGTTCCGCGACCAGCCGGAAGCGCGCGCCTATCTCAGCTACAACTTCGGCGGCAATGCCAGCCACGCCACCACCGCGCCGCTGCACTACGGCCTGCGCCTGGACCATGACAGCCGCCTGCGCGAGCACGCCAATGGCGTGCAGCTGCCGGCCCTGCTGCAGCTCGACCAGGACAATCGCGGCGAGACCCTGGCCACTGCCAACGGCCTGCCCTTCGCCGGCCGCAACCTACGCCTGAACCAGGACGACAGCGGTTCCAGCTCCAGCAGCTCGGGCGGCGGCGGCGACTCCGGCGGCTGGACCTTCTTCGACTGGAGCCTGCTGGCGGTGGGCCTAGGCGGCGCCGGCTATCTGATCTACGACGCCACCAAGGGCAAGGACAGCCCCGATGGCAAGGCCGGCGGCGGTTCAACCGGCGGCACCACGGGTGGCACGACCGGCGGCACCACCGGCGGCGGCCTGCTCGGCACCGGCCTGCTCGGCCTGGCCGACAACCCAACCAGCTACGACACCGCCGACCGCGACTTCGCGCGTCAGCGCTGGCTCGACGGCGGCACCGGCCAGATGGGCGACCTCGGCGGCCGCTGAAGCCGTTCGCGGGACCGAAAAGGGGAGCCTCCGGCTCCCCTTTTTATTGGGGGTCTGTCGACGATCACTTTGCCGCTGCGTTGCCCCCGGATTTGTGGCTAGGCAAGGCGCGAGGAGCGATGCGTACTGAAGTACGTAAGCGACGAGCAACGCCGCATGGCCGCAAATCCGGGGGCAATCCTTCGGGAAGGGGTCTATTTTCGCGCAGTGCCGCGTTGCTCCCTCCTTATGTACATCCAGTACACTGCGTCGGTCGCGCCTTGCACTGCGCGAAAATAGACCCCTTCGCAGTGGCAAAGTGATCGTCGACAGACCCCACTGGCGCAAACCATGCACGCCTCTCCATGAACTGGCTCCGCCTCCGTCTGCCGCAGCTGTTCGGCATCGACCTGCGCACGCTGGCGCTGTTCCGGGCCTGCCTCGGCATAGTGCTGCTGGTCGACATGCTGCTGCGCATCCCCGACGCACGCGTCTTCTACAGCGACGCCGGGGTGATGCCGCGGACCTGGCTGGCCCTGTTCAACGATCCCTGGCGCCTGAGCCTGCACACCGCCAACGGCCAGACCTGGTTCGCAGTGCTGCTGCTCGGCCTGGAGGCGCTGGCCGCCCTGATGCTGGCGCTGGGCTGGCGCACGCGCCTGGCCGCGCTGCTGTGCTTCGTGCTGGAAGCCTCGCTGCTCAACCGCAACGGACTGGTGCTGATCGGCGGCGACGTGCTGCTGTGCTGCCTGCTGTTCTGGAGCCTGTTCCTGCCGCTGGGCGCGCGCTGGAGCGTCGACGCCACGCTAAGCCCGGCGCCACCGCCGCCGAATCAGCACCTGTCCTGGGCCTCGGCCGGGCTGCTGCTGCAGGTGATGTCGGTGTACTTCTTCAGCGCCATCCTGAAGAACGACCCGGTGTGGTGGCCTAACGGCACCGCGGTCTGGTACGCGCTGCAGCTGGACATGTACGCCACGCCGCTGGGGGTGTGGTTGCGCCAGTTCCCGGACCTGCTCTCGGCTCTGACCTACTTCGTCTGGTTCCTCGAGCTGCTCGGGCCGCTGCTGATGTTCCAGCCGCTGCTGAACCGGCCTTTGCGCTTCGCGCTGATGCTGTTGTTCATGGCCATGCACACCGGCTTTTTCCTGTGCCTTGAGCTCGGCCCCTTCCCCTTCATCAGCCTGACCTCGCTGACGGCCTTCGCCGGCGGCTGGATCTGGGATGCGCTGGACCGCCGCGCGCAGCGCCGCGAGTCCCGCCGCGGCGCGCTGCCGCTGCGCATCTATTACGACCGCGACTGCGGCTTCTGCCTGAAGATGTGCCGCCTGTTCCGCACCTTCCTGGTGCTGCCGCGGGCCGACATCCTGCCGGCGCAGGACTACGCCCGCGCCCGCGCCCTGCTCGAGGCGAACTACTCCTGGGTCATCATCGACCACGACGACCATGCCGCGCTGAAGTGGCCGGCCTTCGTGTTGCTGCTGCGTCGCTCGCCATTGTTCGCCTGGCCCGGCTGGCTGCTGTCCGGCGCCTGGCTGGTACCGCTCGGCAACGCCGTCTACGACTTCGTCGGCCGTCATCGAGGCGCCTTCGGCGGGCTCAGCGCCGCCCTGCTGCCGGAGCGCCAGCCGCGCTTCGAAGCCGCGCCGGGCGCGATTGCCCTGGTCGCCCCCCGCGTGCCTGCGGCGCGCTCCGGAAAA
>CAYWPB010000278.1:0-5640 GCA_964458725.1 uncultured Nevskia sp. | reverse complement strand
ACATCACCGAAGTCCGCGACACCCTGGCGCGCGACGAGGCGATCGGCCGCCGCCTCGATTTCCTGATGCAGGAACTCAACCGCGAGGCCAACACGCTCTCGTCCAAGTCGCAGGACGCCGAGATGACCCGCTGCGCGGTCGAGATGAAGGTCATCATCGAGCAGATGCGCGAGCAGGTGCAGAACATCGAGTGAGCCGCCGTGCGGGATTGCCCGCGCTGCGCGTTTACGGCGGGACTGCTTCCGACTGCGCACCCTCTATCGTGGCCTGCGCGTCCTCCGCGCCGATGTAACCATCGCGCAGGTTCTGCTGCGTCGCCTCCTGCACCCGCGACACATAATCCGCATGGCTCGGATAAAGCGCGTGCAAGGTCGCGGCATCGAACCCCTGGTGGCGGCCGTAGAGCTCGCAAAAGGGATCGTTGTTGCGGTCGAGCGCCGTGTTCTCGCGGCTGTTGAGCGCGGCTGGGACCGCCTGCTGCGGCAGGCGGATGCCGCCGAGCACGTTGCCGTAGCCGTCGCGCACCAGCTGGCCGAGCGCGTCGTACTGGAATGGCACACCTCGCGGCGGCGGCGTGCCGTTCCTGATCCAGTCCAGCAGGTGGTCCAATGCCGCGCCAATGGCGTAGCGGAACGGAATACGGCTGCGCGGTGCGTACTGGCACAGCTGGTCGCCATCGGCCAGATCGGTGCCGAGGTCGCGGCGGATCACCGAGCGCCAGGCCTGGAACCAGTTCTCGTCGATGTGCGTCGCGCCGGCGACTTCCCACAAGCGGAACAGGCCGGAATCGGGGAGGCGCAGGAATGAAGGATCGGTCTCGGTGTTGAGCAGGAACACCGGCTTGCCGATCAGGGCGGTGAGGGTGGGGAAATCGACATTGAGCTGGTTCTCGTAGCCGAGCGCCGCGAGCAGCGAGGAGGCGCTGAGCAGCAGCGGCAGAAAGCCGTCGGCGGCGCCGTCGAGCCGCTGGTAGAGGTCGTAATACAAGGTCAGCGCGCCGGCCGACTGCGAGGCGCCGGTGGCGATGACGGTCCGCGCCGGCAGGCCGCCGAGCGGATCGACCACGCCCGGGTGCTTGACCAGGCCCAGCGCCTGGCCATAGATCGCATAGGACGCCGGGTCGAACACGAAGCTCTGGTCGAGCGAGCCGCCCTGCGGAAAGGCGAGCTGGGCGTAACGCCGCGGGCTCCAGTCGATGAAGCCGCCGGGCTTGTAGTCGAGACCGACGCGCTGGGCGGTGACGCCGACGTAGGCATAGCCGCGCTGCATCAGGTGCTGGTGCGCGCTGAGCCAGAGCACGTCCAGGTCGCGGCCCGTGGTGACATTGAGCCACTCCACCACCGCCGCGCCGTTGAACGCCGCCGCCGTCTTCGGCCGCCGCACCAGCAGGCGCGTGGTGTAGGGGCCGATCGGCGTGTTGCCGCACAGGAAGTATTCCTCCTCGACGTAACCGTGCGCCGCGAGGTCGGTGTCGGCCGCGTTCCAGGGATAGTTGTGGCCGCGGTCGCCGGGGCGGGCGGCGGGCAACGGTCCCACCAGGGTCGGGCCGGCGCCCTGCGTCTGGCACCGCGGCATCGCCGCCGCGCCGTCCGCTCCCGCAAGGTCCGGCGTGCTGGAGCTGCCGCAACCGCACAGACACAAGGCCGCCAGTGCCAGGCCGGCGGCCGGCACGCGCGCACGAAAGTCCAACATGTCTCCTCCGCCGGCCTATGGTGTGGTGCGCGCTGACCAGCCGGTCGCGCGCTGTGATGGCCGACCGCGCAGTCTAGAAAGCGGCGAAGATCGGAAACAAGCGCCCGAAACGGGGTTTTTCACCCCCGATCGGTGGGATGCAGCGGATCGGCTACCTCCCGGCCAGCGCGCGAACGGCCTCGTCGAACTCCCGCATCAGCACGTCCACCAGCTGCCCCGCCGGCAGCGCGCGCGCCAGCGGCGCGCCCTGTCCGGCCCACTGTGCGCCGTAGCCGAATTCGCCCTTGGCCTTGGCTGCGGCGTGCAGCGCCTTGCCGGCGTCGTAGACGATCGGGTAGGCGGGCAGTGGCGGGCGCTGCGGGTCGTCGTCGAGCGCGGTGAAGCGGTTGCGCAGGCCGCGCGCCTGGCGGCCGGAGATCGAGGTGGTGAAAACGGTCCGTCCGACCGGCTGCTCGATCAGCGCGCGCCGGTAGCCGGCGTCGATCGCCGATTCCGGGCAGCCGACGAAGGCGGTGCCCAGCTGCGCCGCCTGCGCGCCCAGCGCCAGCGCGGCGGCGATGCCGGCGCCGTCCATGATGCCGCCGGCGGCGATCACCGGGATGTCGCTGGCGCGGACCAGCAGGCGGGTGAGGGCGAAGGTGCCGAGGTTGTCGTCCACTGCCTGCGGATCGAAGACGCCGCGATGGCCGCCGCCCTCGATGCCCTGGGCGACGATGCCGTCGACGCGCGCCGCGACGAGCTGCTGCGCTTCGTGCGGATGCGTGGCGCTGGCCAGCAGCACGATGCCGGCGTCGCGCAGCGCCGCGATCACTTCGGCGGCGGGCAGGCCGAAGTGGAAGCTGACCACCGCCGGCCGCTCCTGCAGCAGCATTTCCAGCATGGCGCGGTCGGCGACGAAGCTGCGGTAAATCTCCTTCAGCGCGGCCGGCGGCGTGGCGCCGTACTGCGCGAACTGCGGCTTCAGCCATTCCAGCCAGCGTGCCTCGCGCGCCGCATCGGCGGTCGCCGGCGCGTGGCAGAACAAGTTGATGTTGAACGGCCCGGTGGTAAGCGCGCGGGTCTCGCGGATCATGCGGCGCGCGCCTTCGGCGTCGGTCGCGCCCACGCCGAGCGAGCCGAGCCCGCCGGCATTGGTCACCGCCGCGGCCATCGCCGGCGTGCTGACGCCGGCCATCGGCGCCTGGATGATGGGTTTGGCGATGCCAAGTTTCGCCAGCAATGCCTGGTTCATGGCTGCGCGCTCCATGCGGGGGAAACCCATCCTACGGCGCCCGCCGGCCTACCCGAAAGAGGGAGGCGGGCGTCATGCCGCCGCACCTATAAAGGCGTATAAGACAGCTTCCCCCCATGCGGTCTCACAATCCAAGGAGCAGGACATGAGCGCCACCCCTTCCGAAGTCTGGTTCGCCTCCGGTGTCAGGAGCCCGTTCGCCAAGGTCGACGGCGCTCTGGGCAAATTCGACGCCATCGAGTTGTCGGTGCCGGTGGCCCAGGCCATGGTGGAGAAGCTCAAGGGCGCCCAGCCCGATTTCGCGGTATGGGGCACGGTGGTGCCCAACCTCACCTGGAGCAACATCGCGCGCGAGATCCTGATGGACGCCGGCCTGCCGCCGAGCATTCCGGCTTATTCCACCATCATGGCCTGCTCCACCAGCATGATCGGCGCGATCCAGGCCGCCGGCATGGTCGACGGCGTCAGCCGCCACCTTGCCCTGGTCGGCGGCGTCGAGAGCATGAGCCGGGTGCAGATCGGCCTCGGCGTGAAGCTGTCCGACTGGGTGCGCAAGTTCCAGCAAGCGCGCTCGCTGGGGCAGAAAGTCCAGCACCTGGCCGAGCTCAAGCCGGGCGACGTGCGGCTCTACATCCCGGCCGTGACCAACCGCACCAGCGGCATGAGCATGGGCGAGCACACCGAGATCACCGTCAAGGAATGGGGCATCGGTCGCGAGCCGCAGGACCAGCTGGCGCTGCAGGGCCACCAGCGCGCCGTCGCCGCCTGGGAGCGCGGGTTCTTCGACGACCTGGTGATCCCGGTCGGCGAGGCGAAGCGCGACACCATTCCGCGCAAGGAAACCTCGATGGAGAAGCTGGCCAGGCTGCCGCCGGCTTTCGACCGCACCAGCGGCAAGGGCACGCTCACCGCCGGCAATTCCTCGCCGCTGACCGACGGCGCTGCCGCGCTGTGGGTCGCCTCGAAAGCGGGCCTGTCCAAGCTGCCGTCATCGACACCGCGGGTGCGCGTGGTCGACTGGGAGATCGCCTCGGTCGACTTCCGCGTTGAGGGCCTGTTGATGGCGCCAGCCTTCGCCATTCCCCGCCTGCTGGCGCGCCATGACCTGCGCTACGAGGACATCGGCCTGTGGGAGATCCACGAGGCCTTCACCGGCCAGGTGCTGTTTCACATCAAGGCGCTGGAGGACCGCAAGTTCCTGAAGGAAAAGGCGGGGGTGGAGCGCGACTTCGGCGCCTTCCCGCGCGAGCGGCTCAACCCCAACGGCGGCAGCGTCGCCCTGGGCCATCCTTTCGGCGCCACCGGCGCGCGCATCCTCAGCCAGGCGGTGAAGGAGCTGGCGGCGATGCCCTCGGGCACTTACGCCATCGTCAGCATCTGTGCCGACGGCGGCCAGGGCAGCGTGGTGCTGTTGCGCAACGGCTGATTGCCGCGTAAGAAAAAAGCCCCGCTATCGCGGGGCTTTTTTGTGTTCCGGACCCGGATGCGCTTATTCGTCCTTCAATTCCAGGCTGCGGCTGACGCCCAGCGCGGCCAGGGTACAGATGGCGCCGGAGAGCAGGTACAGGCCAACGTAGCCGACGCCCAGGTGCACCGCCAGCTCCAGCGCCAGCAGGGGCGCGAAGGCGGCGCCGACCAGCCAGCCCAGGTCGGAGGTAAACACCGCGCCGCTGTAGCGGAAGCGGCTGGGGAAGCTGGAGTTCACCGCGCCGGCGGACTGGCCGTGGGAGAAGCCGAGCAGGGCGAAGCCGAGAATGGTGAACAGGTAGCCACCGGTGACGCTGCCGTTGAGCAGCACCGGGGTCCAGCCGCTGTAGATGGCGATCAGCACGGCGAAGATCGCCAGGGTGGCGCGGCGGCCGACGCGGTCGGCGATGGTGCCGGAGAGGACCATGCAGGGCACCGCAACGGCGGCGCCGACGATCTGCACGATCAGGAAGCTGCTCAGCGACTGCTGGGTGAACAGCAGCACCCAGGACAGCGGGAACACCGTCACCAGGTGGAACAGCGCGTAGCTCGCCAGCGGCGCCAGGGCGCCGAGCGCGATGTTGGTGCCCTGGGTCCGCATCAACTCGCCGAGCGGGGACGGCTCCAGCTCGCGGGTCTTCAGCAACTGGGTGAATTCCGGCGTCATCACCAGGCGCAGGCGCGCGAACAGGGCGACGACGTTGATGGCGAAGGCGACGTAGAAGGGGTAGCGCCAGCCCCAGCTGTTGAAATCCTCCGGCGACAGGCTCATCACCGAGTAGGCGAACAGGCCGGTGGCGATGATGAAGCCGATCGGCGCGCCGAGCTGCGGGATCATCGCATACCAGCCGCGCTTGTTCTGCGGCGCGTTTAGCGCCAGCAGCGAGGGCAGGCCGTCCCAGCTGCCGCCCACCGCCAGGCCCTGGGCGGTGCGCAGCAGCGACAACAGCACAATCGAGGTGGTGCCGAGGTCGGCGTAGCCGGGCAGGAAGGCGATGCCCACGGTGGCGGTGCCGAGCATGAACAGCGCCACTGTCAGCTTGACGCCGCGGCCGTAGCGCTCGTGGATGAAGCGGAACAGCAGCGAGCCGATCGGGCGGGCGATGAAGGCCAGCGAGAACAGCATGAAGGAGTAGATCGTCCCCTGCAGCGGCGCCACGAAGGGGAAGAACACCGCCGGGAACACCAGCACCGAGGCGATGCCGAAGACGAAGAAGTCGAAGAATTCCGAGATGCGGCCGATGATCACG
>CAYWPB010000277.1:0-5663 GCA_964458725.1 uncultured Nevskia sp. | reverse complement strand
TCAGCGCGGCGCGCAGCTCGCGCAGGCGCTCGCGATCGAGCTCCGCCGCCGCGCCGGCAGCGGTTTCGCGGTTGAAACGCAAGCCGGCCTCGACCTTGCCGCGGCCGACCTTGCCGCCGGCGAGCACGCGCAGCTCCGCCTCCAGCACGCGGAATTCGTCCGGCAGCTTGATTTGCAGATCCAGATAACGATGATTGACCGAGCGCAGCTCCCAGCTCAGGCGCCCCCAGGGGCCTTGCTGCTCGGCGCGGGCGTAGCCCGTCATGCTGCGGATCATGGTTCCCTTTTCGAATAATCAGAATCTATGCGCATTGTAGCCCTACTGGTCCTGCTCGTCCTCGCCGCCACGGCGCAAGCCGCGGCGCCGCAGCTGGCCTGGCACCTGGTGAAGGAATACCCGCACGACACGGCCTCGTTCACCGAGGGCCTGGTGCTGGACGGCAAGGGCCGGCTGATCGAAAGCAGCGGCGGCTACGGCCGCTCCGAGCTGAGCGTCCGCGACCTCGCCAGCGGCCGCAAGCTGAAGAGCGTGAAGCTGCCGCCTGGGGATTTCGGCGAGGGCGCGGCGCTGGCCGACGGCCGCATCGTGGTGCTGACCTGGCGCGAGGGCCACGGCTACGTCTACGACCGGGCGCTGAAGCCGCTGCAGCACTTCATCTTCGCCGGCGAAGGCTGGGGCCTCACCTGGGACGGCCAGCGGCTGATCCAGAGCGATGGCTCGGCCCTGCTGTATTTCGTCGATCCGCACAGCTTCGTCACCCTCGGCCACGTCGGCGTCCATGATGGCGACCAGGACATCTACCAGCTCAACGAGCTGGAATACGTCAACGGCCTGGTGCTGGCCAACATCTGGCAGACCGATCGCATCGTCGCGATCGACCCGGGCAGCGGCGAAGTGCGCGGCTGGCTGGACCTGGCGGAATTGCAGACGCGCTTCCCCAAGCCGGCGGACTGGGACCCGGCCGACAATGTGCTCAACGGCATCGCTTACGACCCGGGCAGCGGCCACTTCTACGTCACCGGCAAGCGCTGGCCCAAGCTGTTCGAGATCGAGGTGGAGTTGCCGAAGTAGAAGCAGAGCCAGGGAATCCCTGATCGATGTAGGTCGCCCTTCAGGGCGACATCGCGCAGTCGCCCTGAAGGGCGACCTACATCGGAGTAGTCAGAGATGCCCTAACCCGCCGCCGCGCTACCCCAATAGTTGTAAGTCATGGGCCGCGGACCCGGCAGGTACAGCTGCTCCAGCTCCTCGACGCGGAATCCGCCCTCGCGCAGCAGGCCCGGAATATCGCGGTTGAGGTGACAGCCGCCGGCAAGCGGCTTCCACATCGGCGTCAGCCGGTCCTGCCAGCGCCGCACCGAAGGGTCCGGCGCCGCGCCGTGCTCGCAGAACAGCAGCCGGCCCTGCGGCTTGAGCACGCGCCGCATCTCACGCAGTGCCGCCACGGCGTCGGGGATGGTGCACAAGGTGTAGGTCATCAGCACAGTATCGAAGCTGGCGTCGTCCATCGGGATGCGCTCGGCCGGCAGGTCGACCAGCTCGACCTCCAGCCCGGCGTCGCGCATGCGCCGCCGCGCCTTGCGGTGCATCTGCAGCGCCGGGTCCAGGCCGTAGAGCTTTTCCAGCTTGCCGTGGTCGTAAAAGGGCAGGTTGCGGCCGGTGCCGATGCCGATTTCCAGCACGCGGCCCCGCGCCCGTGGCACGATCTTGGCGCGTTGGCGCTGCACCGGTTCGATGCCGCAGACCAGGTCGATCAGGTAAGGCAGGACATAGCGATCGTAGAGGTTCATGTGCAACCCATCTCCCTGAGTCAGTACAAGCACATCGTGTTCTTTACCGGCGCCGGCATGTCGGCTGAGAGCGGTGTTCCGACCTATCGCGGCCGCGGCGGCATCTGGGCCCAATATAGGTGGGAAGAATACGCCTGCCAGGACGCCTTCGACGCCGACCCGCGCAAGGTGCTGGACTTCCACGAGCAGCGCCGCGGCCGCGTGCTGGCCTGCGAGCCGCACGCCGGCCACCGCCATCTCGCCACGCTGCAGGCGGCCTGTCCGGACCTTGCCATCATCACGCAGAACACCGACGGCATGCACCAGCGCGCCGGCGCGAAAACCGTGATCGAGCTGCACGGCAGCCTCTGGCGCCTGCGCTGCACCCGCCACGGCACGCGCGAAGATCTTGCCGCCGCCGCTTACTTGCAGCGTGAGTGCCCGGACTGCGGTGGCGGGTTGCGGCCGGACATCACCTGGTTCGGCGACAACGTCGATGCGGACGTGTTCGCCCGCGCCGGGCGCCTGATCGCGCAGGCGCAACTGTTCGTTGCGATCGGTACGTCCGGCATCGTCTACCCGGCGGCGGGGTTGATTCCGCTGGCGGGACGTTCCGGCGCGCGCATGATCGAGATCAATCCGGAGGAAACGGAGATGTCCGGGCTGTTCGGCGAGACGGTGCGCGGCGCGGCGGGTGTAGCGTTGCCGGAGTTGTTCTTGCCCTAAGGGTTGTCACCCCGGCGAAAGCCGGGGTCCAGGGACCGCGAGCGCCGTGCTGAATTCCCTGGATTCCGGCTTTCGCCGGAATGACGGATCGCGAGTTGATCAGAGCTCTCCTACCGCACGCTGATCTCGACCCGGCGATTGCGCGGCTCCGGCACTTCGTCCTCGGTCGGAATCAACGGCTCGCGCTCGCCACGGCCGGCCACATGGATGTGGGCGCCGTCGAAGCCGGCGGCGATCAGCAGCTCGCGCGTCGCCTTGGCCCGCTCCAAGGACAGTTTGTCGTTGTACTCCACCGTGCCGACGCGGTCGGTATGGCCGATCACCACCACCTCCGGCGCCGGGCGCCGCCGCACTTCTTCCAGGATCGCCGGCAGCAGCGCGCGCGAATCGGCGGTGAACTGGTTGGAGTCGTTCTCGAAGTAGAGCAGGAACGAAGCCGGGCGCGCCGGCAGCCCGGCCAGTTCCTTGGCGAAATTCTTGCGCACCTCGGCCGGGTCCAGCGCCGCGGAACTGACCTCGCCGTTGCCGGCGCGTGCTTCACCGTAGGCCGAGTCGAGCAGCACCTCGCCGCCGTTGGTGCCGACGACATTGATCTTGCCGACCTTGCCGCTCACATCGTCGGGCAGCAGGATCACCCGGTCGGTGGTGGCGCAGCCGGCAAGTCCGATCAGCAGTAATGCGCAGCCCAGACGGGCGATCACGGCTTGCCCCCGACCTCCACCACGAACTCGGTGCCGCGCACGCCGAGGATGCTGCCGGGCGTGCGCACCTTCATCGCATCCTGCTGGTGCTTGGCGATCTTGCCGGAGACCACCGCCAGGCGTCCCTTGGCCAGGTTCAGCTCGAAGGCGCCGTCGTAGGTGGTGCTGTCGAAGGCGAAGCGGTCGACCGCCAGATCGGCGGAGGGCCCCAGCGACAGCAGCGAAGCGTCCTCGAAGGTGAGGCCGGCACTGCCGTCGGCGCCGGTGATGACGTGATCGCTGGCGTAGACCGGCATGCCGACGACGGCCGGCACCGCGCTGCCCTCGTGCTGCACCGTCACGCTGCCTTCCACCCGCTTGAACACGCCGGCCGGCTGCGGATCGGCCCAGGCACTGCCGGCCACCAGCATGAGCAGGGGCGCGAGGACGGAAAATTTCCGTCGCTGATGAGTCATCGAACCATCCTCAAATCGAATGCGGCAGGGCCATCTGCCGGAGCAGGCGCTGCATCGCGCTGCCGGACCATGCCCTCGCGAATTGGCTGAGCAGCGTCTGGATGCCGCGGCGCGGTGAATAATGCGCCTTGCGCAGCGCGCTGTCGGCAGCCACCGGATGTTCGGCGCTGCAACGCATCTGCTGGCCGGCCGCGACGACATGCAGCCCCTTGCGATCCTGGTATCCGACCCGGCCGCCGGTGACGGTGACCAGCACGCCTGCGGCATACGGCTTCAGGGAAAACGCGGCATCCATCACCCGCACCCGCGTCTCGCCGACCGCGCCACCGGCGGGACGGCCCGGATCGGGCGTGACGTCGAAAGCGGCATTGCCCTCGCCCAGCAGCAGCCGGCAATAGCCGCCGGCATCGGCGAGCTGCGCGATACCGCCAACCGGCGCGGCCGGCCGCTCGATCAGCGCGCGGTAGCCCAGCGAAACCAGCAACAGCAGCGAGGCGGCCAGCGCCAGCAAGGGCCAGTGCGAGGAAGCCCGCGCCGGCGCCCTGCCCACGGCGCGCAGCGCCGGTCCGGTGGCCAGCCACAGCCGGCAGGCGGAGGCCAAGGCCGGCCGGTTCTCCGGGGCGCGGGCACACCACTGCGCGAACTCGGCCTGCTCGGCCAGGCCGGCTTCGCCCGAGTTCATCCGCACCACCCAGCGCAGTGCCTCGAGCTCGGGCCGGGAAATCCCTTTGGGAAATCCCCAACCGCCCGCATCCGGCATCTGCGTCAGGTCTCGCGTCATACCGGGTAAACGAGTATCGGCCCGATTTGCAGCAATCTAGGAGCTCGCTTCGGCCTCGGCGGGCGCCAGCGGGCCGGGCTCGCGGCGCGGCTCGGCGCGGCTGAGCCACGCCCGGCAGTGCACCAGGGCGCGAACCGCGTATTTGTCGACCAAGCTCTTCGACACGCCCAGCTCGGCGGCGATTTCGGCGTGCGTCATGCCCTGCACGCGGCTCATATAGAGGACGTCGCGGCACTTCGCCGGCAAATCCTTGAGCGCGTGCTCGAGCTGCTCGACCTCGTCGCGCGAAACCAGCTCATGCTCGGGCGAGGCTGTCGCCGCGTCGGCCTGCGCGGCAAATCCCTGCAGCAGCTCGGCGCGGCGGCCTTCGACGCGCTGGTGGTCGAGGGCGGCATTGAGCGCCATCCGCACCAGGTAGCGCTGGGCGTCGTCGCGGGTCGGGAACTGCTCCGCCACGCGCGGCAGCTTGAAGTAGAGATCCTGGGTCAGGTCCTCGGCGGTGTGCGGGGACTTGAGACGGCCGGCCAGCAGGCGCTTCAGCTTGGCCTGGTAGTCCACGAACACGCTCAACAGATCGACCGGGCTCAGCATCGGCCGGCTCCGGTTGGAGCAATTACGGGGTTAAAGGGATACCTGGCGGAAAGCCGAAAGCCGGGCCAAGCGCGGCCCGCAACCACACCCCCTGAGCCTGGAATCTCCCGAGCCAAAACGCCTACTCCAGTCCTCCCCGGGCGGAAGTGTGCCGTGGGCGTCACCGGAAATCCATACGGTTCGTCCCATTACCTGCACTTAGGAAACGCTAAGAATTGCAACATTTTCATGGCCCAATCGTTTCCAGTTCAGTGATGCGGGCAGGCCGGCAAGGCTGCGAATCATCCATAGAAGCCCCTGCGAGGGGCCAACGATGGCTCAGGGACCGCGCCGTGTTTTTCGGCTTTTCGGCGCATTTCGGCGTTTCAGTCCTCCGCTCGCGTGTTTTGTTTTTCCGCCCGTTCCGCGGCCGCGGGGCGGCGTTCCATTGCGGGGTTTTCGCCCCATACGAGGACTGAATCGATGACTGAAACAAGAAAACCGGGCCGCAACCCGGCCGTGCGTGGCTTCGCCTGGTCGCTGGCCGCCTGCAGTCTGTTCGCGCTGGAAGCCGTGCTCGCCCAGGACACGCCTCCGGCGCCGGCCGACGCGGCCGCCGCACCGGCCCCCGCGGCTGACGCTGCCCCGGCCGCCCCGGCC
>CAYWPB010000276.1:0-5673 GCA_964458725.1 uncultured Nevskia sp. | reverse complement strand
CGAATCGAGCCTGGGGTACTTCATCAACCCGCTGGTGAACGTCTTGTTGGGTGTTGTGTTCTTGAAGGAGCGGCTCCGCAAGTGGCAGGCCGTGAGCGTGGGGATGGCGGCGTGTGCCGTGGTGTACCTGACCATCTCCGGCGGGAGCCTGCCGTGGATATCGCTGACGCTGGCGTGCAGCTTCGGGCTCTACGGCCTGGTACGGAAGGTGGCCGAGGTGGAGGCGACCGTTGGTCTTGCCGTTGAGACGGGGCTGCTCGCGCCGCTGGGCCTGGGCTTCCTGGTCTACTGGGGCCGGACTGGGGCGCTCTCGTTCGGGAACGTGTCGATCGGCACGGACGTGCTGCTGCTTCTCGCCGGAGTGTTAACGGCGGTGCCGCTGGTGTGGTTTGCGATTGCGGCGCGCCGCCTGCCGCTCACGACGATGGGATTCCTGCAGTACATCGCGCCGAGCCTGCAGTTTGTGATGGCGGTGGCGGTCCTTAAGGAGGCGCAGAGCCCGGCGGGGATGGCGGGCTTTGGCCGTATCTGGGAGTCGCTGGGGGTTTACTCGGGTGACCCGGGGCGCCGCACTTGGCCCGGGTCTACGGCGCGGGGACGCGCTGCGGCGGCTTCCTGACGCTGGAGGATGTGCTGGAGGCGCTGCTCGGCGGTATCAGCGACGAGCACGAGCTGCGGCGCGCGCGGCAGATGCGCCGGCGGCCGCGGCGACTGCGCGACGGCCGGCTGCTGGCCCGCGGCGACACGCCGATCTTCCTGGCTGAGCGTGAGCTGGGGCGGCCCATCGGCGGCGACGCTTCCAACACCCTCGCCGGGCTGCTGATGGAAAGCCTGGACCGCATCCCGCGGGCCGGCGACAGGGTCGAGCGCGACGGCGTGCGGATCCAGGTGCTGCGCGCCAGCGGCGCGAAGATCGAGGCGGTGGAGCTGGCGGTGGTCGAGGGCAAGGAGAATTGACCGTACTTATCAGTACGTATCCGGCTTATGCACAGAGCGTAAGCTTGCCGTAAACAATTGTAAAGAGATCTTCACCTTGCGCCCTTAGCCTCCGTGGCGAAGCTTTTTCCACCACGGAGCGGTTAGACATGAAGCTGAACCATCTGGGCATCGGCTGCGCGGCCCTGTTCCTCGGCGCGCTCGCCGGCTGCAACAACGACAACAACAACAGCAACAGCACCGGCAGCACCATGTCGGCCAAGCATGTGCTGCTGATCAGCATCGACGGCTTCCACCAGGCCGACCTGAGCAGCTGCCTCGCCGCCAACACCTGCCCGACGCTGGCTTCCCTCGCCGGCAGCGGCGTGACCTACTCCGCCGCGCGCACCACCACGCCGTCCGACTCCTTCCCCGGCCTGCTGGCGATGGTCACCGGCGGCACGCCCAAGAGCACCGGCGTGTATTACGACGACAGCTACGACCGCACCCTGTTCGCCCCCGGCAGCAACTGCGCTATCGGCGGGAATTCCGGCCCGGGCATCGAGGCGGTGTTCGACGAGAGCATCGAATACAACGACGCGTTCCTGTTCAGCGGCGGCATCAACCCGGACAACCTGCCGGAGCAGCTGGACCCCACCACCGGCGCCTGCCTCAAGGTTTATCCGCACAACTTCATCAAGGTCAACACCATCTTCGAAGTGGTGCACGAGAGCGGCGGCTACACCGCCTGGTCGGACAAGCACCCGGCCTACGACCTGGTCAACGGCCCATCGGGCAAGGGCGTGGACGATCTCTACACGCCGGAGATCAACTCGCTGATCAAGAACGCCGGCACCGCCAACGGCGTCGACCTCGCCGGCACGCTGTCCAAGTGCGACGGCACCACCAATTCGCTGCCGCTGGCCAAGGTCGACGATTTCACCACCTGCATCCCGGCGGTCGAGGCCTACGACGACGTCAAGGTGCAGGCCATCGTCAACGAGATCGACGGCAAGAATTCCGACGGCACCGTGACCACGGTGGTGCCGGAGGTGTTCGGCATGAACTTCCAGGAAGTCAGCGTCGGCGAGAAGCTGCCGGTCGGCGGCTACACCGACGCCAAGGGCACGCCCAGCACCCAGCTCGGCAACATCATCGCCCACACCGACGCCTCGCTCGGCAAGATCGTGGCGGAGCTGAAGGCCAAGAACCTGCTCGACTCCACCCTGATCATCATCAGCGCCAAGCACGGCCAGTCGCCGATCGACAAGACCACCCTGGCGATGGAAGGCGGCGGCCACGCGGCGGTGCAGACGGTGCAGGATCCGGCTGGCTCGATCTCCTTCGCCGGAGCCAAGATTGACCAGCAGTCGAGCTTCACCAACCCGAACAGCGGCAACCCCTACTCCACCAACGGTCACCTCCAAACCGACGATGTCGGCCTGGTCTGGCTGCAGGGCACGGATCAGAGCAAGACCGCTGCCGTCGCCGCTCAGCTGAACACCGACGCCGCCGCAATCTTCGCCAATACCCTGCCTGCCGGCACCATCTTCACCACCAGCATCACCTCCGGCGCGGCGCTGGCGGCGATCTACGGCGATTCGACTTCCAAGACCGACGCCGTGGCCGCGGCCCGCGCACCCGACATCTTCATCCAGCCCAACGCCGGCGTGATCTACTCCACCAGCTCGAAGAAGATCGCCGAGCACGGCGGCGGCACGGTGGACGACACCAACGTCGCGCTGATCGTGTCGATGAGCGGCCTCAAGGCCGGCAGCGTGTCCACCGCCGTCAGCACCACGCAGATCGCGCCGACCATCCTCAAGGCCCTGGGCCTGGATCCGGCGCAGCTGCAGGCGGTGCAGAAGGAAGGCACCACCACGTTGCCGAACCTGTTCTGAAGCTGTAGCCTGATCCGCCCCGCCGGGCTTTGGTCCGGCGGGGCTTTTTTGTTGACCCACGTTGCCGCGTCAGCACCGCCGAGGCGGCAGCCAGCCCCGCCTGATAAGCGCGTCACCTCGTACCCTGCTTGTCGGTCTTGCGCTACCGCCGGGCGCCGGTTTCCGGAAACGGGAAGTTTTGACCACCCGGCGGCGGCGGCGCACCCCCTAGCATTCCCTCAGCAGCTGCGCGTCGCGCGCGCGGCGGGCAGCGGCGAACCGCTGCGTACTGAGGGGAGGGACCATGTCGAGGCAGGAGCGGCCACAGGCGGCGAATCAGCCCATCGGGGAGGTGTTGCCGTTCGCGCCAGGCCCGGGCGAACAGCACTTCCGCCTGGTGATCGAGGCCGCGCCCAATGCCATGATCATGGTCAATGGCGAAGGCGTGATCGTGCTGATCAACTCGCAGACCGAGAAGCTGTTCGGCTACAACCGCCTGGAACTGCTCGGCCGCTCGGTGGAGACGCTGGTGCCGGAGCGCTTCCGCGGCCACCACGGCCACTCGCGCGAGGGCTTCTTCGCCCGCCCGGACACGCGCGCCATGGGCGCCGGCCGCGATCTCTACGGCCTGAAGAAGGACGGCTCTGAAGTGCCGATCGAGATCGGCCTCAATCCGCTGCACCTGCCGGACGGCACCTTCGTGCTGGCCTCGATCATCGACATCACCGAGCGCAAGCGCGCCGAGGAGCGGCTGCGCCTGGTGGTGGAGGCGGCGCCGAACGCGATGCTGATGGTCAATCGCAACGGCTGCATGGTGCTGCTCAACTCGCAGGCGGAAAAGCTGTTCGGCTACAGCCGCCGCGAGCTGCTGGGCCGGCCGATCGAGATCCTGATCCCGGCGCGCTTCCGCGCCCACCACGCGCAGCACCGCGGCAGCTTCTTCGCCCGCCCCGACACCCGCGCCATGGGCGCCGGCCGCGACCTCTACGGCCTGCGCAAGGACGGCTCGGAAGTGCCGATCGAGATCGGACTCAACCCGCTGCACACCGCCGAGGGCGATTTCGTGCTGGCCTCGGTGATCGACATCACCGAGCGCCTCAACGCCGAGAAGCTGCTGCGCATCACGCAGGCCGACAGCCTGCGCCAGTCGATTCTCGACAGCCTGCCGTTCAGCATCATCGCCACCAACACCGACGGCACCATCCTTGCCGCCAATCCCGCCGCCGAGCGCCTGTTGGGCTATCCCAAGCAGGAGCTGGTCGGCCAGCCGGCGGTGGTGATGCACGACCAGGCCGAGCTAGATCAGCGCGCCGGCGAGCTGTCGCAGCAGGTCGGCACCGACATCCCGCCGAACTTCCAGGTGATCGTCGCCTCCGGCAGCCGCGATGCCGCCGACGAGCGCGAGTGGACCTATCTGCGCAAGGACGGCTCGCGCCTGCCGGTGAACGTGGCCATCACCGCGATGCGCGACGACGGCGGCCGCGTCAACGGCTTCCTCAAGGTGGCCTACGACATCACCCAGCGCAAGCACGCCGAGGCCTACATCCGCCACATGGCGCACCACGACGCGCTGACCGCCCTGCCCAACCGCGCGCTGCTGCTCGACCGCCTGGGCATGGCGATCCGCCACGCCCAGCGCCACGAGCTGCAAGTGGCGGTGCTGATGATGGACCTGGACCATTTCAAGCGGGTCAACGACCTGCTCGGCCACCCCATCGGCGACCAGCTGCTGCTGACCATCTCGCAGCGCCTGCGCCGCTGCGTGCGCGAGGTGGACACGGTGGCGCGGCTCGGCGGCGACGAGTTCGTGCTGCTGCTCACCGAAGTGCGGCGGCGCGAGGACCTGCTGCCGGTGATCGACCAGGTGATGCAGTCGGTGTCGGCGCCGATGCTGATCGAGGGCCATGAGCTGCTGGTGACGCCGAGCATCGGCGCCTGCCTCTATCCCGCCGACGGCGCCGACGCCACTTCGCTGCTGAAGTACGCCGACACCGCCATGTACCAGGCCAAGGCCGCCGGGCGCAGCAACTTCCAGTGGTTCAGCCAGGCCATGCTGCAGCAGACCAAGGACAAGCTGGCGCTGGGCTCGGCGCTGCGCCGCGCCATCGAGAGCCGCGAGCTGAGCATCCATTACCAGCCGGAGGTGTCGCTGCGCGAAGGCCGCGTCACCGGCCTGGAGGCCCTGCTGCGCTGGCAGGGCCTGCAGGAGGGCCCCGTCCCGCCCCAACGCCTCCACCCGGTCGGCCCGCAACCGGGCGATCAGCGGCGCGATCTCGCCCTCGGCGAGCGCCTCGACCACCTGCCCCTGGGCATCGATCCGCTCGGTCACCTCGTAGCGCCGCCGCCGCGGCACCAGCACGGCCGGCGCGTCCTGGTTGAGGTCGTAGAGATCGACCCGGGAGGAGCGCCGGAGCTCCAGGCCGTCGCGGAATCCGCTCGTGGCGACGAGGCCGTCCTTGGCATCGACGGCCACGACGGAAGGTAGCGTTTCGATTTCGGAAAGATTGAGCGCGTCCCGTATCAGCGGCCACTCGAGTCGCTTCCACTGACAGAGCAGCCGGGCTCGGTCGCCATGCAGATCGTGGGCCACGCCAATCACCTTCAGCCGGCCGCTCTTCACGAGCTTCCGCGTGAGGTCATTCCACTTGTCCAACGACTCGCGGCATGCCGCCGACCAGGACGCAAAGTGAATCAGCAGGACTGGGTGACCCCGCTCCGCTGCGAGACTCCAGGCACTTTCACCCTCTGCAGACGGAAGAACGAGCGGCGGGTGCGGTTTGGGCGCCGGGGACTTGGGGGGCGGCTCGGCGCTTGAGCGCGATGCGAGGGGTACGAGGAGAAAGCCGAGCAGTCCCGAAAATGCGACGCTTCTACAGCC
>CAYWPB010000275.1:1519-5685 GCA_964458725.1 uncultured Nevskia sp. | reverse complement strand
TCCATCACCACGCCCTGGCCGGCGAAGGCGGCGTCGCCGTGGATCAGCACCGGCAGCACGCGCTCGCCGAGCTCGTCCTTGCGGCGGGTCTGGCGGGCCTTGACCGAGCCTTCCACCACCGGGTTGACGATTTCCAGGTGGGAGGGGTTGAAGGCCAGCACCAGGTGCAAACGCTTGCCGGCCACTTCGACGTCGGTGGAGAAACCCATGTGGTACTTGACGTCGCCGGCACGGGTCAGCGCATCGGCGGCGTACTTGCCTTCGAACTCGGCGAACAGGTCCTTGGGGCTCTTGCCGAGCACGTTGACCAGCACGTTGAGGCGGCCGCGGTGGGCCATGCCGATGACCAGCTCCTCGACGCCGCGCCCGGCCGAGATGCGCATCACCTCGTCGAGCATCGGGATCAGCGAGTCGCCGCCTTCCAGCGAGAAGCGCTTCTGGCCGACGTACTTGTTGCCCAGGTAGCGCTCGATGCCTTCGGCGGCGGCGAGCTGGGTCAGCACGTCCTTCTTCTGCTCGGGGGTGAGCTTGGGCCTGAAGGCCTCGCCTTCCAGCCGCTTCTGGACCCAGCGCTTCTGCGCCGTTTCCGTGATGTACATGTACTCGGCGCCGATGGTGTCGGTGTAGACCGCCTTGGCCAGCTTGATGATGTCGCGCAGGCTCATGCGGTCGGCCGCGGCCAGCGAGCCGGTGTTGAACACGGTGTCCAGGTCCTCGGGGCCGAGGCCGTGGAAGGCCGGGTCGAGGTCGGGGACGACGGTAGCGGGCGCGAGGTTGAGCGGGTCGAGCTTGGCGGCCTGGTGGCCGCGCACGCGGTAGTAGTTGATCAGGCGCAGCACCGCGGCCTGCTTCTCGGCGGCGCGCGCCTCGGCGACGTCGCCGCCGGACACCTGCACCGCCAGGCGCGGCTCGCGCGCCAGCTTCTCGAAGCGGGCGCGCACCGCACTGTGCGGCACGTCCACCGCCGTCGGCCCCTGCACGCCGCGGAAGTAGGCGCGCCACTGCTCGTCCACCGAGTTCGGATCGGCCAGGTACTGCTCGTAGAGGTCTTCCACGTAGGCCGCGTTGCCACCCTGGATCGAGGAGGACTCGATCAGGCTCTGATACTTCGGTCCAGTCATTTCATGCTCCGTTGCGCGGCATCCCGACTTGCAGCGGAAGGAGGCCGGCGAGAGGCGCAAAGACAAAACCGCGGCGACCGCGGTTTGTTTGGGGCGGCCTTGTCTTTGCGCCTTTCGTCTGGTCTTCCTCTCCGCTAGGTCAGGCTTTCTTCGCCGCCTTCAATAATTTCTCCGGCTGTTTCCAGTCGCCGGTGAGGGTTTCGAGGTAACTGCGGAAGCTGTCGGCCAGCTCCGGGTGCTTCAATCCGTATTCGACGTTGGCCTGCAGGTAGCCGAGCTTGCTGCCGCAGTCGTAGCGCGTGCCTTCGAACTCGTAGGCCAGCACCGTCTGCTCCTGGATCATCATGCTGATCGCGTCGGTCAGCTGGATCTCGCCGCCGGCGCCGCGCTGGGTGCGCTCCAGCAGCTTGAAGATGCGCGGGGTCAGGATGTAGCGGCCGACCACGGCGAGGTTGCTCGGGGCGTCGGCCTGCTTGGGCTTCTCGACGATGCGGCGGATCTCGCCCAGGCCCGGCCCGACCGGCTGGGTGTCGACGATGCCGTAGCTCGACACTTCCTCCTGCGGCACGCGCTGGGTGGCGATGACGCTGGTGCCGTACTCCTGGTAGACGCGCTGCATCTGCGCCAGGCAGGGGCGCAGGCGGCCGTCGATGAGATCGTCGGCGAGGATCACCGAGAAGTCCTCGTCGCCCACCGCCGGCCAGGCGCAGAGCACGGCGTGGCCGAGGCCGAGCGCTTCGGCCTGGCGGATGAAGATGCAGGTGATGCCGGGCGGCAGGATTTCCTGCACCGTCTCCAGCAGCTTGGTCTTGCCGCGGCTGGACAGCTCGGCTTCCAGCTCATAGGCCTTGTCGAAGTGATCCATGATGGAGTTCTTCGAGCGGCCGGTGATGAAGATCAGCTCCTCCGCGCCGGCGGAGATCGCCTCCTGCACCGCGTACTGGATCAGAGGCTTGTCGACGATCGGCAGCATTTCCTTGGCGCTGGCCTTGGTGGCCGGCAGAAAGCGCGTGCCGAGACCGGCGACTGGGAAGACGGCTTTTCTTATGCGCATGGTGTGTTCCCGAAACTCGTGTTGGCCGAATCCGTTCGGCTTGAAATGTCGGTCGAATGCCTTTGCGGTGAATAGTTTAGCCTGGAAACGACGGTTGGGGATCGGATGATCGGCGATCCCGCAGCGAGGGATGGCGCAGGCCTGGAGCGAACCCCATGGTGGTCCCATGGGGTGAGTGAAGGCCAAGCCAGACCCGCGAGGGGCGCCGAGCACCGATCCAGCGGCGGACATCGCCGCGCCGGGCGGAATTCTCTCGCAACCTCATGACGGGATAACTCGCCGCGTCCAACTGTTGTTTCCAGGCTTAGCGCAGCGTGTCGCTCAGATGGACCTTGTCGCTGCTGGCGGCGATCAGGGCGAAGTCGACGGCGCCCTGTTCCTGTGCATAGCGCAGCGCGGCCTTGCCCGGCAGGAGCAGGGGTTGCTTGAACTGGACACTGTAGGCCTGCGGCGCGTGAGGCAGCTTGTCCTGCAGCAGGGCCAGGCAGCGGGCGGCCGACCACAGGCCGTGGGCGATGGCGCGCGGGAAGCCGAACAGCTTGGCGGTGAGGCCGTACAGATGGATCGGGTTGTAGTCCTGCGACACGGCGGCGTAGCGGCGGCCGGTGTCTTCCGGGGCGCTCAGGGCCAGGTACTGCGACAGACGCGCGTCGATGGCTGCGGTGGCCGCCTTGGGCTTGGGACCTTTGGCGCCCTTGCCGCCCTTGGCCGGCTTGCCGCGGTGGATGACGGTCATGGTGGCGCGCCAGACCGGCTCACTTTCCACCGGGGTGGCTTCCATGATCAGGTCGAACTCGAAGCCGGCGCGGACCTGGCGGCCCTCGCCGATCCGGATCGACAGGTCGAAGGTCTCGTCGACGCGCAGCGGCCGGCGCTGCTCGACCTCGTTGCGCACGTGGACCAGGCCCAGCAGCGGCAGCGGGAAGCCTGGCCGGGTCATCAGGTCCAGGAACAGCGGCGTGGCCAGCACCTGCGGAAACAGGATCGGCAGCTCCGGTGATTCCGGCAGGCCGCACAGCGTGCTGTAGGCGTTGAGCCGGGCGCGGTCGACGCGCAGCGCCTTCACCCTCACCTGCCAGTCGGGGAGGCTGATGCCCTCTCCGGGGCGCCGGGTGGCCGACAGGCCAGCCTTGACGAAGGCCGGCAGCGTGGACGGAAGGGTCGGCAGATCAAAGACTTGGGAGTTGCTCATAGCGGGAGCCTGGGCTGGAAGCGCAATTTTAGGAGGATTTGTTGACGGAACAACGGTCCGGTAGCGGCTGGCGCGCGAGAATCTGGGGCCATCGCGCGGAGCTTAAAGGCGGATTTCCGCCCGGCACATGGCCGGAGAAACCACCTGCCATGTCCGCGTAGGGCGGCCTGTGGCCGCCGCAGTCGTGGCGCGAAGGCCGCGGCGGCCATAGGCCGCCCTACGGAACGACACGGTCGATTTTCAGCTGCAGCACCTTGCCGGCATCGCTCTTGGCCGCGTGCAGCGTGCCTTCGACGTCGCCGCTACCGGCCTGGGCACCGCCGCCGGCGCTGAGGCGGGCGGTGACGACGTAGCGGTCGAAGGCCGACAGACGCAAGGTCGGAGCCATCGCCATGCTGTCGTCCAGGCGCAGGTCGGCCGGCAGGGTCTGGCCCGGCAGGCGCTGCACCGCCAGCGGCATCGGCGGGCCGGACTCGGCCTTGGCGAAGACGAACAGCACCGCCCCGGGCGGCACCTTGCCGGCCACTTCCGGTGCCAGGCTGACATGCAGCTGCAGGGTGGTGCCGCCTTCCGCGACGGGCCCGGACGGGGACGCGGCCGCCACGGCCGGCGGCGCGCCGCCCATTTCCTGCAGGTGGGCCTGGAGCGCGTCGCGCATCTGCGGCGGCAGGTCCGGCTGCTGCAGCAGCGCGGTCCAGCGCTGGCGCGCTTTGGCGGTGTCACCAGCCTGGGCCGCCGCCATGCCGCCGTACCACAGGGCCTTGCCGTAGTCGGGGGCGATGGCCAGCGCCTGGTCGAA
>CAYWPB010000275.1:0-1509 GCA_964458725.1 uncultured Nevskia sp. | reverse complement strand
GTGCGGGGCTGCGCTGGTTGGCCTGACCGTAAGCCTTGGCGGCGTCGGCGTAGGGCTGCATCACGAAATAGGAGCGGCCGAGCATGGCCCAGCCCTCGGGGTTGCTCGGGTCCTGCTGCATCTTCTCGGCCAGGCGCTGGACCATTTCGCCGATCTGCTGGCTCTCGCCGGCGCTGGTGGCGAGCTGCCGCTGCTCCTTCCAGCTGCCGCTGAAGCCATACCAGCCGCCGGCGAACGCGGCGAGCAGCAGGGTCGCCAGCAGCGTCGCCAGCCAGCGCCGACTGCCGCCGGCCTGCACCGCCGGGTCTTCCGCCTGCACGTCACCGAGCAGGCGCGCATCCAGCTCGGCCTTCAGCGCCTCGGCATCCTGCGCCGCGACCAGCCCGGCCTCGCGCTCGGTCTCCAGCTCAGCCAGGCGCGTCTTGTAGGCGGCGACGTTGGCGCCGCGGCGCTTCAGGGTGGCGCCGGTGCCGCGCCGCCACCAGGGGCCCCGCCCAAGCGCCCCCGCGGCCAGCAGCAAGGCCCCCAACCGGACCCCCCGGGTCCAAGGAGCTTAAATCCGGATGAATCGCGCATGCGACGGAGGCAGTTTTTGTGTCGCGCAAGGCGCGAGGAGCGCGGCGTACTGAAGTTACGCGAGCGACGAGCAACGCCGCGCGACGCAAAAACTGCCCCGTCCCCGAAGGGGTTGCGCCCAAAATCGTGTCGGCCTGCGTTGTCGGCCTTGCCCATAGAGTCTATGGGCGCGCGGCCTCCGCCTTGTCCGACACGATTTTGGGCAGCAACGCATGTGCGATTCATCCGGATTTAAGCTCCGTCTTCTTCCAGTATCTTTTTCAGGGCGGCTGCGTCGGGCTTCGGCGGAGCAGACACCACCCCACGGGAACGACGGGCGTAGGCGACCACCCAAAGAATCGCCAGCAGAACCAGCACAAACGGCCCGATCCACAGCGCATAGGTGCGCGGCTCGAACGGCGGCTTGTACAACACGAAGTCGCCGTAGCGGTCGGTCAGGTACTTCTTCACCTGCGCCTCGTTCCCGCCCTTGGCGACCAGGCCGCGCACCTCGTAGCGCAGGTCGGCGGCCAGCGAGGCCTGCGACTCGGCCAGGGATTCGTTCTGGCAGACCAGGCAACGCAGTTCGGGCAGCAGGCTCTTGTACAGGGCTTCCTGCTGATCGGTGAGCGGGATCGGGGGTTTGACGGTTTCGACTTCGGCTTGTGCGATGCCCGCAACCAGCAGCCACGTCATCCCCGCGAAGGCGGCGATCCATTTTTGGACTTTGCGCAGAAGCATGGAAAAAATGGATTCCCGCCTTCGCGGGAATGACGTGGTATTTGGAGCAGAGGGCATCACGATGCCGCCTTCAGCAACGGCTGGATGTCGCGCGCGAACACGTCCGGCGTCAGCGGCCCCACCTGCTTGAACAGGATCTTGCCCTGCGCGTCGACGCCGCAGGTCTCGGGCACGCCGTAAACGCCCCAGTCGATGCCGGGGCGGCCTTCGAGG
>CAYWPB010000274.1:0-5688 GCA_964458725.1 uncultured Nevskia sp. | reverse complement strand
CGCGGGCGTTGGCAGCGCAGATACCGCGCAGCAGGCTATCGACGCGCGAGCCCAGTGCGGCGCAGTCCTTTGCCGCCGCTTCCGGCTCGCCCTGCACCAGCTGCAGGCTGGCGCGGACCAGCAGGGCCTGAGCAGCCTCCGGGCCGCTCTCCGCGACGAGCGCATCGAGGTCGCGCCGGGCGCCGGCGAAGTCCTTGCGCGCCTGCAGCAGGCTGGCGCGCAGCAGGCGGGCCTCGGGCGGCGGCTGGGCGCGTTCCAGCCAGGGTCGCAACGCCGATTCGGCATAGCCGAAGAAGCGCGGGTCGTCCTCCTGGCGTCCGACATCCACGGCAACACGGGCATAGGCCAGGGCCAGTGCGTAGTTGGCCGGCTCGGCCAGGGACTGGGATCGGGCCTCGCGCAGCTGCACCGCACCCGGCGCGCGCGGCAGGCCGACGTGCTCGAGGATCACGCCGTCGTCGGCCGGCATGTACGGATCATGTCCCTGCGCCGCCGCGGCGGCGCTGAGCAGCAGCGCGGCGCCGATGGCGAGGCGTCTCACGGCAGGGTTTCGGGCTGCGCCGGCTGCGGCAGGTGGTACATGCGGAACGCGCGCAGGTTCAGCTCCAGCGCCAGCGTGTGCTGGCGGTCGGCTTCCTCGCGCAGGCCGAGGGCGGCGTCGATCTGTGCCGCGATCGCGTGAAGTTCGGCGGTACTCCAGGCGCTGGCCAGCACCGCCTCGATCTCGCGGCGCGCCTCGGCGGCCTGGCCGGCTTTGTACAGTGCCTGCGCCAGCAGGATGCGCGATTCGCCGTTGGGCCGCAGCTCGGCGTTACGCCGCGCCAGCTCCAGGGCCTGCTGCGGCTGCGCGCCGAACCACAGTTCGTGCTCCGCGGCGTGAGCATAGGCAGCTTCCGGCAGCAACTCGAGGCGCTCGCGGTGGGCTTCCGCCGCGCGCGCGATCCACGGTGCGGCGCTGGCCGGGTCGGGGCCTTCGCGGCGCAGGCGCGCCACCGCGTCGATGAACTCGGGATCGCCGGTCTCCGCGGCCAGCGCCTCGTACTGTGCCTGCGCCTCGTCGCGCTGGCCTTGCAGCGCCAGCAGCTCGGCGCGGCGGCTGCGCGGCAGCCACCATCCTGGCAGCAGCATCTCCGCATGGCGGAAGTATTCGTCGGCCTGCTCCCAGCGGCCGCGGTCGAGCAACAGCTGCCCTTGTTGCAGTTCCAGCCAGGCGTGCAGGTAGGGCGTATCGGTGTGGTCCTGCTTCTCGGCACGGTCGAGCAGGGCGGCGGCTTCGAAATACTGGCCGGTGCGCGCCTGCAGCAATGACAGGCGGGCCAGCGCGCGCGGTCCTTCCTCGATCGTCAGCGACCGATGGAACCCGGCCAGCGCCTCGGCGTAGCGGCCGCGCTGGAAATCCAGCTCCGCGCTTTCGCTGACGAAGCCGGCGGTGTCCTTGATGCGATAGCGGTGCTGCAGCCGCTCGCGATCGGCCTCGGCTTGCGGCAGGCGGTGCAGCAGCAGCTCCATGTACATCCGCGTCAGCAGCGGCGCGTGCGGCTCGTCGCTGACGGCGAACGCCTGCCCGAGAGCCTGGTCGGCGGCGGCGTAGTCCGGGAAGCGGCCGCTCAGCACGGCCTTCTGCAACAGGGCCAGGGCCACGCCCTCACGCAGCGCCACGTCGTCCGGCGCGCGCTGCAGCTCGCGCCGCGAGGCGTCGACGGCCTGGTCGCAGAGATGCAGCAGGCCGCCGTAGTCGAGGGGCGGGGCGGTCTTCGGTTTGGCCGGGCCACAGGCGCCGAGAACCAGGGCGCCGGCCAGGAGCGGCGCGCACCACACGGTGCGTCGCATCAGGGCGGCGGGAATGGGTCGGCGAGGTAGGGGAAATCGGCCGGCAGCGGCTTGTCGTTGGCAGTCGGGTCGAGCGGCAGGTTGACCAGGGTGTCGCCGGTGCAGGGCGCGCCGTTGCACTGCCCGGGCGTGCTGACGTCGAGCAGCGCCAGGGCGACGACACGGTCGACCACCGAGTCGGCGAAGGTGCGGCCGTTGGGGAAGCCGTCGGGCTTGTTCAGGTCCAGGTGCAGCATATCGGGGATGATCAGGTTCACCGCCTGCGAGATGCAGACACTCACGTCGCAATCGTTGACGTTGGCGCTGCAGTTCTTGGCGCAGGAGGCAAGGCCGGCGGCTTTGAGCTGCGGGTCGAGCTGGAAGTGCAGAGTCCGCACCGTGCTGATCTCCTCGGCAGCGTAGTCACCGTCGTTGATCGGGTCAGTGGAGTTGAACAGATCCTTGTGCGCGGGCGTGATCAGCACGGTGGCCGTGACCGGGCCGCCCATGCGGTCGACACGGGCGTAGGCCGACGCCGGCTGGCTGGCGAAGACGAAGCCCTGCGGATTGGAGTTGCTGTTGCCGCCGCCACCGCCGCCGCAGGCGGACAGCGCGGCCAGGCCGACGAGGGACGCGATACCAAGGCGCGAGTGGTTCATGCTCATGCTCCCGTTCACTGCATCAGCCGGCCGGAAGTGGCGAAGACGCAGATCTTCATCGAGCCCTGCGTCGCCGCCGCCTGGTCCATCTCGAACACGATGGCGGTGATGTTGCGGCCGCCGAACGAGTCGCGCTTGTTATTGAACATCAGCTGGCCGGTCGAGGTCTGGTTGGTGGGATCGAAGCTCGCCTCGGTGGCGCTGAAGCCTTCGAAGTCGAAGAAGAACGGGTCGTCTTTGAGCCCGGCGAAAAACTTCAGGCCACTGGGCGTGGTGTTGACCGTCTCCACCGGGCCGGACACCAAGGTGGCGCCGGCGCCGGGCAGGTTCTCCAGCTGTACCCCGATCTGGCCGGCGCTGTTGAGGCCGAAGCGGACGTTGACGTCGATGTCCGGCTTGGCGTCGCAGTTGGTGTCGATGTGGTAGGTGAAGATCACCTGTGGATCGTAGCGGCCGGTGGGACCGTCGACCCGCGTCTGCGGTGCCGGCGCGCCGGCGATGTTGATCGCCCCCACCAGCTTGCCGTTCTTACGGAACACGAAAACGTCGGTGATGTCGGCGGCGTGATCGCCGTGGGTGCCCTTGGTGCCGGGTGCGTCGGCATGATCCGCCGCCAGCGCTGTTCCCGGTCCGGTCAGCAGCGCCGCCAGGGCCGCCGCCGCGAAGCTGTTGCCGAGGTTCATGAAGCGTCCTCCTGTTCCCTGCCGCCTGTACTACGTCGCCGCCGGCATTATGGATGCGTGGTGCCGGGCACCACCGCGACGCTGCCGCCTTTCGCCGCCGTCCGCTGCCGCCCATCAGCCGTATCGCTGACGAACCAGGGCGTGCCGTCCGGCCGCAGATACAACTCCTGCATCTCTTCCAGGTTGAACGGCCGCGAGCCGATGCGGCCGAAGATCGCAATCTGGCCGCCGCTCTCGTCCACCGCGCGATCGCGCTCCAGCCCGCGCGACAGCGACAGCGCCGGCTTGCCGGTGCGGTAGTGCGCGATCAGCGCCGGCTTGGGATCGGGCGAGAAGCCATAGAATTTGGGCTGGGTGTCGGGCGCGGTGAGCTGCAGCACCTGCAGCCCGTTCTTGCCGTCCGCGACATAGGCGAACAGCGAGGCATTGGTCGAGCCGACCACCACGTCGCGCGCGTCGTTCAGCTTGCCGTCCGCGTCGTAGAGCTGGTAAAGCCTGGGCTTCTCCGGATTCTCGACGTCGACGATGGCCAGGCCCTGCTGGCCGGCGGCGACGTAGGCGAAGGTGCGGGCGACGTAGACGCGCTGCGCATCCTGCAGCGGGATCGCGGCGCCTTCCACCAGCTTCGGCGTCTGCGGATGGGTGATGTCCACGACCTGTAGCCCCTTACCGGTAACGGCGAACAGGTAGCGCAGCTGGACCGCGGTGGCGCGCAGGTCCTGCATGGGGAGGGTGGCGGCGACCTGCGGCTTGAGCGGGTCGGCCAGGTTCAGCACCACCAGGCCGCCGTCGGCGGCGACATAGACCCAGTCGCCGGCGATGCTGAGGTGGCGCGCGCCCTTGAGCAGGCCGTCAGGGTTGTAGGTCAGGGCGCGGCTGAGGAAGTTGTTGCGCGGGTCGCCGTCCTGCATGGTGTCGACGTTGGCCAGGATCAGGCCCTCGACGCGGTCGGTGATCAGGGCGTAGTGGTAGATCTCGTGGAACGCCTGCTCTTGGTTTTCCTTGCGAATCTTCTCGGTGTTGCGCAGCAGGTTGACCGGCTGGTTGGTCGGCAGTGCGACGCAGCTGGCGTCCTTGCTGGCGATGTGGCTATCGTGGCCGAGCGGCGAGAACGGCGCGGTGATGATCTTCTCGGAGATGCCCTTGTTGCCGATGCCGGCCACGTCGTAGGCCTGCATGCCGTGGCGGCCCTGGGCGACGTAGAGGTACTCGCCGCGCAGCTGCAGGCAGCCGACGGCGTCGCCGGTGTCGTGGCTGTAGGCGTGCTGCAGTTCCTGGCCGTTTTTCTGGTGGTCCGCGTACCAGTCCGGATAGGCGTAGCGGTGCAGGTAGCTACCGATCACCGCCTGCGGTTCGTCCCATTCCGTCACCTGCACCGCGGCCAGCGCGCCGTCCAGGCCGGCATAGGCGTGGTAGCCGACGAAGTTGACGAAGCCGGTGCCCAGGCCCAGCAGCGAGGCTATCCAAGCGTTGTTGTCGTTGGCCTGGGACAGGTGGCAATCGGAGCAGGTCTTGGTCTCGACGGTGCGCTCGGTGTGCGGGTAGTGCGGCGCGAAGGCCTGGCTGGAGAAGCCGCTGGCCGAGACTGGCGGCTGCTGCACATAGATGTGCTCGCGGCTGCTGTTGGTCGAGGACAGCACCAGCGCCGAGGAGCTGCGCACTGGCGCGATGCGGTAGCCCTTGGCCTCGCCGTGCTTGCCGAGCATGAAGAAGTCGTCGCGTGCCACCTGCGGGTTGTAGGTCGCGTAGTTGCGCGACTGCTCGCCTTCGAACTTGTGGCGGTCGCTCTTCCAGTTGGCCTGGATCGGCAGGTGGCAGCCGAAGCAGGAGGTGGTCCAGGAGCTGTGGCAGGTGACACACAGCATCTTGCTGTCCTGGTGGGCGCGGTTGGCGGGTGCCACGCCGCCGCCCCAGGCGAAGCTGCTGGTGTCGGTGCTCATCAGTTTGGCGCGCGCCGCCTTGGCGTTGTAGTCCTTGTTGCCGGGCGTGACCGAGTCCTTCACCAGGTGCACGCGCCATTCCTTGGTGGGGTCGACGGCGGAGCGCTGCCACAGCTGTCCGTCGATCCACTCGAAGCGCAGCCGGCCGTCCTGGGTGCGCATTTGCGCCAGATCGGTGCCGGCCGGCGGTGCCGGCGTCTGGGTGCCGTCGGCATAGGTGCAGACATAGCTCGGCAGCGCCGGAGGCGGAGCGTTGGCGACCTTGATTGAGGCGCCGGCCTGGAGCTTCGAGCCGGCCGGGCACTTCGGCGCCGGCGCCGCCGGACCGGAGGTGCGCAGGGTCGGGTAGCGGTCCACCGTGCCGTGACAGTCCTGGCAGTCGATCTCGATCGCCTGGGCCACTTCGCCGTAGATGTGGCCGTTGCCGTGCGCGTCCTGGGCGAAGTGACAGTCGGTGCACTGCATGCCTTTCTCGACGTGGATCGACATCAGCTGCACCGCCTTATGCGGATTGGCCGGGTCGAACTTGTGCGGATCGTCGTCGGCGACGATCCTGCCGTCCTTGTCGAGCAGGTCACCCTTGCGGTCGCGCTTGAA
>CAYWPB010000273.1:0-5703 GCA_964458725.1 uncultured Nevskia sp. | reverse complement strand
CGCGTCGCAGCCAGCTCGGCGCCAGCCAGCGCGTCCGCGGCCTGCTGCGCCTTCAGCCGTGCCGCGCGCGCCTCGGCGCGCAGGCGCCCGCCCTCAAAGATCGGGATGCTGAGGTTGACCGCACCAGCGGCGTAGTTCTCCGGCAGGCGGTCGTCGCCGTAGGGCACGGTGCCGGCGCCGCCGACCAGGCTCAGGGTGGGATTGCCGAGGCGGTCCTGGGCGGTGGCGTAGGCACGCGCCGCGTCGAGCTGTTCGCGCAGACTTTTCAGCTCCGGACGCTGCTCGCGCGCCTGGTCCAGCAGCGGGTCGAGCTGCGGCGGCGGCGGGCGGGTCACGGTGCCGTCGTCGGCCAGCACCAGCGGCTGGCCGGCCGGCACGCCGATGTCGCTGCACAGGCGCGCCAACGCCGCGTCGACATCGCTCTGCTGCTGCAGGATCAGCAGCCGCGCCTGATCGACGCTAACACTGGCGAAGCCCACGTCCAGCTCGGACTTGAGCTTGTTTTTCTGCAGCAGGCCGATCTGTTCCAGCATCAGCGAACGCTCCCGCAGCATCTTCTGCGTCGCGTTCACCGCAGTCTGCGCCGCACGCGCGGCGAAGTAGTGGTCGGTGACCTGCAACAGCAGGCGTTGGCGGCTGTCCTCATAGCGGTCCTGCTCCGATTCCAGGGCCGAGCGCGCGCTGCCGACCAGGCTGCTGGTGCGGCCGAAGTCGGTCAGCTTCTGGCTGACAGTGATGCCTGCGGCGGCGCGGTCGTAGACGCTGGGGGCGTTGATGGCGCCGGCGGCCAGACGCGGGTCTAGATTGGTCGAGGGCGCACCGTCGCGGCGGCCATAACCCCTCGAGCCGGCGGCGGTGACATCGGCCTCCAGGCTCGGCAGGTACGCGGACCGGGCGATGTCGAGATTCTCGCGGGCGATGCCGACGTCGCGCGCCCCCGACAGCAGCTCGGGGTTGTGCGCCAGCGCCTGCTCGCGGGCGTCGTCCAGGGTCAGCACCGTTTCCTGCGCCGGCGGCGTCGCGTCCTCGGCCAGGACCGCGGCCGGGAGCATCAGCAACAGGATTGCAAGGACCCGGCTCACAGCGCGGCCTCCGTTGGAGCCTGCTTGCGATAGGCCAGGTAGTAGGCGGCCGGAACCACGAACACGGTGGTGGCGACCGACAGGGTCAGGCCGCCGATGATGGCGCGCGCCAGCGGCGCGTAGGCCTCGCTGCCTTCGCCGAGCTTGAGCGCCATCGGGATCAGGCCGATGATGGTGGCGAGCGAGGTCATCAGGATCGGCCGCATCCGCGCCTGGCAGGCCTCGACCAGCGCCTCCCGCAGCGGCCGGCCCTCGCGCATCAGGCTGCGCGTGAACTCGACGATCAGAATGCTGTTGGAGACGACGATGCCGACCATCATCAGCACGCCCATCAGCGACATGACGTTGAGCGTGGTGCCGGTGAGCCACAGGGTCAGCACCACGCCGGTGAGGCCAGTGGGGATGGCCAGCAGGATCAGCAACGGGTCCCTGAACGAGGCGAACTGCGCGACCAGGATCAGGTAGACCAGCAGGGTCGACAGGATCAGGCCGGTGGCGAAGCTGCGGAACGAGGTGTCCATGCTCTTCACCGAGCCGTGAAGCTGCACGCGGATGCCTTCCGGCAGGGTGGTGGAGGCGACGATCCGGCGCACCTGCGCCTCGACCCGCGATAGGTCTTCGTGCGATGTGGCGATATAGACGTCGACCACCTTGCGCAGCTGATAGTGATCGATCTCGGTCGGCGCCTGCACCGGCCTCAGCCTGGCCACCGCGTCGAGCGTGGTGTCCTGCTTGCCGTCCCTCGAGCGCAGCGGGATCTGGCGCAGGTCGATCTGATTGTGGATGCGGTTTTCCGGGTACTGCACTGTCAGCAGGTACGCATTGCCGCTCTTCGGGTCGATCCAGTAACCCGGCGCGATCATGGCGTTGGAGTTCAGCGCGGTGATGATGTTGGCCACCACCTCCTTTTCGCTCAGGCCAAGCTGAGCCGCCTTGACCCGGTCGACGTCGACATACAGCGCCGGCGCGTCGACGTCCTGCGGCACCAGCGTGTCGCTGACGCCGGAGAGGGCATGGATCTGTCGCGCCAGCTCCTCCGCCACCTGGTGCACCGCCGGCAGGTCCTTGCCGCTGACCTGCACGTCGATCGGCGTCGGCAGGCCCAGGTTGAGCACCGCGTCGACCAGGCCGCCGGACTGGAAGTAGCTCTTCACCTGCGGCAGTTCGCGGTGCAGCTCAGTGCGCACCCGGTCCATGTACTCGTAGCTGGAGACTTCATGGCCCTGCTTCAGGCCGACCTGGACAAAGGCGGTGTGCGAGGCCGAGTTCGGCGTGTACAGCGAGGAAAAGCCGGGAGTGGAGCCGATATTCGACAGCACCAGGTCGAGGTCTTCCGGCTTGACCTGCTTGCGCACGATGTCCTCGATCTGCGAGACGATCGTGTTGCTGCCTTCCATGCTGGTGCCGGTGGGCGCCTTGACGTTGATCAGGAACTGGCCCGGATCGGTGCGTGGGAAGTAGGAGAAGCCCAGCAGCGGGAACACGCCGAGCAGCACCGTGGCTACACCCAGGATCAGCAGCAGACTGCGCACCGGGCGCGCCAGCGCCAGCAGCAGGCTGTTGCGGTAGCGGCCGAGAAACCGCTGGAAGCGATGGTTGAACCAGCGGTTGAAGCGGCCGATCCAGCCGCCGCCGCTGCCGGACTCGGCCGCGGCCGGTTCGTGCCCGTCCGGCGGATGGCCGGAAAGGTCGTGGGCGAGCACGTCGGAGGGCTTGATCAGGCGCGCGCAGAACAGCGGCACCACCGTCATGGCGACGACGTAGGAGGCGAACAGCGAGATCACCACCGACAGTGCCATGGCCGAGAACAGGAATTTGCTGACGCCGGCGAGCAGGGTCACCGGGAAGAACACGATGGCGGTGGTCAGGGTCGAGGCCAGCACCGGCAGCGCCACTTCGCGGCCGCCGACCTCCGCCGCCTGTTCCGGCGTAGCGCCGAGCTCGAGGTGGCGGAAGATGTTCTCCAGCACCACCACCGAGTTGTCGATCAGGCGCGAGAAAGCCAGGGCCAGGCCGCCCAGCACCATGGTGTTGACCGTGCTGTCGCCCAGCGACAGCACGAAGAAGGTGGCCAGCGCCGACAGCGGGATCGACAGGAACACCGCCAGCGTCGCCTTGAAGTTGCCGAGGAACACCAGGATCATCAGGCCGGTCAGCAGCATTCCGATGCCGGCTTCGTGCAGCAGGTTGCGGATCGCAGTCTTGACGAACACCGACTGGTCGAACACCACCTTGGTGATCAGCTGCTTCGGGATGTCCACCAGCTTGCCGACCGCGTCGCGGATGCCGTCGACCACGGCGATGGTGTTGGCGTCGCCGCCTTGCTTGAGCACCGGCAGGTAGACCGAGCGCTGGCCGTCGATGCGCACCAGGCTGTTCTGGATCGCGCTGGCGTCCTTGGCCTGGCCGACGTCGCCGATCAGTACCGGCGCGTTCTCCACCGTCTTGAGCGGGATGTTGTCCAGGTCCTGCATCGAGTCGACCTGGCTGTTGGTGTAAAGCGCGTAATCGTACGGACCGATCACCACGTCGCCGGCCGGCAGGATCAGGTTGGAATCGTTGACCGAGCGCACCACGTCCATCACGCTGAGCTGATGCGCTTGCAGCTTGAGCGGGTCGACGTAGACCATGATCTGGCGATAGCGGCCGCCGAAAGGCTGCGGCACTGAGGCACCCGGAACGCTGGCCACCTGGTTGCGCACGTCGTACTGCGCCAGGTCGCGCAGCCGGGCCTCGCTCAGGCCCTCACCCTTGAGCGTGATCAGGCACACCGGCATGCTGGAGGCGTCGAACTTGAGGATGACCGGAGGCAGGGTGCCCGGCGGCAGGCGCCGCAGATCGGCCATCGCCAGGTTCGACACCGACGACAGGGCGGCGCTGGGATCGGTGCCTGGCTGGAAGAAGATCTTGATCAGGCTGACGCCGGGCAGGGAGCGCGATTCGATATGCTCGATGCCGCTGCCGAGGGTGAAAAACCGCTCGAACGGTCCGGTAATTTTGTTTTCCACCTCCTCCGGCGGCATGCCGTTGTAGAAGGTGGCGACGACTACGATCGGAATCTTTACTTCAGGGAACAGGTCTACGGGCAGCTTCAACAACCCGGTCACGCCCATGACGGCAGTGATCAGGCAGGCGACGATGATGAAGAACGGGTACCGCAGCGAAAATCGCGACATGAAGTTCCGGAACTGGCTCTGTGCAGTGCCTGGCAGGCGGGCCGCCGGGTGGCCCACGCGGGCAAACGCGGAGCGCTGCCACGGCAACGGCGGGCGGGAGTGTCGGCGGTCTGACTGGCGCGGAGCAGGGCAAACTCCACACGAAATTCCCACGATGTGGGTGACTTAATAAGTACATGAATGAAAAAGAGAATTTGAAGGACAGCGGAGCGGTCGCGGCGGTTTGGAAATTCGCCGGCGCGGAATTCGACGAGCTGAAATGGGAATTGCGCGTGGCCGGCGAGGTGGTGGACCTGGAGCCGCGGCCGCTGGAGATCCTGCTGTGCCTGCTGCGCCACGCTGGGGAGACGGTGACCAAGGAGGAGCTGCTGCAGTCGGTCTGGGGCCATGCCTACCTGAGCGAGAACGCGCTGAGCAACGCCATCGGCAAGCTGCGCAAGGCGCTGCGCGACGACGCCCAGTCGATCATCGTCACCAGCTACAAGGTGGGTTACCGCCTGGCGGTTCCGGTGGTCCGGCGCGAGCCGTCCGTCCGTCCGGCGGCCCGCCTCGGGGTCAGGCCCGGCGACCCGGTGCCGGGCCGCCCCGGCTGGGTGCTGGAAAAGGAGTTGGGTGTCACCCCGGGCAGCGAGGTCTGGCTGGCGGCGCCGGTGGCCGGCGGCGAGGAACGCCGCGTCTTCAAGTTCAGCCCTGACGGCCAGCGCCTGTCCTCGCTCAAGCGCGAGGCGGCATTGTCGCGGGTGCTGCAGCAGACCCTGGAAGGCCGCGACGACCTGGTGCGGGTGCTGGACTGGGGCTTCGACAAGCCGCCGTTCTTCATCGAGTGCGAGTACGGCGGCCTCAACCTGTCAGCCTGGCTGGAGAGCCGCGGCGGCATCGCCGAGGTGCCGCTGGCACTGCGCCTGGAGCTGCTGGCCCAGGTGGCCGAGGCGGTATCGATGGCGCACTCGGTCGGCGTGCTGCACAAGGACCTGAAGCCGGACAATGTCCTTGTATATGAGAGCGCCGACGGCCAGTCGCGCGTCCGCCTCACCGATTTCGGCAGCGGCACCTTGACCGATCCAGTGCGCCTGGCTGAATGGGGCATCACCCGCATGGCCACGGCGGTGCCGGGGCAGGCGGTGAGCGGCACACCCCTGTATCTGGCGCCGGAGCTGCTGCTGGGTCATTCGCCCACGGTGCAGTCCGACCTCTACGCGCTGGGAGTGATGCTTTACCAGCTCGCCGTCGGCGACCTGCGCCGGCCGCTCGCCGCGGGCTGGGAGCGCGAGATCATCGACGAGCTGTTGCGCCAGGACATCGCCGACGCCGCCAGCGGCGCTCCCGAGCATCGCCTGACTTCGGCGCGCGAGCTGGCCGAGCGCCTGCGCCACATCGGCGACCGCCGCCGCCAGCACCATATCGCGCAGGAACAGCGCGCCGCCGCCGCCGCCGCGCGCGAGCTG
>CAYWPB010000272.1:0-5710 GCA_964458725.1 uncultured Nevskia sp. | reverse complement strand
CGCTGACCGGCTGGGTCTACGCCTACGAGTCGCAGACCTACATGATCTTCGCCGTGACGCTTGGCGCGCTGGTGCTGGCGCTGGCCCTGTACATGCGCAACACCGTCGGCATTGTCACGCCGATCGTCACCAGCCTGGTCGCGGCGATCTGGGGTTTCGGCTTCGTCGGCTGGCTCAAGTCGCCGATCGAGCCGCTGCTGATGGTGGTGCCATTGCTGCTGGTGGCGCGATCGTTCTCGCATTGCGTGCAGTTCACCGAACGCTACTACGAGATCTATTCGCACGTGAAGGATCGCGTCAAGGCGGCCGAGATCACCATGGGCGTGATGATGGCGCCGTCGGTACTGGGCATCTTCACCGACATCGTCGGCATCTTCCTGATCGCCCTCGCGCCGATTCCGGCGATGCAGCGCTTCGCCCTGTTCTGCGGTTTCTGGGCGATCTGGCTGATCCCCACCGGCGTGATCCTGATCTCGCTGCTACTGGCTTCGCTGCCGGCGCCGAAGAACGTCGACCGCCTGGTCGGCAAGGGCGCTACCACCGGCTTCCACCGCGCCTTCGGCGGCCTGCTGCGCGGCATCGCCCACCTGTCTTACGGCAAGGTCGCCAACGTCACCACTCTGATCGTCGCCGTCATCACCGTCTTCGCGGTGTATACCGCGTTGCAGATCAAGATCGGCAACCCGGTGGAGGGCAGCAACCTGCTGTGGCCGAACTCCGAGTTCAACCAGGCGGTGCGCGAGATCAACAGCCACTTCCCCGGCGTGAACACGCTTGAGGTGGTGCTGGAGGCCAAGGACCAGCAGGATCCGCAGCGCGTCGCGCGCCAGGCCGACACGGTGATGACCATGATGCGCCTGCAGGGGTTGATGGAGCAGGGTGATGCGCCACCGCGCGCCACTCTGTCCTTCGCCGACTACCTGATGGAGGGCAACCGCCTGTTCGCCGGTGGCAACCCGAAATGGCTGCCGATCGATCCGGACAACACTTCCACCAATGCGGCGGCCACCGCCGTGACCATGGGCACCAGCTCCAAGGCTTTCTCCCACGTCATCGACTTTGACCAGGAGAACTCCACTGTTTCGCTCTGGTATAAGGACAACAAGCAGGAGACGGTGGACGCGGCGCTGAAAGCGGCCAGGACCGCGGTCGGGCTGGTCGGCCTGGACCACGACAAGTTCCGCGTGCGTCTGGGTACCGGCACCATCGCCCTGCAGCAGGCGATGAACAACGTAGTGCACGAGTACCACTGGACCATCATCGGCTGCCTCAACCTGGTGATCCTGCTGGGTTGCAGCCTGGCTTATCGTTCGTTCGTCGCCGGCTTCATTCTGCTGATCCCGGTGAATCTGGCCAACTTCATCATCCAGGCCTCGATGCACCTGATGCACATCGGCCTGGACATCAATTCCCTGCTGGTCGCGGCGATCGGCGTCGGCGTCGGCATCGACTACGGCATCTACCTGCTGTCGCGCATCTGCGAGGAATACCACGCGCAGAACCACGACTGGGGCAAGACCATCGTCGCCTCGCTGACCACTACCGGCAAGGCGATCATGTTCACCGCCACCATCATGCTGATCGGCATTCTGCCCTGGTACTTCATGTCAGGCCTGAAGTTCATGGCCGACATGGGTCTGCTGCTGGTGCTGACCATGCTGATCAACATGGTGCTGGCCCTGGTGGCGCTGCCGCTGCTGGTATGGCTGGTGAAGCCGCAGTTCGTCGCCCGCAAGGATCTGTTCGTGGGTGAGGGTGTCGACCTGTCGCAGTTCACGGCAAGCACCGATTTCGGCGACACGCCGCTGGCGGGTGCCAAATGATTGACCATCTGTCCCATACGCCGTCGTCAGCCCAGCGGCTCATGCCGGTAGTTGTCCCTGCTTGTGCCCAGGAGGAGTGAATCAAAATGCGTATCCGTAAATACGATGTGGACTACGGCCGTCGCGCCCTGCTGCAGAAGGCGGCGCTGGGCGCGGGTGCAGGCGTGCTGGCCCCGCTGTGGCCGACCATCGCCAGTGGCGACATGAGCAAGGCCTATCCCGACGAACTGACCTCGGTGGAGATGTACACCAAGGGCAAGGTCAAGACCGGCGACGTCCTGACCGCGGCCAACGTCGATGCCGTCAAGGATCTGCTCGATCCCATCACCTTCAAGCAGGTCAAGGAAATGGGGCGCAAGATCAACATCGTCCCCACCGTCAAGGATCCGACCCTGCTGTATCCGATGGCCTTCCTCGAAGTCAGCCTGAAGAACAAGGGCAAGGCCAAGCTCGCCGCCGACGGCAACATCGTCGAAGCCAGCTCCGGCAACCCCTGGATCGGCGGCCTGCCGTTCGCCGAGCCGAAGACACCTGAGGAAGCCATCGCCAATCTGACCTTGTCCTGGGGCCGGCACGACTACTGCCAGTACGCCATCCGCCAGTGGGACATCGCCCCTGATGGCAGCCAGGCCTATCAGTACGACTTTGTCTGGGCCGAGCTCCAGGCCAATGCCCGCGTCGACGGCAGCAGCTTCCAGAACAAGAAGGATCTGCTGCGCCTGCAATCGGTGTGGTTCACCGCGCCGCAGGACATTTCCGGCTCCTCGTTCCTGAGCACCTGGTACTACGACCAGCACAAGTTCCCGGACCTGTACGGCTACCTGCCGGCGTTCAAGCGCGTGCGCCAGTTCCCCACCAACCAGCGTTTCGAGCCGCTGCTGCCGGGCATCACCTGGTTCCTCACCGACGCCTGGGCCGCCGGCGACCCGATGCTCACCTGGGGCAACTACAAGATCGTTGGCCGCGCCCCTATGCTCGGTGCCGTCAGCCAGAACTGGCACGGTTCCAAGAACAACTGGGAAATCGGCGTCCATGGCGGCCCCAAGGGCCAGACCTTCCTCGACGCCAACTTCTCGATGTGCCCGGAGTGCATCATCCTGGAAGCCGAACCCACCGGTTATCCCCGCGCCCCAGTCGGCAAGAAGCGCGTCTGGATCGATGTGCGCAACCAGCAGTTCGTCGCTTACATCACCTTCGATCGCCGCGGCGACATCTGGAAGTCCTTCGAGCCCGGCTGGTCGCGTTACCAGGACGGCGCGGCCATCGTCAAAGATCCGAAGGGCAACTCCGAGTGGAGCTGGACCTACGTGCTGTCCCACGACATCCAGGCCAACCGCATGAGCCGCGTCACCCACACCCAGTCCACCACCGGCGGTTACAAGTCGCTGCTGTCGGACAACGGCGTGGACGTCTACAACAAGTACCTCACCAACCAGGCCATCACGCGCCTGGGTCAGGCGTGAGTCCGAAGCGCATGGGCTGGGCCGGCGTCCTGGCAGGCGCCGGCCTGCTGCTCGCCGGCATGGCGGGCGCGGCCGCGCCGGTGACCTCGCTGGTCACCGGCACGGCTCACCAGGCCCTGTTCGCGGTATCCACTTACGGCAAGGCCAGCATCGCCGTCGGCGCAGCGGGTGCGATCCTCGAGAGCGGCGATGCCGGCATGACCTGGAAGGCGGTGGCGCCGGCGCCGACGCCGTTGTCCCTGTTCGGGGTCTCGGTGCGCCAGGGGCACGCCGTGGCGGTCGGGCAGATGGGGACCATTCTGGTGATGGACGACGCCGGCAAATGGACCAAGGCCGACGCCGGCACCACCAACCGCCTCTTCGGCATCAGCGTCAACGCCGGCGGCGAAGCGGTGACGGTCGGCGCCTTCGGCACAGTGCTGCGCTCGACCGATGGCGGCAAGACCTGGGCCTCGATCGCGCCGGACTGGAACGGCTACGCCCAGAACGGCGAGCAGCCGCACCTGTATGACGTCGATCTCGACGACAAGGGTGTGATCACCCTGTGCGGCGAGTTCGGCCTGATCCTGCGCAGTGCCGACGGCGGCAAGACCTGGAAGACTTTGCACAAGGGCGATGCCTCGTTGTTCGCGATGGAACTGGGTGCGGGCGGTACCGCCTGGGCGGTGGGGCAGAACGGCGTGGTGCTGCGCAGCACCGACCGCGGTGCCACCTGGAGCGACGTCCAGGCCGGCACCGGCGCCATCCTGCTCGGCGTGCATACCGCAGCCGATGGCCGGGTGGTGGTCACCGGCATGCACGACATGCTGCTCAGTCGCGACGCCGGGCAGACCTGGACGCATCTGAGCAGCGAGGAGATCAATACCACGTGGTATCAGGGTACGGCCGGCGGTGAGGCGGCCGGGCAGCCCCTGCTGGTAGTCGGCCATGCCGGCGAGATCGTTCAGGTCGCTAATTGAGGGGCGGCCGGAACTGGGGCGGTAGCAGACACTTAAAACTGTTCAGGGGAGATTGCCGTGGGCAAAGGAAAGAAACTCGAACTGTTGGCCTTGAGCCTGGTGCTGATGAGCGGAACCGCGGGCGCACAGGACAATTCCGGCGCCGCACCGCCGGCTGACACCAGCGCAGTTCCTGCGGCCGACACCAGCGCCCCGCCGACGGCTGACGCCAGTGCAGCGCCGGCAGCTGACGCCAGCGCTGCGCCGGCCGAGTCCTCGGACGGCAGCGGCGGCGGCTGGTTCCACGACATGGACGTGAGCTTCGGCGGTTTCATCCGGCCGGAGGTGTCGATCAAGACCTCCGACAAGGAAAACCCCAACAATCAGCGCGGCAATCCCTACGATAGCATCTCGGTGCTGCGCACGCCCTACCTGCCGCCGAACTCGGCCAACACGATACTTGGCAATACTCTCGGCCAGGTTGTCCCTGCGCTGGCACCCATCATCAATGGCGTGCCCAACCTGACCCAATGGGACTCGGTGCGGCTGGATCTGCTGGCCAACTCGGCGCAGCGTCCGGTCGCCCCGGCCAACAACGTCTTCAACTGGCACGTGCTGCGCGCTGAAGGCGAACTGGGCGTCAAGCTCACCAACGACCTCAAGTTCATCGCCCGCCTGCGTGCCCTCGGCGACATGGGGCATTACAGCGATTTCAATGGCGGCGACCTGGCCAACATCAATGGCGGCATCACCGGTGGCGATCCGGCCCTGTACGGCGGCGCGCCCAACTACTTCCAGTACCGGGTCGACGGCCGCAAGCACCCGAATCCGCTGGAGTGGGCGGGGCCGAACTATCTGGTCTATTTCCCGACCATGATCTTCGACTACAACCGCGGCCCGCTGAATGTGCGCGTTGGCAACCAGTCCATCGCCTGGGGCCAGGCGATCTTCTTCCGCGTGCTTGACGTGGTCGACGGTCTCGACCTGCGCCGCCATTCGGTGCTCGACTACGCGCAGGAGGAGTACTCCGACAAGCGCGTGCCCTCAGTCGGTGCGCGTATCGGCTACCAGGTCACCGACGATATCCTCGCCGATGGCTATGTGCAGAAGTTCCAGCCCACCGTCTACGGCAACCCGAACACGCAGTACAACATCATTCCGGTGCAGTTCACCGTGCATGACCGCTATGCCGAGGGCGGCTACGACAAGTGGAGC
This sequence comes from uncultured Nevskia sp., assembly GCA_964458725.1. Taxonomy (GTDB): domain Bacteria; phylum Pseudomonadota; class Gammaproteobacteria; order Nevskiales; family Nevskiaceae; genus Nevskia. The sequence continues at coordinate 271 of CAYWPB010000272.1, read as the reverse complement.
AAGCTGAGCTACGGTCTGCGCCTGAAGGGCAACTTCGGCCAGTGGGGCTTCCAGGCCATGGCCACCCGGCGCTACAACCCGGATGGCGTGTTCCGCTGGACCGCGTCCGGCGTCAACAAGGATCTGCCCAACAACGGCAATCCGCTCGGCTTCACCGTCAACTCGACCAATCCGGGCGGACACGCGGGTGGCGCAGGGCGCACTGGGCAGACGGCGGAGGCGAGGCGTTCACGGAGGCCGCAGCCTATCGGCCTGGCCGGGCCGCTTCAAA
>CAYWPB010000271.1:0-5718 GCA_964458725.1 uncultured Nevskia sp. | reverse complement strand
CGGCACCGCGGCCGCGGGCGGAGTTGGCGGCGCCGGCTTCGCCGTGATCGTCACGCACGCCTGAGTGCGTTTTCTCCCCTCTCCCGCGAGCGGGAGAGGGGCAGGGGGAGAGGGGCCGTAACACCCGGACGTTTACGGCCCCTCTCCCGACCCTGACGGGCCACCCTCTCCCGCACGCGGGAGAGGGAACAGCAGGCCTTTCCCGAATTCCGCGTCTGACTCATGGAGAACTCCCATGCGCCTCATCACCTTGCCCGAGTACCTCATGGGTCGTGACACCAGCTACCACGCCGACTACACCGACGAGATCGCCGCCAACGCCATCGCCACCGTCGGTCGCATCAACCGCTTCCTCCAGCGCTCCGGTTTCGACGGCCACGTCAACAGCGGCTGGCGCCCGCCGGCCCTCAACGCCGCCACCCGCGGCGCCGCGCGCCACAGCAAGCACATGCTTGCGCTGGCCTGCGACCTGCACGATGTCGATGGGCGTATCGATCAGTGGTGTGTCGATAACAGTCAGGTGCTGGAAGAACTCGGCCTGTGGCAAGAATCGCCCAGCACCACGCCGGGCTGGTGTCATCTGCAGATCGTGCCGCCGGCAAGCGGGCAACGGGTGTTCCTGCCGTGAGCGGCGACAATGGGGATCAAACAGCGGCGGGCCTGGCACCACCTGCCACGGACGCCACATCCAGTCCCGGCACTGGTTTGCCGCTCACTGACAATTCCGACCACCGCGGATATTTCGAGCGGATCGGCGATGCCAGCCGCGGCAGCGTGGCCTACGACCGCTCGCCCGCGGAATGGGCGAAGGATGTTGGGCAGGCCATCTACTACGGCAACCCGCACCGGAAGATGGACGGCGTGAAGGGCCTGGCTGAGGTCTACCACGGCGCGTTCGACCAGATGAGGAACGACGCGGGCGAATTCCTCAGCCATCCACTCGGCTTCGTTTGGAACAGCGTCAAGGGCATTCCCCAGCTGGCGTACGACTACAGCATGCCGGCGCTACTCGACAGCGAGGCCACGGCGCGCAATTGGCAGCGGCTCAAGGCCGTTCCCGAATACCTGCACAGCCTGCAGCAGGCCGCGGACGAAGACGATCCCTACAAGTTTGGGCAGAGAACGGCCCCGGTGGCGGAAGCGGCCGCCACGACCGGCGCGGGCGGACTGGTGGCCGATGCGGGAAAAGCCGGAGTCGGCTTGTATCGGGACCTGCAGGCGGCAAGCAGCGCGCCTGCCAGGTTCACCAGGCTGGAGGACTTCCTGGCCGAGGCGAATGATCCGGTGCGTAACGCGGCCTATGAGTACAACGGGCACACCTACCACACGGATCATCTGACGCGCCCCCGCCTGATCGAGGGGGAGTTCGTCAACAATCCCGCCGGCAGAAACGATCTGGGTCTGCAACGCCGTATCGGTTACAGTGGTTACGATACCGATGTCGGCTTTCATCTGGTTCCGGATTCTGCCGGGGCTCCCACCTCGCTCCTTTCCGTCGTGCCGGGAAATGGCAGGAGGTTGGCGGATGGGCTGGCCAGTCTGAATCAGGGCGCTTACGCTCAGTGGGAGAGAAAATTGCGATCGCTGTCGTCAAATCCGGACGACCGGGTATTCTTCCAGGTCGAGCCCCAGTACGATCCTGGAAACCTGTCGCGAAGACCCGACCGGATCGTGGTGCGGCACCGGGTCAACAGCGGGAATTTCGACGAAACGACCTTCGACAACAAGCACTAGAGAGGGCCCATGAGACTAGATGAAGCTGGGGAGCAACTGAACCAGGTGGCGTCCCTGCTGGCTCAGGCTGCCCCGCCGGGATGGAAGCGCATCTTTCTCGGCTTTGAGACGCTGGATACCCCGGACCAGATCGGAACCAGCAGCATCTGCATCGCTGTGATGAAGCCCTTGTTCGGCAAGGCGCAGAAAAAGGATGTCCGGCTTCCGCCGAATGTACGGGAGTTGATGAAGGAAGTGGCCCTGCACTTCATGCAGCAAGCGAAGCAGAACTATGTCACGCTCGACTTGCTGCTGTTCAACAACGGCAAGTTCAAGAGCTATATTGACTACGAGCCGCTGCAGCGGCTCGGTCCCGATGTGTACAAGGGCAGTCGCTATCACAAGTATGCCGGCGACGATCCTCTGCTGAAGGATCTCTGAGGCTGTAAGGCTGACGATGAAGGCCTTGCGCGATATGAACAAGTACCCCTGGTGGTGGTCGGCCAAGCAACATGCGCGCTGGGCCACGTTACGGGGCAAGGGCAAAAAGCACTTTGTTCTGATGAACGGAGTCGTGGGCTGGGGCTTGCCCATGTTCGGAATCATGGGGCTCGGACCGGTGTTGTCTGGCCACATCCATCCCCGGCCTGGCTATTTCATCGAGACGGTGGTTGTTTGGGGCGCGGCGGGACTCTTCTTCGGCGTCAGCACATGGTGCTGGTGTGAACGGCTGTTCAAGAAGTTCGAGACCCGATCAAGTGCTCAAGCGGACAGCTCCGCTTCTGGCGGGCCGACCGTTTAGCCCGCGTGGCGCGTGTCCTGTCGAGGCTGAATGATGACGCAGTCGGATGACGAGACATGACGAAATTGCAGTTTCTCAGAAGGATGCACTTCCCGGTCGAATGGCGATACTGGGAGATGTATCCGGACATCCTGTATGAAAAGCAACTGGCCGCTTATGAACCCGGGAACGAGATGGCGTCGGAGCATCATCGAAACGGGGCATTTCACTGGTGGCTTAAGCAGGGCATGAGCAGTGTCGAATTGTTGCGCCTGGTTTTTTTGACCATTCGAGACCCTGATCAAATGATGGCTGCCGATGTGCGCAGGTACATTTCCCTGCTGCCGGCTTTGCCCAGCCACATTGCTGAATTCCTGACTGCTTACAAGAAAATGGAGCGCGCGCTGCATCAGCTCGCGTAGGGCCGGCCCGTCGGGGCCGGAATGCCCGTCGCCACACACCAGCATCCGCACAAGCCCGCCACCCGGCGGGCTTTTTCATTTCTACCGGAGAAAAAAATGGGACTGGACATTAGCGGCCTGGGGTCGCTGTTCGACTTCGGCGCCAAAATCATCGACAAAATCTTCCCCGATAAAACCCAGGCGGACCAGGCCAAAGCCGCTCTTGCCCTGGCGCAACAGCAGGGGCAGCTGCAGGAGGAGCAGGCGGCCTGGGACAACGCGCGGGCGCAACTGGAGGTCAACAAACAGGAGGCGGCCAGCGGCAGCCTGTTCGTCGCGGGCTGGCGGCCCTTCATTGGCTGGGTCTGCGGCTCGGCCTTCGCCTGGAGTTTCGTGCTGCAGCCTTTCGCCGCGTTCTGGGTCAAGGTGGCGAACAGCGGCTTCGATGTCCGCGCCCTGCCGAGCCTGGACACGGGGGCGATGATGCCAGTGCTGCTCGGCATGCTGGGCCTGGGCGGCCTGCGCACGGTGGAGAAGATCCGCGGCGCGGCGCCGGCGAGTCACGCATGAAGGATTCGCCCACGGTTTGGCTGGTGGCGATCTTTTTGGCGGGGTGGGGCGGCTGCGTCGCCTACCTGCAGAAGGTGTTGCGCGGCCGGCGCTTCGCCTGGTGGCGCTTCGGCGCCGAGATCCTGATCTCCGCCTTCGCCGGACTGATGGCGTTCATCCTGCTGCGCGAAGCCGGCTGGTCGGTGGAACTGGCGGCCGCCTGTTCCGGCGTCGCCGGCCATATGGGCAGCTCGGCCATCGGCTTGCTGGAGGGGGCGCTGGCGGCAGCGCTGAAGTCGCTGGGGCAGCGCGGCTGAGGCTCAGGCCGCGATATTGACCAGGGCCCCGCGGCCGGCGTCGGTGAGGTGGTCGTGGTGGTCGATGAGGCCGGCGCGCCTGAGGGCGGCCAGGGTCAGCATGCACTGGCCGAAGTCGCCCTTCACCTGGCAGCAGCAGAACGGGTCGCGTCCCGCCGCGATGTTCTGGAGCACCATCAGTTCCTTCTCGCCGAGTCCAAAGTCCATGGCTTCCTCCTCGCCCGATGTAAGGCTAACGCCCTGATCGGGTTGACCTGAAGTGGGGAAAATGACCTAAGCGACCAGCGTGCATTTTGGGCGGATGGACGAGCGCGACGGACTCGATGGTACCCGTGACCGGGCCCTGTGGGCTCACCTGGGATGTGAGGTGCGTCACATCGGCAACAGTCGACACAGCCTGGACCCCTCATATGGGCGGATGGGCTCCGCCGGTGAGCCCAGAATGGACCGCGGTGGCTGAACCGCGTCTTAATGTAGGAAGCGATCGTGGCGGCATCTGGCGATGCCGCGGCCTCAATACTGAACAATCGGCGCCTTGCCCACCCAGGTGTCGTCGCTCAGCATCCCGATCATGGCGTGGGCGCAGTCGGCGAAGTTGATCTTCGACAGGCCGCTGAACCGGTCATAGCCCAGGCGATACTGCCCCCTCCTGGGGCCAGGCTTCATCTGCAGGGGGCGGATGCCGATCCAGGCCAGGTCCCGGTTGGCATCTAGCAGCTCCAGCTGATGGACCTTGTCGTCGTGCCGGTGCTTGAGGAAGGTTTCGCCATACCAGCGCACGAAGCGGGTGCCGAAGGTCAGCGGGTCTTCCGGCAGCAGGCTGCTGCCGCCGCCGCACCATACCAGGCGCGGAATCCGCTGTTCGCGCATCACCTGCAGGATGTGCCGGGTGGCATCGGTGCACAGATCCGGCGGCGAGGTCTTTTCGTCGACGCCGATGGCGAACAGGATGGCCTCGGTTCCGGCCGGCAGGGCCGAGCGGACGTCCGCCAGGTTCAGGGCGTCCCCCTGGACCACGGTGATGCGCTCGCGCAAGTCGGCCGGCAGCTTGTCGGGGCTGCGCAGCAGGGCCGTCACCCGGTGGCCGGCTTCCAGCGCTTGCCGCAGGCATTCGCCGCCCAGGGCGCCGCTGGCGCCGAACAGGGTCAGGTTCAAGGTGTAATTTCTTTGTTGAGACTTCTGAGCAGGGATGGGGTGAGGATAACTGGTTAGCCTGAGCGGGCGCGGGCGGATTGGCGGAGCTAATCCGCCCTGCGGCCTACTCTGCAATTTAGTCGGGACACCGCCGAGGCCTCGATACGATCCTTCGGATCTACTCGGTCCGAACGGGAGTGGCGGGAATGGGTCTCTACCGCCACCCCAGACTCCGCGCCGCCAGCACCACCGCCCGGTGCACGTCGCTGTTGAACAGGAACAGCGCGACCGCCACCGCGGCGATCACCAGGAAGTCGTAGGCCCGCGGATGGCTCCAGGAGCGCCGCGGTATCCAGCGGGTGCGGAGCCCGCGAGGTGGTGTTGGCTGCGGCGGAGCCCACTGACGCCGGTGCTCGCGCTCGGCGGCGTCCAGCAGCTTGGCGGCGCGCCAGCGCAGGTAGCTGGCGCGGGCCTTGTTGTCGTCGCCGTTGGCTTCGGCGTAGGCCTTGGCCATCAGCGGCTCATCGCGCACGCCATTGCGCAGCTCGGCCAGCACGGCGGCGTAGGCGGCTTCTTCGCGGCGGTGGTCGGTGGTGGCCACGGCTTATTCCGTTTCGTGGGCCTTGATGTGGCGGCGGCCGTTCGTCCCGGGTCGCCTGACGCAGTCAGGCGTATCGAGGGAGTGCACGCGGCCTCGATACGCGCCTGCGGCGCGACTCGGCCCGAACGGGAGTGGAAGGGGGCTCCGCAACTTCGCCTACCCCCGGCTCGCAAACAAGGCCATTGACCCCGCAAACCCCTGCAGTTCGGCCGCGGCCTGCGG
>CAYWPB010000270.1:0-5724 GCA_964458725.1 uncultured Nevskia sp. | reverse complement strand
CAGGTATTCGCGCTCGAAGCGCTGCTGCGGCGACAGCGCGGCCGGCTTGAAGGCCAGCGCCTGCTTCTGCTCGGCCTTGAACCAGGCTGCTTCCTTGGCCAGTCCGGTGGCACTCCAGTCCGGCAGCTTGCCGTCGTATTCGTGGCGCCCGGCGTAGACCGCCTGCGCCGGTTCGGCGGCGAAGAAGCTTTCCTGGTAGTCACTGAGGAATCCGGTCCACTGCGGATTGTCCGCCGGCTTGGTGTCGGCGAGGACCGGCAGGGACGCCGCGAGCAGCGCGGTGGAACAAAGCAGGAACAGCCTGCTGCGAGGTTTCATGGTCACCCTCTGGTTATGGTGCGCGGCGTGCGGGACGGCAGCCGCCGATGGGCCAGCATAGCGCCTCAGAGAAGGATGATGCTGGCCAGCCCCAGGAACAGGCTGATGCCGACGATGTCGGTGGTGGTGGTCAGGAAGATGCTGGAGGCGGTGGCCGGGTCGGCGCCGAAGCGGCGCAGCAGCGAGGGCACCGCCACCCCGGCGAGGCCGCCGGTGAGGCAGGCGCCGGTCATCGCCGCCATCACCACCAGCCCCGCCTGCAGCGGGTGGGCGGCGTGCTCGCCGCGGGCGTAGAAGTACATGACCACGCCGGCCACCAGGCCGATGATGGCGCCGTTGAGCAGGCCCAGCAGCAGTTCCTTGCGCAGCAGCGGGCCGGCGCTGTCGCTTTGGTACTCGTCCAGCGCGATCCCGCGCAGAGTCACCGCCAGGGTCTGACAACCGGTGTTGCCGGCCACGCTCGACAGGATCGGCAGGAAGGCGGTGAGGATTACCAACTGGCTCAGGGTGCCGCTGAACAGGCTGACGATGAAGCCGACCACCAGCCCGGTCAGCAGGTTCACCTGCAGCCAGGGATGGCGCAGCTTGAGGCTGCGCCGCCAGGGCGAGAGCAGCCGCTCCTCGCTGTCGACACCGACCATCAAGCCGCTCTGCGCGCTGATTTCGTAGGCGCGCGCCTCGAACAGCGCCGCGCCGGCCACGGTGCCGAGCAGCACGCCGGCCTCGTCGCAGACCGGGTAAAGCGGGTAGTGGCGGCGCGCGGTCTCGTGCATCGCGTCCTCCACCGTCATCTGCGGCTGCAGCGCGAACGGAGCCGCCAGCATGATGTCCTCGACCTTCGCCTGCGGCTTCGCCAGCAGCAGGTCGCGCATGGTCAGCAGGCCCTGCAAGCGGTCCTGGCCGTCGACGACATAGGCGTAAATCACCAGCACGTGCGCCGCGGCCAGCTCGCGCACCCGTTCCACCACCTCGGTCACGCCGGCGCCGAGCCGGAACACGGCGTCCGCCGGCTGCATCAGCACGCCGACGCTGTCCTCGTGGTGGTAGTGGTGGTCCTGCGCCGCCTCGGCCTGGGCATGCAGCCGCGCGTCGACGGCGCGCAGCGCGGCGCGCTCGGTTTCGCTGAAGCGCTCCAGCAGGGCCTTGCGCGGCAATGCATCGAGCTCGGCCAGCGCCGCGGCCACCAGCGGGCGCGGCTGGTCCTGCAGCAGCTTGAAGCCATCCGAAGGGGCGCGCCGGCGTAGCGCCAGGGCCAGTTGCCGCGCCTCATCCGCCGCCGGCTGGGCGGCCGCTTCCTGCTCCGACATCGTGATTCCCCTGTGCCGTCCGCTTTGGACCGATCTTACTGGTGCGGCGCCGCGGCCAGCAAAGGCCAGCTGCCGTACAGCGCACAGATGAATACGCCAAAGCGGCCGGGTTCGCGCCAGAGGCGATTACATGCGATCAGCAGTTCCCTGGCATCCCTGCCGCGACTTCTCCGCACTTCGAGAGTCCGGCCCGGCCATCCATGGCCGGGCGCAGGCCGGGGCCGATTGACACTGAGTCAATCGGCTTTTTCCCGGCCTGCCCAGCTTCTGGCGAACTGCTGCGCCACGCGCCCGGAGCGCGAGGCCCGCGCCAGGGCCCAGCGCAGGCAGGCCTTCTCGGTCTCTTCGTCCCAGGCGGTGTGGCGGAGGCGCCGCAGGTGCAGGCGCACCAGCTCCAGGTACATCTCCTGACCGAACGGCGGGAACGACAGCCACAGGCCGAAGCGCTCCGACAGCGCGATCTTGTCCTCGGCCGACTCGCCCGGGTGCAGCTCGCCGTCGACGAAGCGGTACTCTTCGTTCTCGCTGCGGTATTCGGGCATCAGGTGGCGGCGGTTGCTGGTGGCGTAGATCAGCACGTTGTCAGGCGGTTCCTCGATCCCGCCATCGAGCGCCGCCTTGAGCGCGGCCAGGGCCGGGTCGTTCTGCGCCACGGTGAAGTCGTCGACGTAGAGCACGAAGCGCTCGGCGCGCTCGCGCAGCGGTGCCACCACGTCGGGCAGGTCGGTGAGATCGTGCGGGTGCACCTCGACCAGGCGCAATCCCTGGCCGCCGAACTCGCCGAGCAGGGCCTTGACCAGGGAGGACTTGCCGGTACCGCGACTGCCGGTGAGCAGGGCGTGGTTGGCCGGGCGGCCGTCGACGAAGCGGCGCGTGTTCTGCAGCAGCTCGGCTTTCTGCCGCTCGATGCCGAGCAGCTGGTCCAGACGCGCGTGCGAGGGAAAAGCGATCGGCTGCAGAGAACCGCTACGCCAGCGATAGGCAAGGGCAGAGTCGGGAGTGGCTGAGGCCATTGCTTGGCTAGTGCTCCTGGAACTTGGGAAAGGGCGCGCACCGGCCGCCGCAGGCGTGCCGCTCCAGCGAGCCAGGCGGACCGGGCGAAAGGTGCGGCTACTGTAAAGCACCCGCGTCCGGCGCGGGAGCGGTAGCCGAACCGGCGTAATCTCGACATCAACTGTCCCGACGCTGCTGGAGGCGTTGGTTCAAGTGAGAAATAGCGCACAGTTTGCCTGCCGCGGGCGCGTCTTACCCCCCAGCGAGGGGATAGGCGCGGAGCCTGCACCTGCCTAACTTAAGCATCAGGGGCGGACAGCGTTCGCCGTTAGTTCGGGGGCGCTGTACATTCAAAAGCGGCATCGCAAGATGCCGCTTTTTCTTTGTGTACGGAGTTTGTACATCCTAGTGCAAGACCAGGGCATCCATGCCCTGGACTGTTGAAACAAGCGTCACTTTTCCCCTTGCGCCGCTTTTCCAGCGTTTACGCCAGCTTCTTGTGACGCGAGCGGCGGTTCACGCCCGGCTCGGAGCCGGTGCGGCGGCGGAAATCGTCCTCGTATTCGCGGTAGTTGCCTTCCAGGAACACCACCTCGCCGCTGTCCTCGAAGGCCAGGATGTGGGTGGCGACGCGGTCGAGGAACCAGCGGTCGTGCGAGATGACCATGGCGCAGCCGGCGAAGCCCAGCACCGCCTCTTCCAGGGCGCGCAGGGTTTCCACGTCGAGGTCGTTGGTCGGTTCGTCGAGCAGCAGCACGTTGCCGCCGGCCAGCAGCAGCTTGGCCAGGTGCAGGCGGTTGCGCTCGCCGCCGGACAGGTCCTTGATCCGCTTCTGCTGGCTCTCGCCCTTGAAGTTGAAGCGACCGATGTAGGCGCGCGAGGGCATCTCGAAGCTGCCGGCGCGGATGATGTCGTTGCCGCCGCTGATCTCCTGGAACACGGTCTTGTCGCCGTCCAGCGCGTCGCGCGACTGGTCGACGTAGGCGAACTTCACCGTTTCGCCGATGCGGATGGTGCCGGAGTCCGGCTGCTCCATGCCCAGCAGCATGCGGAACAGAGTGGTCTTGCCGCGGCCGTTGGCGCCGATGATGCCGACGATGGCGCCGCGCGGCACCTTGAAGGTCAGGCCTTCGTACAGGGTGCGGCCGTTGTAGCCCTTGGAGACGCCGTTGACCTCCACGACCAGATCGCCCAGGCGCGGGCCGGGCGGGATGTACAGCTCCTTGGTCTCGGCGCGCTTCTGGAATTCCTGCGAGGCTAGCTCTTCGTAGGCCTGCACGCGGGCCTTGGACTTGCTCTGGCGGCCCTTCGGGTTCTTGCGCACCCATTCCAGCTCTTCCTTCATCGCCTTGGTGTGGGCGTCCTCGGCCTTCTGCTCCTGCTCCAGGCGCTTTTCCTTCTGCTCCAGCCAGGTCGAGTAGTTGCCCTGCCAGGGAATGCCGTGGCCGCGATCCAGTTCGAGGATCCAGCCGGCGACGTTGTCGAGGAAGTAGCGATCATGGGTCACCGCGATGATGGTGCCCGGGAAGTCGTTGAGGAATTTCTCCAGCCAGGCCACCGACTCGGCGTCGAGGTGGTTGGTCGGCTCGTCGAGCAGGATCATGTCCGGCTTGGACAGCAACAGGCGGCACAGCGCGACGCGGCGGCGCTCGCCGCCGGAGAGCTTGGTGACGTCTGCGTCCCAGGGCGGCAGGTTCAACGCCTCGGCGGCCTTGTCGAGGATCACGTCGAGGTTGTGGCCGTCGCTGGCAGCGAGGATGCCCTCCAGCTCGTGCTGGCGCGCCGACAGCTTGTCGAAGTCGGCGTCCGGCTCGGCGTAGGCAGCATAGACCTTGTCCAGCTCGGCCTGGGCGTTGGTGATGCCGGCCACTGCTTCCTCGACGTTGCCGCGCACGTCCTTGGACGCATCGAGCTGCGGCTCCTGCGGCAGGTAGCCGACCTTCAAGCCCGGCATCGGCCGCGCCTCGCCGTGGAAGTCCTTGTCGGTGCCGGCCATGATGCGCAGCAGGGTGGACTTGCCGGCACCGTTGTAGCCGAGCACGCCGATCTTCGCGCCGGGGAAGAACGACAGCGAGATGTCGCGCAGGATTTCCTTCTTCGGCGGGACGGTCTTGCCGACCCGGTTCATGGTGTAGACGTACTGGCTCATTGGCTTTCTGGCGCGGAAAAGATTCGGTGAATGGAGGCCGCGGTGGGCAGAGCAGGCGGCCAGGGGGCGAATTGTACCGGAGGCGGACCCGGCGGCCCACGCCCGGCCCGGCATCGGCGATACTAGCGCCAATCCCATAATTCCCAACAATCTCAATGTCCACCACCTCACTGGCGATCAGCGCGGACGACGTCCGCGATGCCGCGCGCCTGATCGAGGGCCAGGTGATGCGCACGCCCTGTGCTCCGTCGCGGGTGCTGTCGCGGCTCACCGGCGCCGAAATCTGGCTGAAGTTCGAGAATTTCCAATTCACCGCATCGTTCAAGGAGCGCGGCGCGGTCAACAAGCTGGCGCGCCTGTCCGATGCCGAGCGCAAGGCCGGCGTGGCGGCGATGTCGGCCGGCAATCACGCCCAGGCCGTGGCGCACCACGCCACCCGGCTCGGCATCCGCAGCGTCATCGTCATGCCGAAGAACACGCCGTTCACCAAGGTGCGCAACACGCGCGAGCTGGGCGGCGAGGTGATCCTGCATGGCGACACCCTGGCGGATTCCTACGACTTCCTCATCAAGGAACTGATCGAGGGCCGCGGCATGACCCTGGTGCACCCCTACGACGACCGGCACGTCATGGCCGGGCAGGGCACCATCGCGCTGGAGATGCTGGCCGAGGTGCCGCAGCTGGACACCCTGGTCATCCCCATCGGCGGCGGCGGCCTGTTCTCCGGCAACGCCGTGGCGGCGCACGCGCTGCGCCCGGACCTGCGCATCGTCGGCGTCGAGTCGGCCGGTTACTGCTCGGCCTACGCCGCGATCAAGGAGGATCCCAGCCTGGTGCGCGGCGGCCCGACCATCGCCGAGGGCATCGCGGTCAAGGGCATGGGCAAGCAGACCCTGCCGGTAATCCGCGCCCACGCCCACGAGCTGGTGCGGGTGGAGGAATCGGCGATCGAGCGCG
>CAYWPB010000269.1:0-5729 GCA_964458725.1 uncultured Nevskia sp. | reverse complement strand
GGTCCAGCGGCAGGTAGAAGCGCGGGCTGCCGGTGCCGACGTAGGCGACGTAGTCGGCCACGTCCTGGTCCTGCGCCAGCTTCGCCTCCATGCGCCGGGCCACCGCCTCGGTCGCGGCGTAGCTCGAGCCTTCCGGCAGCCACAGCTTGACCATCAGCTCCAGGCGCGTGGAATCGGGAAAGAACTGCTTGGGAATGAAGGCGAAGCTGAACACGCTCAGCCCGAACGCCAGGCCGGTGGCGATGATCACCTTCCAGCGGTGCTCGACGCACCAGTCGATGGTGGCGCGCAGGCGCCGGTAGAACGGCGTGTGGAACAGGTCGTGCACCTCCTGCGGGTGCGCCTTGAGCAACCAATGGCCGATGAACGGCGTGAAGTAGACCGAGGCCAGCCAGGAGATGATCAGTGCCATGCCGACCACGGCGAAGATCGAGAAGGTGTACTCGCCGGCGCCGGACTTGGCCAGGCCCACCGGCAGGAAGCCGGCGGCGGTGATCAAGGTACCGGTGAGCATGGGGAAAGCGGTAGAGGTGTAGGCATAGGACGCGGCACGCAGCTTGTCGAAGCCCTCCTCCAGCTTGCGCGCCATCATCTCCACCGAGATCATGGCGTCGTCCACCAGCAGCCCCAGCGCCAGCACCAGGGCGCCGAGCGAGATTTTCTGCAGCTCGATGCCGGCGTACTGCATGGCGACGAAGGTCACGCCCAGCACCAGCGGAATGGTCAGCGCCACCACCATGCCGGTGCGCAGACCCAGGCTGAAGAAGCTGACCAGCAGCACGATCACCACCGCCTCGGACAACGAGCGCAGGAATTCGCCGACCGCGACGCGCACCACCGCCGGCTGGTCGGTGATCTGCGCCACCTCGATACCGACCGGGAAGCTGCCGTGGATGTGCCTGAGCTCGGCGCCGAGCGCCTTGCCCACCTCCAGCACGTCGGCGTTCTGCTGCATCACCACGCCCAGGGCGATCGCCTCGTGCCCCTTGTGGCGGATCTTGCTCACCGGCGGGTCCTCGTAGCCGCGGTAGACGCGGGCGAAGTCGCCCAGCCGCAGGCTGCGGCCGCCGACGCGGAAGCGGGTGTCCTCGATCTGCCGCACCGAGTCGTAGTTGCCGGTGACGCGCACCGGCACGGCCTGGTCCGGCGTGTTCAGGATGCCGGACGCGGCAATGGTGTTCTGGCCCTGCAGCGCCGCGGCCATCTGCTGGAAGCTGATGCCCAGCTCGGCGAACTTGCGCTGCGAGAAGTCGACATAGATCTTCGGCTCCTGGTCGCCGAGCAGGTCGACTTTCTCCACTCCGGCCACGCGCTGCAGACTCTTGCGCGCCTGGTCGACATAGTCCTTCAGCTCGGTGTAGCTGAAGCCTTCCGAGTGGAAGGCATACATGGCGATATAGGTGTCGCCGAACTCGTCATTGAAGAACGGACCCTGCACGCCGGCTGGCAGGTTGGCCTGGATGTCGCCGACCTTCTTGCGCACCTGGTACCAGATGTTCTTCACTTCCTTCGGCGGCGTATCCTCACGCAACTGGATGAACACCTGCATCTCGCCGGGCTTGGAATAGCTCTGCGTATAGTAGAGATACGGAGTCTCCGCCAGCTTCTCCTCGATCTTGTCGGTGACCTGCAGCTCCATCTCCTTCGCGGTGGCGCCGGGCCAGTAGGCCGCCACCACCATGATGCGGAAGGTGAAGGTCGGATCCTCGCGCTGGCCCAGGTTGACGTAGGCGGCGACGCCGCTGACCACCAGCAGCACGATCAGGAAGCGGGTGAAGGAGACATGCTCGATCGCCCAGCGCGACAGGTTGAAACCGCCCTCCTCACCTGGCTTCATCGGAGCCTGCCCTCAGTGCGCCGCGGCGGTTTCGGTCAGCGGCCGCACCTTCTGCCCCGGCTGGAGCAGCGGCGCACCGGCGGTGATCACCACGTCGCCGTCCTTGAGTCCGTCGCCCACCAGGATGTCGTTGCCGATCATGCCGGCGATGACGATTGGCCGGAACGCCACGACCTGGGCCGCGGCGTCGTAGATCCATACCCCTTTCTGCCCGTGCTGCTCGACCAGCGCCGGCATCGGGATGCGCACCAGGTTCGGCCCTTCCAGCGGGATGCTGACGGTGGCGGTCATGCCCAGCTTCATCTGCGGCGGCGGCTGCGGCACCGAGATGCGCACGGCGTAGGTGCGGGTCGCGGCGTCGGCGCTGGATGCCAACTCGCGGATGCTGCCCTGCGCCGGCACGCCCGGCGCCGACCACAACGCCACCTGGACCGGCATGCCGACGCGCATGCGGCTCACCTGGTCCTCCGGCACGCTGCTGGCGACCTCGACCTCGCCGGAATGCGCCAGGCGCACCACCGTCTGGCCCGCCGCCACCACCTGCCCCGGCTCGCCCATCGCGGCGGTGATGACGCCGTCATGGTCGGCGCGCAGCTCGGTGTAGCCGGTCTGGTTGCTCATCGCCCGCACCTGGGCGCGGCCCGCTTCCACCTGGGCCTGGGCCGCGTCGAAGGTGGCGCGGAAGTGGTCCAGCCCGGCGGCGCCGATCACGCCTTCGTCGAACAGCTTCTTGTTGCGCTCGTAGTCGAGCTTTGCGACGTTGAGCTGGGCGTCGAGCGAGTTGAGCTGGGCGCGCTGGCTGGCTTCGTTCAGCGCCATGTCGGCCGGATCGAGCCGCGCCAGCAACTGACCTTTCTTCACCACGTCGCCGACATTGACGTCGCGCCGGAGGATCTTGCCGGCGACGCGGAAGCCCAGGTCCGATTCGTAGCGCGGCCGCACCTCGCCGGCGTAGGTATTGCCGGTGAGGGTGGCGCCGGCGTTGACCGTCAGCGTGCGCACCGGCCGGATATCCTCCGGCTTGGCTGGGGGCTTGCTGCAAGCGGCCAGCAACAGGGCGGGAAGCAGCAGCGCCAGGAACTTGCGTGAAGCCATCATTTTCTCCTCCATGGCCCGCCGCGGCGGCACCATTCCTAAAGATTGACGAATCTTCGTTTTCGTCACGGTAGACGTCCTGTCCAGGCTCCCGGGCATCCATGCCCGGACTTTCAAAACAAGCTCGTTGCCGCTCGTTCGAGGTCAGGCTCCGCCCGCGTGGGCAAGCGCCACCCGGTGCTGCCACCAGACAAACAGCGGCGCGCCGAACAGTTCCAGCGCGGTGAAGCCGACGAAGGGCGCCGGCGGCCATCCCGCCAGCAGGATCGACAGCAGGCGGCCAATACCGCCGATGAAGATCGCGCCCCAGATGAAGCGGAACAGCACGGTCTGCTGTTCAATGCGCGGCACCAGCCACAGGATCGCCACCCCCAGCCCGAACCAGACGCCGCCGAAGAAGCGCAGGTTGCTGTCCAGCAGCGGCAAGGCCGGCAGCTTCGCCGCGGCGTAGAGCGGATCGCCGAGGCCGAGCATGGTGATGACACCGGTGACCAGTGGCACCAGGCCCAGTACTGCGGTCACCGTCTGCAAAGCCTTCCTGCTCATGCAGCCTCCTGCCGCTAGCTGTGTTTGCGCAGCGCCTCGATCAGGAAATCGGCCATCATCGCGGCCTGGGCGCCGTGGTCATCGGCGAACTTCTCCGCCACCAGCTGCGGGTGGCAGAACGGCATGATCGCGTTGAATCGGAGGGGGCCGGGCGGCTCCAGGTCCTTGCCGGCGAACTCGCCGGCGCGCACGCCGTCGGCGATCACCGCGCGGTACAGCAGGCGCAGGCGCTCGATGTGGGCGTCAATCACGCTCCACTGCTCGTCCATCGCCTTGGCCACGATCTCGTGCACCTGCGACTCGTTGAGATACTGCTCGCAAGTGAAGCGGTGCATCTCCACGATCAGCTTCTTCAGCCGCTGCGCCGCCGGCCGCCGCTCGGCGGCGATGGCAAGGGCCAGGTCCTCCTGGCGCTTGAGGATCAGCGCAGTGATGGCTTCGTTGATCGCGGCCTTGCTCTCGTAAAAGCGGTAGACGTTGGCCGGCGACATGCCGCAGGCCTTGGCGATGTCCGCCACCGTGGTCTTGGCATAGCCGTAGGCGCGGAATACCCGCTCGGCTTCGGCCAGGATGCGGTCGCGGGTTTCGGGTTGGGTCTGGGCGGCATTACGCATGTGACGATTTTCATTATTCGTCAGTACGGCTGTCAATAAGGGGTGAAATCACTCACCCCTGGCCGCGCCAACCCTCGTCTGCTCAGATGAGGCCGCCGCCGGGTGCCGCGGCCATAGTGCTTTCAGACACTTGCATCGAACCGGAGGGGATCTGCAGCATGGCAACCAAAGCCGATTTTGCGCCGGTGGTGCTGGCCTACGCCGCCTGCATTGCCGCCGGGTATGCGATCCTGCGCTTTGCCATCCTGCCCCAGCCCTGGGACGCGCTGCTGGCCGACGTGGTGGCGACCCTGGTCATCTTCGGCTTCAGCCTGCGCTACCGGAACTCCAGCTTCTACGACCCTTACTGGAGCGTGATCCCGCCGCTGCTGGCGGGCTGGTGGATGTGGACCCACCCGGCGAGCCTGCACGATGCGCGCACCCTGCTGGCGACGGCGCTGGTCTGGCTGTGGGCGATCCGCCTCACCACCAACTGGTCGGTGTACTGGGGCGGCCTGCACCACGAGGACTGGCGCTACCCGCTGGTGCGGGCGCGCGCCGGCAAGGCGGCTCTGCTCGCCGATCTGTTCGGCATCCACCTGTTTCCCACCGTGCAGGTATTCCTCGGCTGCCTGCCGCTGTATGCCCTGATCAGCCGCGCCGGCGTGCCGCTCGGCTGGCTCGATGTCCTCGCCTTCATCGTCACGCTCGGCGCGATCCTGATTGAGACCGTCGCCGACCTGCAATTGCACGCTTTCATCGCGAAACGCCAGCCCGGCACCTTTATCCAGACCGGCCTGTGGGCCTGGTCGCGCCATCCCAATTACTTTGGCGAGCTGAGTTTCTGGTGGGGCCTGATGCTGTTCGGCCTCGCAGCCGCGCCGGAACAGTGGACCTGGATCGTTCCGGGCGCGCTGAGCATGACCGCCATGTTCAGGTTCGCCAGCATTCCGCTGATGGACACGCGCAGCCAGGAGCGCCGCCCGGCCTACGCCGAACACATGAAGAAGGTGCCAGCGCTGCTGCCGCTGCCGCCGCGCAGCCACCCCTTGGAAGAACGTGCATGAAAGGACAATGGAACCGCTTCTTCGCCTTCGCCCTGCGCGATGGCCTGCTGCTCGCGCTCACCGTCGGCCTGTGGCTGCTGACCTTGCGCACCGGTAAGCCGGCCGGCCTCGGGCCGGCCACGCTGCACCTCTTCACCGGCCTGATGACCGTGCTGTGCGGCTTCTTCCTGCACGAGTGGGGGCACATGCTGGCAGCCTGGGCAGCCGGCAGCGCCTTCGAGCTGCCGGCGCGTTTCACCGACAGCCCCTTCCTGTTCCGCTTCAACAATGTGCGCAACAGCCGCGCGCAGTTCTGCTGGATGTCGCTCGGCGGCTTCGCCGCCAGCATCGCCTTCGTCGCCTTGCTGCTGCTGGCGCTGCCCGGCGGCCTGCTCGCGACCTGGATCGCGCAGGGTCTGACCGCCCTGGGCGTGCTGGCCACGCTGGTGATCGAGGTCCCGGGCCTGATCCGCGTCTGGCGCGGCGGCCCGATGCCACAGGGCTCGGCTTACGTCTCCGACTGAGGGGCGCCCCCGCGTTATTTGGCGGCGGCCTTGTTCGCCTCCACCACCGTCACCGCGATCATGTTGATGATGCGGCGCACCGTCGCCG
>CAYWPB010000268.1:0-5739 GCA_964458725.1 uncultured Nevskia sp. | reverse complement strand
AGGGCTTCCACAGCACGAAATCGCCCGGTTCTTTCTTATACGGCGCAACTTCGACCCGCGCGCCGGCCAGCAGCTCGCGCGTGTCGCGCCGGGACAGCTGGCCGTAGTCCGGATAGGTCGAGACCTGGAACAGCACATGGCCTTCCGCGGCGTAGGCATGGCCGGCTGCGATCAGCCGCTCGATCATGGCGACGATCTGCGGGATGTGCTCGGTGACCTTCGGCTCGTGGTCGGTCGGCGCCACACCCAGCGCCGCCAGATCCTCGTGGAAGGCGGCGGCGTAGCGATTGGTGATGACGCTGATTTCGACGCCTTCCTTCTGCGCCGCGGCGTTGATCTTGTCGTCGATGTCGGTGATGTTGCGCGCGTAGGCCACGCCGGGGTAGCGGCGGCGCAGCACCCGCGCCAGGACATCGAACACCACCGGAGGCCGGTAGTTGCCGATGTGCGCGTAGTTGTAGACCGTCGGCCCGCAGACATACATCGTGACCCGGTTCGGGTCCTGGGGCTCGAAGGTTTCCTTGCGGCCGGTGGCCGTGTTGTGGAGCTGCATCGCGGGAAGATGTCCGGGCGGTCAAAGGCCCGCTGTTGCCAGAGGGCCGGTATTCCGTGCAACAGGGGACTACCCCTCACCCCGCCAATCGCTCCGCGATCGGCTCTCCCTCTTCCGCAAGGGGAGAGGGGCGGTGGTCGGCGGCTCCGCCGCCGTTTCACGGACCATGCGCAAGGATACCCGCCCGGGGCCGGGCTTGTCAGATTCCACCTGCCATCGCTACAGGTGGGCGAGCAGCACTCCGAACACCGCTCCGGCCACGAAGGCCCAGCCAGCCCAGAGGTAGCGCCGCTTGATGCGGGTGCGACCGAGCTCCTTGTCATAGTACGTCAGCATGTTCCGGACTCCGCTATCGCTTTCGTGTCTGTCGTGCAATCCGCGATGATTCCGCCAGCCGCGATCGATGGTACCAATGACGGCTTGCGGCCTTATGACGCATCCTCCGTGCCGGCGCCGTGCACCAGCTGACGCGTGGACCTTCGCGCGTCAGCGTCCGTCAGGCGTTAACATCCGCAAGCCCTAGATCCGGGAGCTTCCTTGAAATTCCATCCCACCCTGCCGCGGCATCGCGGGCCGCTCCAGGATGTGACTGTCGGCTCCAGCCGCCGGTTCCGCCGCGCGCACCAGGTCTAGGCCATGGCCCGCTTCCGTAACCGTTATTCCCACGACGGTCATGGTTTGGCCGCCGCGCTGAAATGGATCCGCGAATTCCGCAGCATGTCGTGGCAGCCGGTCGAATTTCCGCGCGGCCACAACGATCCGGCCTGGCTGGGTGCCAACCGCGGCCGCGACAGCCTCACCTGGATCGGCCATTCCAGCTTCCTGCTACAGCTCGGCGGGCTCAACCTGCTCACCGACCCGCATTTCGGCGGCCGGGCTTCACCGCTGTCCTTCGCCGGCCCGGCGCGCCTCAACCAGCCTGGCATGGCGCTGGCTGACTTGCCGGCGATCGACCTGGTACTGGTGTCACACAACCATTACGACCACCTCGACGAAGGTAGCGTGCGCGCCATCGCCGCCGCTCATTCGCAGGCGCAGTTCGCGGTGCCGCTGGGCCTGGCCGCCTGGTTTCGCCGCCGCGGCATCGGGCAAGTGACGGAGCTGGACTGGTGGCAATCCGCCCAGCTCGGGGCGGCGAAGATCAGCGCGGTGCCGGTGCAGCACTTCTCCGGCCGCGGCCTGCACGATCGCGATGCCACGCTGTGGTGCGGTTTTGTCGTGGAGCTGGCCGGGCGCCACGTGTTCTTCGCCGGCGATACCGGCTACTCGAAGGACTTTGCCGACATCGCCGAACGCTTTCCGGCGATGGACCTGAGTCTGCTGCCGATCGGTGCCTACGATCCGCGCTGGTTCATGGCGCCGGTCCACGTCAACCCGGCCGAAGCGGTGCGGATCCATCAGGACCTGCGCAGTCGCCTGTCGGTGGCCATGCACTGGGGGACTTTCCGCCTCACCGCCGAGCCTCTGGACGAGCCGCCGAGGCTGCTGGCCGAGGCGCTGGCGCAGGCCGGGATCGCGGCGGAGAAATTCCCGGTATTCCGCCACGGCGAGACGCGGCTGCTGGACCTGGAGGCGGCAATAGCCCGGGTTTTGTAGGTCGGCCTTCAGGCCGACAAGCCGTCGCCCTGAAGGGCGACCCACAAAGCGTGCGCTAGTACAGCACCACGCCGAGGAACAGGCCGAAGTCGGGCGAGGCGAAGATGTTGGCCTTTTCCTGGAAGCCGAGGCTCACCGCGGTCTTCGGCGTGACGCGATAGCTGGTGCTCACCGTCAGCGGCGCCGCGACGTGATCAAGCGCTGCCAGCTCGCTGTCCTTGTACGGCGCCTCATGGAAATACACCTGCAGCTTGGCGTCCCAGTTCGGCGTGAAGCGCAGGCCCAGGCCGGCGGCGCCGAAGGCCAGGCCGTTCTTCTGCTGGTCGTGCAGGATCTCGCCGGTGGCGGTGTAGCTGTAGCCGAGCGAGCCGTACAGCGTCAGCCAGTGGAAGAAGCCGCCCAGCGGCAGGCCACCGTCAAGCCAGGCCGCGCCGCCGAACTCGCCGCTGCCGGACAGATGCGAGGCGTCGGCGGTGGGCAGCTGCAGCATCACCCGCGCCGCCAGGTTGTCGAGCAGGCGGTAGCCGGCGCCGATGCGCACGTCGCCGAGGTTGATGCTGCCCTGGCTGACGTCGAGGACGCGCTGGCCGTCGCGGGTGTATTGGTAGCGGTAGCGGTTGCTCGGCGCCTGATCGCGGCCGCCGTTGGGCAGGCCCCAGGTCTTGTGCCAGCCCTGGATCAGGCCGTCGAGGATGCCGCCGCCCTGGGCCAGCACCGGCACGAACAGGTTCGCCTCCCAGCGCGGGGCGAAGCCGTAGCGAAGATCGTAGGACAGTGTGGTCGCCTCGCCGTCGATGAGCAGGGTCTCATCCGTGTTGCTGCGCGCGCTGTACTCGTTGGTGTCGTTGAGATAGAGCCGTTGCTGCAGCGCGCCGCCGCCCAGCACCTGGGGCCGGCCCAGGGCGGGCAGGGCGAAGCCCCGCGCCAGGGCGCCCATCTCGATTGGCGGCGGGTCGTCGGCGCGGGCCAGCAGCGGGCACAGAGCGAGGGCGAGCAGTACGAGGCGACGCATGGGCATTCCCTTGTCGGTTTTTATTCAGGTGCTGAGCTTGATGTGGTCCTTGATCGGCCGCCGCACCGTCAGGTCCAGTTCGTGGAAGCCCTTGACGCCCCGCGCGCGGTCCTCGAAGAAGAACTTCAGCCCGTGGTAGATGGTGGGGAAGGCGATCTCCTCCCAGGGGATCTCCTCCTCGCGCATCAGCACCGTCTCCGAGCTTTCCGCGGTGGGACCGTGGTGCGGCGTCTTCATCCGCCCCCGGTGCAGCATGTAGACCTGGCTGACGTAAGGCACGCCGATCACCGCGAACAGGTCGTCCACCTCCACCTCGGCCTGCGCCTCCTCCAGGGTTTCGCGCGCCGCCCCCTGGGCGCTGGTCTCGCCCAGTTCGAGGAAGCCGGCGGGGAAGGTCCAGAAGCCCAGGCGCGGCTCGATGGCGCGGCGGCACATCAGGATACGGCCGTCGCCGGCCTGCGGCACGCAGCCGGCGATGATCCGGGGGTTGTGGTAATGGATCGTTCCGCAATGATCGCAGACGTGCCGCGGCAGGTGGTCGCCTGGCGGTGTCCTGAATTCGACCAGGTGACCGCAGGCGCTGCAGAACTTCATCAGGTTTGCAGGGGACATGGAACGGGCGGCGGAGACGGTTTTGCGGCAGGCCAAGGGTAGCAGAGTGAAGGAGCCTCTGGCCGAATCCCAAGCCTGGCCCTAAACGAAGGGCAACCGCAGGGTTTGGGACCCGGAGAGAGGCTCCTAAAGGCTGGATTTAAGCGGGGAAATCGGACATGATCGCCATAGAAGTCCGGGAGCGCAGGCGCACCGCGCGATCCGGCCGGTACAGACCAGGCAGGGGGAGTGATGAAGAAGACCATCTTGGCGTTGCTGCTGATCTCGGCCACCGCGAACGTGCACGCGCAGGGCCTGATGAAAAGCGTCGGCGGCGGCGGGGGCGAGAGTTCCAGCAGCCAGTCCTCCTCCGAGTCGTTCGACGACAACAAGAAGTACATGTTCTACGTCGGCGCCGACCTGCAGGACAGCAAGCTGTCCGTGTCGGATTCCAACGGCTTCGGCGGCCTCAACAACACCAGCTACGACAGCAAATTCTGGGATGTGCGCCTGGGCTACCGCCTGTTCAAGGCGATCGGCGTCGAAGCTCATTACGGCTTCCCCGACCAGGACGCCAACGAGGCGGGCCGCTACAAGACCCGCAATTACTACGGCTTCTTCGCGGTGCCGACCGCCAACGTGTTCGACCTGTTCGAGATCGCCTTCCCGATCGGCTACACCAACTCGGGCATCACGGTGAACGGCCAGACCACCACCGGCAGCAACGCCGTGGTCGAGAAGCACCTCAACAGCATCGCCTACGGCGGCAACCTGGAAATCCCGGTCCGCGTGTTCTGGCGCGCCCTGCCGGACTTCCGCCTGACCGGCGGCGGCATGGTCTACTACCAGCGCAGCGATGCCCGCGAGTACGGTTTCCACTTCGGCCTGCGCTACGATTTCGGCTTTGGGCAGCCGTCCAGCTGATCATCCGCACCTGCGGAACCGGAAGGGCGGCCTGGTGCCGCCCTTCCTCGTTTTGGAGAACCATGTCCACGCCCGATCCGCTGCCGCGCCGCACCGGTCTGCATAAGCTCGACCTGTTCGTCGGCGCCTGCGCCCTGCTGGTCTCCGCCGTGTCCCTGTTCATCGGCTGGCAGTCCAACCGCACCCAGCAGCGCATGCTGGCCGCCAGCGTCTGGCCCTACCTCGCATGGGACACCAGCAACTACAACGACCAGACCAAGGAGGACGAAGTCTCGCTCGAGATCCGCAACCTTGGCGTCGGTCCAGCGCGGATCGAGTCGCTGCAGCTGTTCTATCAGGGCAAACCCCTGGCCGACTCCCACGAGCTGGTCGCCGCCTGCTGTAAGACGGAGGTCGAGGGCCTGAAGCGCTGGAGCTCGCGCATCAGCACCATCAACCCGGTGGTGATCCCGGCCCACGACTCGATCAAGTTCTTCGCCGTGATCAAGGCCGCCGACAACACCGCGCTGTGGGACAAATTCAACCGCGAGCGCTACCAGGTGCAGGGCCGTGCCTGCTACTGCTCGGTGCTGGACGATTGCTGGCTGCTCGATTCGACGCAGGTGGTGCCGCAGCAGGTGGGTAGTTGCCCGGCGCCGGTGGGAGTTCAGTACCACTAGCCGCAGTTCCCCTCTCCCGTCCCTGAAGGGCCACCCTCTCTCGCGAGCGGGAGACTAGCTGAACGCCGCAATTCCCGTCTGCGCCCGCCCCAGAATCAGCGCATGCACGTCATGCGTGCCCTCGTAGGTGTTCACCACCTCCAGGTTCACCACGTGGCGGATCACGCCGAACTCGTCGGAGATGCCGTTGCCGCCCAGCATGTCGCGCGCGGTTCGGGCGATGTCCAGGGCCTTGCCGCAGGAGTTGCGCTTGAGCAGCGAGGTCAGCTCCACTGCCGCGCTGCCCTCGTCGCGCATCCGCCCCAGGCGCAGGCAGCCTTGCAGGCCGAGGCTGATCTCGGTCTGCATGTCGGCGAGTTTTTTCTGGATCAGCTGGTTCGCCGCCAGCGGCCGGCCGAACTGCT
>CAYWPB010000267.1:0-5780 GCA_964458725.1 uncultured Nevskia sp. | reverse complement strand
CGTGATCCTGGCCCTGCTGCACGGCGCGCGCCCGCCGCTGGAAGCCACCGCCTGGTTCGCCGCGGCCACCGCCGCCGGCATGCTGCTCGGCCGCCGGCTGGGCGCGCATCTGTCGGCCCGGCAGGTGCAGGCGGGGTTTGCGCTGCTGCTGCTGTGCGTGGCGGCCATGATGGCGGGACGCGGCCTGGGATTGTGACAGCACCGGCTTTCCGCGCCCCGGTACCCCCGAATACCCGCCCGTCCCGCCACTGCCCACTGCCGGTCATGAGGGCTGATTCAGCCTTTCATCCGGTTTTCCGGTACTCCCTTTGCGACGGGAGCGAAATAGGCCAGACTTGGACCTGATGCAGGCCTCCCAATTCGGCGCGCCGGGGCATGGAAGCGGCAGGCGCGGCGGTTTGAATCCACAACGGACATGGCGCGCACCCTCGATCCCCGATTCCAGCCCGAGCTGAGCCAGGCGCAACCGGTCGCTGCCGAACGCAGCGCCGAGGTCGTCGAGCGCGACAGCCCGCGCGAAGCGCTGCGCTTCGTCGACCGCATGCGCGGCCTGCGCGCCATGGGCGTGGGCTTGGCCATGTTCTGCGTGGCCGGTGTCTTCACCAGCAACGGCGCGCACCCGCTGGCCTGGGCGGCACTGGTGTTCAACGGCATCCTCTGGCCGCACCTGGCGTGGTGGCTGGCGCGCCGCAGCGCCGATCCTTACGCCGCCGAGCGCCGCAACCTCATCGCCGACTCGGCCAGCGCCGGCCTGTGGATCGTACTGATGCACTTCAACCTGCTACCCAGCGCCCTGCTGGTGGCGATGCTGTCGATGGACAAGATCTGCGTCGGCGGCTGGCGCTTCCTCGGCCGCACCGCCACCGCGCAACTGATCGCGCTGCTGGCCGCGGTGGCGGTGTTCGGCTTCGAGTTCGAGCCGCAGACCAGCCTGGTGCAGACCCTGCTGTGCCTGCCCTTCCTCACCGGATACCCGATCGGCGTCGCTACCCTCACCTTCGCCCTGGCGCGCCGCGTGCGCCACCAGAACAAGCTGCTGGCCGAGCTCAACCGCACCGACCCGCTCACCGGCCTGCTCAACCGTACCCACTGGGAAGAGCAGGTGCTGAACGAGCTGCGCCGCCACCAGCGCCTGCACCGCCCCGCCGCTCTGCTGATGCTGGACATCGACTCGTTCAAGCCGATCAACGACGCCCAGGGCCATCCCGCCGGCGACGAAGTGATCCGCGGCGTCGCCGGCATCATCGGCCTGTGCGTGCGCGACATCGACATCGCCGGCCGCTACGGCGGCGACGAGTTCGGCATCGTCCTGCCCGAGGCCGACACCGCCCAGGCCTGCGCCGTGGCCGAGCGCATCCGCCACGGCGTGCAGGCCGCCACCCTCGGCCCGGACGGCCGCCTGCGCTGCACCGTCAGCATCGGCCTCGCCCTCGTCACCCCCGGCATGAGCACCAGCCGCGAATGGATCGACTGCGCCGACCAGGCGCTGTATCGCGCCAAGACCCAGGGCCGCAACCGGGTATCGACGCCGGGTTTGAAGCCGGCGGGTTAAAAAATCTTCCCCTCTCCCCTCCGGGGAGAGAGCCAGGGT
The DNA here is from genome assembly GCA_964458725.1 of uncultured Nevskia sp. Classification (GTDB taxonomy): domain Bacteria; phylum Pseudomonadota; class Gammaproteobacteria; order Nevskiales; family Nevskiaceae; genus Nevskia. Next base: position 4,189 of record CAYWPB010000267.1, on the reverse strand, counting down.
GAGAGGGCCGGCGGCGGAGGATAAGGCCGGAACTGGATGCCCGCCTCCGCGGGCATGACGCCATCCCGGTGCGCGCTTAATATCCAGCCCATAAGAAGGCGAAGCTTTTCCGCCACCACTGCTCCACCGCCCAGGGGAGGTCGCACATGGCCGCAAGCTGGAGGCAGAACCCGTTCCTGCGCTGGTCCTTCTGGCGTCTGGCGCTCGGCATGAAGCACCTCACCACGCAATGGCAGGTCGGCGACGGCCGCGAGGCCCGGCTGGCCGAGTACGTGCTGGCGCATGCGCGCCCCGGCGATGCCGCCGATACGATCCGCGTCATCGACAAGTTCGGCTACGAGAAGAGCATCCTCATCAACGTCGGCGACGAAAAAGGCCGCATCCTCGACGACGCCGTCGCGCGCGCCCAACCTGGCCGCATCCTGGAACTGGGCACCTACTGCGGCTACAGCGCCCTGCGCATGGCCGCCGCCGCCCCATCCGCGCGCATCGTCTCGATCGAATTCAACCCCGGCAACGCCGCCATCGCCCGCCGCATCCTCGACCACGCCGGCGTCGGCAGCCGCGTCACCATCGTCATCGGCACCCTCGGCGATGGCGGCAAGACCGTCGAAGCCCTCAACAAAACGCAGGGCTTCGGCCCCGGCAGCATCGACCTGCTGTTCGTAGACCACGACAAGAACGCCTACCTGCCCGACCTCCAGCTCATCCTGGGCCAAGGCTGGCTGCGCACAGGCGCCCTGGTGGTCGCCGACAACATCAAATTCCCCGGCGCCCCCGCATACCGCGCCTACATGCAGGACAAGGAAGGCAAGCTCTGGCGCACCACCGAGCACGACACCCACCTCGAATACCAGTCCGTGCTGAAGGATCTGGTGCTGGTGTCGGAGTATTTGGGGTAGACGCCCGAGGCTGGCCCGTCCTGCACGCTACTTCAGCGGCGGCAACGGCAGCGGCGCGGCCGTCTGGAACGCCACGTCGCAATCGATCAGCGGAAAATTCGCGGGGTCGATGGCGTGGGTCTTCTGATCTGCCACCATCACCAATCGGCCGCTGAGCTGGCCGGCTTTGGACCGGTCCAAGGTCAGGTTCTGCTCGGCGGCGAGATCGCCGGTTTTGGCCGTGTCCCAGCCCGGCAGGCGCAGCATGATGTCGGCAGTGTTATCGCCGGTTTCGGCATGCGCCGTGGCGATCAGCACCACCGCTTTCCGCGACATGCGGTCCAGCTCCTCCAGCACGCCGCGCCCGGCGGCCTGCAGCGTCTTGGCGTCCAGTGGCTGGTCGCTCAGCACCACTGCCGGCACGTCCACCATCTTCGGGTGCATCGGGTCGGGCGAATGGGCGATGTCCACGGTCGGCGACATGAAAGCGTAGGAATAGCCCAGGGTGTAGCTCTTGTCGGCGACATGCAGCACGTTCCCACCCGCCGGTCCATGGCCGTCGGCGTTGGCGCTGGACAGGTACAGGCCCGCCAGGCCCAGGCTTATCGCGGACAACAGGAGTCTCGGCTGCATACGTTCCCCAATGGGCCGATGGAGTGCGCAGAGACTGCGCCCTGCTGACCGCCCGGCGCTACACCGCATTTGGGGGAGCAGGTATCGAACGCCACGCTCTTCACACAAGCAGATGCACGAAGATCCCCGCCGCGCTCACCACCTCCGCGATCATGGAGCGGAAGAAGCCGGTGCGGGTTCTGGGGCTTGGCGCGAGCAGCAGGCCCAGCAGCGAGGCGCCGGCCAGGACCGGGGCGACCAGCAGGCGCAGCACCGCGAATGACGCGGCCATCGACATCGGCGAGCCGATGGGCTGGTGGATGCCGGCGTAGTAAACGACCAGCGCGAACAGTCCGGTGGCGGCGATGACCAGGGCGGTGCTCATGAGGAAGGACCAGAAGCGCTCGGACTGGCGCAGGAACCACAGTGCCGCGGCGGTGGGCAGCGCGGCGCAGGCGCAGAAGGCGAACAGCCAGTACATCATGTCGCCGAAGGCGTACATACCCGGCGAGCCCTGCACGGCCGCCGGGTCCTGCAGGGCAATGCGCGCCTCGACCGCCGCCGAGGCAAGCAGAAAGGCGGCGACATAGCCGGCCAGGACCAGGGCGGTTTTGCTCAGGCCGCCCAGGTTGGAGATGCGTTGCAGCAGCTGCTGGATTGCCATATGCCCCCGATGGTTGCCGCCCACACCCATCATGCCTGGAGCCCGGTGCAGAATCTGTGCAAAAACTGCGGCCATGGCGCAGCTTTTGATTGTGCGCGCTTTCGGGTTTGCGCTGACGGCGAACCTCGATCCGCCGTACTACACTTAATTAACGTCATGAAAAAAACCTTCTTCCTCAAGGCAAGCGAGATTCGCCCTCTGGCGCAGGGCCATGGCGGCTGCATCGCCACCGACAGGATCACCGTGCAGGGCAGGAAGGTGGGCTTCATGTACCGCGTCGAGCCGACCCGCGCAGAGGACAGCGGCTGGTGCTTCATGGCCGGTGACGAGAGCCAGGCCTATATGGACGATCCCGGGAATCACGGGATTTATGACGTCAACACCATTGCGAACTACGACCCGGAGATCGTGCCGCTCCTGGATGCGCCGGTCGGTTCCGCTTTCGAAAGGTCCGGAGCGGGCCTGGTTCCGGTCGACTACGCGCCGCCGGAGGACTAGTTCTGGCCATCAAGACCCAGCTCCTGCGCTTTCCCAGCGCCGCCCGGCACGATCCGGCCATCGAAACCTGGATGCGCGGGCATGAGGGCGCGCTGGGCGCCATCGCGCGGCGCTGGTTCGAGCTGATGCGCGCCTGCGGCGACGACGTGCGTGAACTTGTGCACGACGGCGCCCCCACCGCCTGCGTCGACGACGCCGGCTTTGCCTACGCCAATGCTTTCACCGCCCACGTCAACGTCGGCTTCTTCCGCGGCGCCGAGCTGCCTGACCCGGATGGGCTGCTGGAAGGCAGCGGCAGGTTCATGCGCCATGTGAAGCTGCGGCCGGGGCAGGCGGTGAACGAGGCGGCGCTGCGCAGGCTGGTGCAGGCGGCTTATCTGGACATGCGGCGGCGGGTGGAAGCGGAGCGGTAACGGCCTTACGCGCCTTCGCAGCGCAGCATTGACGGTCCCTCGATAGAGGCGTAGAACCGAAATCCAGAGCCGCGCCCCAGCGGCCTTGCAGAGGAGCGCTCGGGATGAACACGACGACCCTTTCCTCCGCCCTTCCCTGGACCGACGGCAAGCGCGCGCTGTGGCTGCTCAGCCCGGCGTTGCCGCTGCTGGCGCTGATCGGGCTGGGGTTGTTCCAGGCTACCGGCAATGCGCTGTTCGCCTGGTCCGGGCCGCTGATCCTGTACGGGGTGATCCCGCTGCTGGACTGGCTGATCGGCGAGGACCGCAACAACCCGCCGGAATCGGCGGTGGCGCAGCTCGAAGCCGATCTTTACTACCGCATCGTCGTCTACTGCTATCTGCCCTCGCAGTATGCGGTGACGGTATGGGGCGCCTGGCTGGCCGCGTCCGGCGAGGTCAGCGTCTGGGCCATGCCCGGGCTGATCTTCACCGTCGGCACCATCAACGGCATCGCCATCAACACGGCGCACGAGCTGGGCCACAAGAAGGGCGAGTTCGAGCGCTGGCTGGCCAAGATCACGCTGGCGCCGGTGGCCTACGGCCATTTCTTCATCGAGCACAACAAGGGTCACCACAAGAACGTGGCGACGCCGGAGGACCCGGCCAGCTCGAAGATGGGCGAGACCTTCTGGGCCTTCCTGCCGCGCACCATGGTCGGCAGCCTGCGCTCAGCCTGGAACATCGAGAAAGAGAGGCTGGCGCGCAACGGCAAGGGCGTGTGGAGCCTGGACAACGACAACCTCCAGGCCTGGGCGCTGACGGTGCTGCTGTTCGGTGCGCTGACCTGGCTGTATGGCTGGGCGGCGCTGCTATTCCTGCTGGCGCAGGCCTTCTACGGCGCCTCGCTGCTGGAAGTGGTGAACTACCTGGAGCACTACGGCCTGGTGCGGCAGAAAGGCAAGGACGGCCGCTACGAGCGCTGCACGCCTGCGCACTCCTGGAACAGCAACCACATCGTCACCAACCTGTTCCTGTACCAGCTGCAGCGGCATTCGGACCACCACGCCAACCCGACCCGCCGCTTCCAGGCGCTGCGCCATTTCGACGACAGCCCGCAGCTGCCCTCCGGCTACGCCTCG
>CAYWPB010000266.1:0-5799 GCA_964458725.1 uncultured Nevskia sp. | reverse complement strand
CCAGCAGGGTGCGCAGGATATTGGTGGAGACGGCGACGCCGCGCACGTCCTCGATCTCGCCGCGGGTGATCGGCTGGCGGTAGACGATCAGGGCCAGGGTCTCGAGCAGGGCGCGCGAGTACTTCGGCGGCTTCTCCTGCCACAGGCGGCCGACCCACTCGCCGTACTCGGCGCGCACCTGCAGGCGCCAGCCGCTGGCGATCTCGCGCAGCTCGCAGGCGGTGCCGGTATAGCGCTCGCCCATGCGCTCCAGCGCGGCGCGCAGGTCCTTGCGGCCGAGATTGAACTCGGAGGCGACCAGCTTCTGCATCTGGTCGATCGGCAGGGGGCCGTCGGCGGCGAGCAGCAGGGCCTCGATGATCAGCTCGAGGCGGCGGCCGTAATTCTCGGCCGGCACCGGCTCGGTGCTCTCTTCCTCCTCGGCCGGCGCAGCCGCGGCTTCCGCGGCGTGGGCTTCCGGCGTGGACTCTTCCGTGGCAGCCGCGCCTTCAACCGGCGCTGCCGCGGCCGCCTCGTGCCCGGCGCCCTCGGCCTGCTCGCCCGGCGCTTCGGCGGCGGGCGCCTCGGCCTGGCCTTCGGCGGGCTTCTTGTGCTCGACCGGCTCGTCGCCGTTGTCGTGTTCGGGTGTGTCGCTCATGATTCCTCGATGGCCACTTCTTCGCGCGGCCGCGCGTTTTCCACGGTGATGGCGGCGAAGGGGCCGCCCTGCGAGATGTCGAGCAGCCCGGACTTGGCCAGCTCCAGCACGGCGAGGAAGCACACCACCACGCCGGAGCGGCCCTCGGTGAAATCCACCAGCTCCTCGAAGCGCGCCGGGCCGCCGGCCTGCAGGCGGTCCAGGATGCGGCTCATGCGCTCACGCACCGACAGCGGTTCCTGCGTGACGGTGTGCGTCTTGAACAGCTCGGCGCGCAGCAGCACGTCGCGGAACGCCAGCATCAGCTCGCGCAGCCCCGGCGCCGGCGGCGGCGCGCTGCTCTGCACCTTGTCCGGCCGTGCCTGGGCGATGAAGATCTCGCGGCCGACTCGCGGCATCGCGTCAAGGTTCTCGGCGGCGCTCTTGAAGCGCTCGTATTGCTGCAGGCGGCGCACCAGCTCCATGCGCGGGTCGCCCTCTTCCTCTTCCACCGTGGGCGGCCGCGGCAGCAGGATGCGCGACTTGATCTCGGCCAGCCAGGCGGCCATCACCAGGTACTCGGCGGCCAGCTCCAGGCGCAGCTCGCGCATCAGCGCGATGTAGTCCATGTACTGCTGGGTGATCTTCAGCACCGGGATGTCGAGGATGTCCAGGTTCTGCTTGCGGATCAGGTACAGCAGCAGGTCCAGCGGTCCCTCGAACGCCTCCAGGAACACCTCCAGCGCATCCGGCGGGATGTAGAGGTCGTCCGGCATCTTGGCCAGCGTTTCGCCGCGCCAGCGCGGCAGGCGCGTGTCCGGCGACGGCGCGTCCGGCGGCGCGGCAGGAGTGGGTTCGGCTTCATTCATTCGGGTATGAATCCCAGTACGTCGTGGACGCGGCGCAAGGTGGAGTCGGCGCGCTCGGCGGCCTTGGCCGCGCCGGCCTTGAGCACCGTCGTCAGGTAGGCCTGGTCGGCGCGGATCTCCTGGTAGCGCTGCTGCACCGGCTTGAGACACTCGACCACCGCCTCGGCCACCGCGGCCTTGAGGTGTCCGTAGCCCTGGCCGGCGAAGCGCGCCTCCAGCGCCGGGATCGGCTCGCCGCCGGTGGCGGAGAGCATCGCCAACAGGTTGGATACGCCCGGCTTGGCGGCGATGTCGAAGCGGATGCTGCCGTCCATATCGGTGACGGCGCGCTTGACCTTGCGCGTGATCACGTCCGGCGTGTCGAGCAGGTAGATGGCGTCGGTCTCGGCCTCGCCGGACTTGCTCATCTTCGCCGTCGGCTCCTGCAGGCCCATGATGCGCGCGCCCACCGGCGGGATCATCGGCTCGGGCACGCGGAACACCGGCTGGCCGCCGTTCTGCGCCAGGTAGGCGTTGTTGAAACGGATCGCCACGTCGCGGGTCAGCTCCAGGTGCTGCTTCTGGTCGTCGCCGACCGGCACCTGCGCCGCCTGGTAGAGCAGGATGTCGGCGGCCATCAGCACCGGGTAGTCGAACAGACCGGCGTTGATGTTGTCGACGTGCTTGGCCGACTTGTCCTTGAACTGGGTCATGCGGTTCAGCTCGCCCATCTGCGTGTAGCAGTTGAGCACCCAGGACAGGCGCGCGTGCGCCGGCACGTGGCTCTGCACGAACAGCACGTTCTGCTGCGGGTCGAGGCCGCAGGCGATGTACAGCGCCAGGAACTCGTAGCAGCGCTCGCGCAGCACCTGCGGTTCCTGCCGCACGGTGATGGCGTGCAGATCCACCAGCATGTAATAGCAGTCGTACTCCCGGTGCAGCGGCAGCCAGTTCTTGATCGCGCCGAGGTAGTTGCCGATGGTCAGGCGGCCGGACGGCTGGATGCCGGAGAGGACGACGGGACGGGAGTCGTGTTGCGGGGCGTTCACGGGATTCGCTTCAGACCAGTTCCATGCCGAGCAGGCGGCCGATGACGGAGTAGGACACCAGCCGCGGCCAGTACAGCAGGCTGGCGAGCAGGCCCGGAACGGCCATCAGGCCGAGCAGGATGTAGAAGCCGTAGGGCTCGAGGCGGGCGTAGTTCCAGGCGGCGCGCTCGGGCAGCAGCCCCATCAGCACGCGGCTGCCGTCCAGCGGCGGCAACGGCAGCATGTTCAGTGCCAGCAGCGAGATGTTGATGATCAGGCCGGCACGCGCCATCTGCCGCAGGCCGTACCACAGGCCCTGCTCGGCGCCGACCGCGACCGCGTACTTGAACAGCAGTCCCCAGGCCAGGGCCATGGCGAGGTTGGCCAGCGGCCCCGCCAGGGCCACCAGGGCCATGTCCAGGCGCGGGTTGCGCAGGTTGCGCAGGTCCACCGGCACCGGCTTGGCCCAGCCGAAGACGAAGCCGCCAATCAGCAGCATGAAAGCCGGCAGCGCCACCGTGCCGATCGGATCGACGTGCTTGAGCGGATTGAGGCTCAGCCGGCCCAGGTTCTTGGCGGTGGAGTCGCCCAGGGCACGCGCCACCCAGCCGTGCGCGACCTCGTGCAGGGTGATAGCGAAAATGACGGGGAGCGCCCAGGCAATGACGTCCTGGACGGACGTGGTCAAAGAATCCATCCACCGATTATACCGACCATGCCGTCACAAATCCGGCATAAAAGCGGCGGATTCAGGCCGTTTCCAGCCCGAGGCCCGACACATCCCCCCGCCCCTGCCGCACCAGCACCGGAGGGTTGCCGGTCAGGTCGATCACGGTGGTCGGCTGCAGGCCGCAGGAGCCGCCGTCCAGCACCAGATCCACCTGGCGCTCCAGCTCGTCGCGGTGGTCCTTGGGATCGCTGACCGGCTGGTCCTCGCCCGGGAACTGCAGGGTGCAACTCATCAGCGGCCCGTCCAGCAGCTCCAGCAGGGCCTGGGCCACGCGGTGCTCGGGCACGCGGATGCCGATGGTTTTGCGCCGCTCGTGCACCAGCCGCCGCGGCAGCTCGCGCGTGCCCTCGAGGATGAAGGTGTACGGCCCCGGGGTGAGGTTCTTGAGCAGGCGGTACTGCCAGTTGTCGACCCGGGCGTAGGTGGCGATCTCCGACAGGTCGCGGCACACCAGGGTGAACATGTGGTGGCGGTCGAACTGGCGGATGCTGCGGATGCGCTCTGCCGCGTCCTTGTCGCCGAGCTGGCAGCCCAGCGCGTAGCAGGAGTCGGTCGGATAGGCGATGACGTCGCCCGCGCGCACGCGGTCCGCCGCGCGCTGCAGCCAGCGTTTCTGCGGATCAACGGGGTGAAGTTCGAGCCATTCAGCGGTCATCCAGTCAATGGTCGCAGAATATCCCCAGCGATGTAACCGCCCGAGTGCCCCGTGAACCGACCGGCGGCACTTGCCCGCCCGCCATTTCACGGTAGATATAATCGGAGCATGAACGCCTTGATCGACCTGTTGCCGCTCGCATTTTTCCTGGCCGTGCTGAAGCTGGTCGACATCTATGCGGCGACGATGGTGCTGATGGCGAGCTGTGTTGCGCTGGTGGCCTACCACTGGATCCGCACGCGGCGGCTGCCGAAGATGCACCTCGCCACCGCGGTGCTTGCCTGCGTGTTCGGTGGACTGACCCTGTACTTCCGCAATCCCGAGTTCATCAAGCTGAAGTTCAGCATCGTCTACGTGCTGATGGCCTCGCTGATGCTGGCCAGCCATTTCGTCGGCGAGAAGGTACTGATCCAGCGCATTCCGCAGGATGCGCTGAAGCTGCCGGACCCGGTGTGGCGACGCGTGAGCCTGGCGTGGATCGGCTATTTCCTGGCGCTGGCGCTGGTGAACTGGTACATCGCCGAACACTTCAGCGAGAAGGTCTGGGGCAACTTCAAGCTTGCCAGCGCCTTCCTCCCGGTGGTATTCATGTTGGCACAGGCGCCCTTCCTGGCGCCTTATCTGGAACCTGATCCGAAGAACGACCATGCGCGTTGAACGTATCCGCCAGAAACTGGAAAGCGAGCTCCACCCGGTCCGCCTGGACGTGGAGGACGAAGGGCACAAGCACGTCGGCCACGCCCACGCCGACGGCGGCCACTTCCGCGTCTTCATCGTCTGCACCCGCTTTTCCGGCAAGCCGCTGATCGCGCGCCACCGCATGGTCTACGAGGCGCTGAGCGAGCAGATGCGCGACGAGATCCACGCACTGTCGATCGTGGCCAAGGCTCCGGAAGAAGTACCGGACGCGAGCTGAGCTGTAGGTCGGCCTTTAGGCCGACAGCTTTGTCGCCCTGAAGGGCGACCTACATTTCTCACTCCCCGACCAGCGCGCGCAGCCCCGCCAGGTCGATCACCGCCACCCCCAGCTTCTCCGCCTTCGCCAGCTTGCTGCCGGCGGCCTCGCCGGCCAGCAGGTAGTCGGTCTTGGCCGACACGCTGCCCGAGACCTTGCCGCCGTTGGCCTCGATCAGGGCGCCGGCCTCGTCGCGGCTCAGGCCGGCCAGGGTGCCGGTGATGACGAAGGTCTTGCCGGACAGCACGCCGGTCGCCGCGGCCTTCGGCGCAGGCCAGTGGATGCCGGCCTGCAGCAAAGCATCGATCGCCTCAATATTCTGCGGCTCGTTGAAGAAATGGCAGATGTGGGCGGCGACGATGGGACCGACGTCCGGCACCTTGCGCAGCTCCGGATAGCGGTCCTTGGGCTTGACCGTCTCGTCGCTCTCGCTGGCCAGGTCCTGTTGCGCGGTGGCCTTGAGCGCGTCGAGCGTGCCGAAGTGCCGCGCCAGGTCGCGCGCCGTGGTCTCGCCGACGTCGGGGATGCCCAGCGCGTAGAGGAAGCGCTCGAAGCGGCTGTCCTTGCTCTTGTCGACGGCGGCGACCACGTTCTCGGCCGACTTCTCGCCCATCCGCTCCAGCTCCGCCAGCTGCCCGGCGTTCAGCTTGTAGATATCGACCGGGCTGCGCAGCAGGCCTTTCTCGATCAGCTGCGCCAGCAGCTTCTCGCCCAGGCCCTCGATGTCCATCGCGCGGCGCGAAACGTAATGCTGCAAGGCGCCCTGCAGCTGCGCCGGGCAGGACATGCCGTTGGTGCAGCGCGCGTTGACCTCGCCCTCGGGCCGTTCGACCTGGGCGCCGCACACCGAGCAATGGTCCCGCACCACCGGCTTGCCCGCGTCGGCCGTGCGCCGCTCCGGCACGACGCCATTCACTTCCCGGGTCTCGACTCCCGCGCGCCCCCCAATCTCGCTGTCGCCAGCGCC
>CAYWPB010000265.1:0-5809 GCA_964458725.1 uncultured Nevskia sp. | reverse complement strand
GATTCCAGTCGATTACTCTGACAGCCATGGCGCCCCAGCGTGCCACGCCGCGCCTTCACCTGGGTCACCCAGAAGATGAAGGCGGAGTTCGATGCCAGCGGCATCCACATCCCCTTGATCACCTCGAACCGGATCAACACGCCCGAGGTGGCCGAGGCCGTGCTGGCCGATGGCTGTGCCGACATGGTGTCGATGGCGCGGCCCTTGTTGGCCGATTCGCACTTCGTGAAGAAGGCCGCACAAGGCCGTGCGGACGAGATCAACACCTGCATCGCCTGCAATCAGGCCTGCCTGGATCACGCCTTCCAGCTCAAGACCGCCTCCTGCCTGGTCAACCCGCGCGCCTGCCACGAGACCGAGCTGAACTACACGCCGGCGCCGGCTCCGAAGCGCATCGCGGTGATCGGCGCCGGCCCGGCCGGCCTGGCCTGCTCCACGGTGCTGGCCGAGCGCGGCCACAACGTCGACCTGTTCGATGCCGCGGGCGAGATCGGCGGCCAGTTCAACATGGCCAAGCGCATCCCGGGCAAGGAGGAGTTCCACGAGACCCTGCGTTACTTCCGGCGCAAGATCGAGACCAGCGGCGTGCGGCTGCACCTGAACCGCCGCGTCACCGCTACGGAACTGGTCGCGGCGAAGTACGACGAGGTGGTGATCGCCACCGGCGTGACGCCGCGCAACCCGAAGATCAAGGGCCAGGAGGCCGGCGAAGCTTCGGGCAAGGTGCTGTCCTATGTCGACGTGCTGCTGCGAGGCAAGCCGGTCGGCAAGCGCGTGGCCGTGATCGGCGCCGGCGGCATCGGTTTCGACACCTCCGAATTCCTGGTGCAGGACGGCCATTCGCCGACCTTGGACCTCAAGGCCTGGGAGAAGGAGTGGGGCGTGACCGACCCGGCCGAGGCGCGCGGCGGCGTGGCGCGGGGCAAGCCGCAGATCGAACCGGCGGCACGCGAGGTGATCCTGCTGCAGCGCAAGTCGAGCAAGCCGGGCGCGGGGCTGGGCAAGACCACCGGCTGGATCCACCGCACCGCGTTGCAGATGAAGAAGGTGGAGATGCTGGCCGGCGTGAACTACGAGGCGATCGACGAGCGCGGCCTGCTCATCAGCTACGGCGAGAAGCGCGAGAACGCGCAGCTGCTGGAGGTCGACCACATTGTCCTCTGCGCCGGCCAGGAGCCGTTGCGCGAGCTGGAAGCGCCGCTGCAGACGGCAGGGGTGAAGGTGCACCGCATCGGCGGCGCCGACGTGGCGGCAGAACTCGACGCCAAGCGCGCCATCAACCAGGGCAGCCGCCTGGCGGCGGCGCTTTGAGCGCCGCCACGCGGCGCAGGATGCGCGGCATGGCCGACGAGGAAGAAGCGGCGACCGGCTGGAAAAACCTGCCGGGCCGGGTCGGCGAGTACCTGCGCAACCTGTTCGACCTGCAGTTCAAGCAGCTGTTGACGCCGCGCATGTTGCCGACCCTGTTCATGCTCGCCATCCTGGCCAGCGGGCTGTGGGTGGCGGCCTATGTCGCCGACGGCTTCGCCCGTGATCTTTATCACGGCCTGTTGCGCCTGCTACTGCTCGGTCCTTCGGCCTTCCTGATCCTGGTGACCCTGGCGCGCATCGCGCTGGAGTTGTGCCTGGCGATCTTCCGCCTCGCGGTCTACGCCAGCCGCATGGCCGGGCATACCGAGGACATCGCCGGCGGCTTGCCGCGCATCACCTTCTGGAAGACCGGCCGCAAGCGCGGCGACGACGAGTTCTGAACGCATGGCCACGGCGCTCCGACGTGGCTTCGGGCTGATGGCGTTCCTGGTGGTGGCCCTGCTGCTGGCGCTGATCGACATTCCTTTCGATTTCACCGTTCTTCCGCAGTACGACGAAGCACTCTGGGCGCGGTGGCTGACGCTGACACTCGATCTGACGCAGCTGCTTGCGCTGCTGGCCATTCTGTTCTGGAGCCGGCTCGGGGTGGTTGCCTATGTACTGGCCTCCCTGCCTCTGCCGCTGTGGAGCCTGTTCCAGCGCGGCAGCGTCAACATGGTGAACTTCGTCGCCATCCTGATCCTGCTGCTCCTGGTCCGCTCGAAATGGGCGCAAATGCCGTGGGGCTGGTCGCGATAAAATAGGGGATGGAAGTGAAATCCCCCTGCATCAACGTCTGCACGCTCGACCGCGGCGAAGTCTGCGTCGGCTGCGGCCGGCACATCGACGAGATCGCGGCCTGGGGCAGCGCCAGCGACGCGCTGAAGCAGCGCATCGTCGAAGCGGCGCGCCGGCGGCTGGCAGCGAGGCAGGTCCCGGACACCCGACAAGCCAGGCAACCGTGAGCGCACCCCGACGCGAGGAATTCCGCCAGTTCATGCCGATGACCGTGCGCTGGGGCGACATGGACGCCATTGGCCACGTCAACAACGTGCAGTACTTCCGCTACGGCGAGTCGGGCCGCATCGCCTATTTCGACGCCCTGCAGCGGGAAGACCCGACGTTCTGGAAAGAGCACGGCATCATCCTGGCCAGCATGGGCTGCGATTTCCTGGCTCAGGTGCACTACCCGGCGGAGCTCGAGATCGGCACGCGCATCTCGCGCCTCGGTCGCAGCAGCCTGGAGATGACCCAGGCCATCTTCCAGGGCGAGCAGCTGGTGGCCCAGCTCAAGGGCGTGATGGTCTGGTTCGACTACCGGGCGCAGAAGACGCTGCCGATTCCGGAGCACGTACGCGCCTGGGTTCGCGGGCGCGAGGCAGTGGCACCGGAGGAGTAGGCGTCTCCGGCGCTGGCCGCCGGTTATTGCACCGTCTTCTCGATCGAGGTGACGGCGCCGTTGGCGAACACCACCCGCACCTTGTCCTCCGGCGCGTCGCCGCCGGTGGCGACGCCGACACCGCCGCCAACCCCGCTGTGGCTGCCGAAGCTGCCGCCGCCGATGCCGAAGCTGAACATCGGGCCGCTGTCGCGGTAGCCCCACACTTCGGAATTGCCCTCGACGCTGCTGCGGCTGTACTTGTGGTCCGGCTCGCCCAGGGCCATGCGCACCTGTTCGGGAGTGAACCCGATATCGGCCTGGCCGGAGCGGATTTTCTGCTGCACCGCCGGAGGGTAGTTGTCGAACGCGGTCTGGTTGTCGCGGATGCGCGATTCCGGACTGGCGCAGGCGGCGAGCAGGGCGACGAGCAGTAAAACGGGGGGCAGATTCAGGCGTTTCATCGGAACACCCTTGTCGGTATGGCTAGCGCTTGGACCGGGGGCGAATGCCGGAGTTCAGGCGGCCTCAAAGGCCAAGGCTGCGCATTTCCTGGGCCGGCTGGGCCTCGTTCCAGAGCTGGTCGTATTCCTCGCCGCGGGTCTTGCCGCGGCGCGGCTCCTCGGTCCAGAACTGGGCTTGCAGGGCCTCCGGCGACAGCCGCTCCAGCAGCATGCGGCGCTCGGCCAGCAGCCATTCCACCGGATCGAGTTCGCCCTGCTCGGGCGTCGGCTCGCGGAATTCGACCCGGCTGCTGAGGCGGCGGCCCAGCTCGACCAGCCGCGACGCATTGCGGGCCGCCTCCTGCGGCTGGCGCACCAGCACGCACAAGCGGGCGCGCTCGCTGCCGAGCAGGAAGCCCTTCACCGCGTCGGCGAATTCCTCGCTGCCGTAGACGCCGCGCTCCAGCGCATCACTGCGCAGCAGCAGTTCGTGACGCGCGGCGCGCACCAGCTGCAGCGCGCGGGCGGCGAAAGCGGCCCGGCCCTCCAGGATTTCCGGCAGGTCCGAGCCGGGCGTGCTCATTTCAGGGCCTTGGCCTGCTCGGCGGCGTTGCCGACATAACTGGCCGGGGTCATGGCCAGCAGGCGCAGCTTGTCGGCGTCGGGCAGGGCCAGCTCCTGCACGAACTCGCGGATCGCCTCCGGACCCATCTTCTTGCCGCGGGTCAGGCGCTTGAGCTGCTCGTAGGGCTCGGGTAGGCCGTGGCGGCGCATCACCGTCTGGATCGCCTCGGCCAGCACTTCCCAGTTGTCGTTGAGATCGCGGCCCATGCGGTAGGCATCTTCCTTGAGCTTGCCGACGCCCTTCTCGATCGACTGGAACGCGACCACGGTGTGGGCCACGCCGACGCCGAGGTTGCGCAGCACGGTGGAGTCGGTAAGGTCGCGCTGCCAGCGCGAAATCGGCAGCTTCTCGGTCAGGTGGGCGAGGATGGCGTTGGCCAGGCCGAGGTTGCCTTCCGCGTTTTCGAAGTCGATCGGGTTGACCTTGTGCGGCATGGTCGAGCTGCCGACCTCTCCCTCGACCGTCTTCTGCGCGAAGTAGCCGATCGAGATGTAGCCCCAGACGTCGCGGCAGAAGTCGATCAGGATGGTGTTGGCGCGCATCAGCGCGTGGAAATACTCGGCGATGAAGTCGTGCGGCTCGATCTGGGTGGTGGCCGGGCTGGGCTCCAGGCCCAGGCTGCGCACGAAGTCGGCGCCGAACTTGGCCCAGTCCACTTCGGGGTAGGCGGCCATGTGGGCGTTGTAGTTGCCGACCGCGCCGTTCATCTTGCCGAGGATGGCGACGGCGGCGAGCTGCTCGCGCTGGCGCTTGAGGCGGTGGGCGAACACCGCCATTTCCTTGCCCAGGGTGGTGGGGCTGGCCGGCTGGCCGTGGGTGCGGGCCAGCATCGGCTGCTCGGCGTAGCGGCGGGACAGGGTGGCCAGCGCCCCGATCAGCTTGTCCAGGGCCGGCAGCAGCACCTGGCTGCGGGCGTCGCGCAGCATCAGGGCGTAGGCGAGGTTGTTGATGTCCTCGGAGGTGCAGGCGAAATGGATGAATTCCTTGATCGCCGCCAGCTCCTCGTTGCCGGCGATCTTTTCCTTCAGGTAGTACTCCACCGCCTTGACGTCGTGGTTGGTGGTGGCCTCGATCACCTTGACCCGGTGGGCGTCCTGCTCGTTGATCTGGTCGGCGACGATCTTCAGGCGCTGCAGCGCGTCGGCCGACAGGGCGGGCACCTCGGGGATGCCCGGGTGGGCCGCGAGGGCCTCGAGCCAGCGGGCCTCGACCTGGACCCGGTACCGGATCAGGCCGTACTCGCTGAAGATCGACCTCAGGCCGTAGGTCTTCTCGGCATAGCGGCCGTCGATCGGCGACAGCGCGGTGAGTGAGGTCAAATTCATCGTGTCATCTGTGTTTGGTAAGATCGTCGCGCATTTTAGCTGACCGGAGCGGGGCTTACGGTTTGCGAGCCCCAAAAAATGCCTGCCTAGGGCTCACTACAGGGATCGAACCGATGAGCAAACAGTCCGGATCCGGCGGCTTCCGGGTCGAACACGACAGCATGGGCGAACTGCGGGTGCCCGAGGCGGCGTTGTGGGGCGCCCAGACCCAGCGCGCGGTGCAGAACTTCCCGGTTTCCGGCCTGCGCCTGCCGCGGGGCTTCATCCGCGCCCTGGGCCTGATCAAGGCCACCGCCGCGGAGGTCAATGCCGAGCTGGGGCTGCTGGACGAAGCCATCGCCCAGGCCATTGTCGCCGCCGCGCTGGAAGTGGCGTCCGGCAAGTACGACGCCCAGTTCCCGATCGACGTGTTCCAGACCGGCTCGGGCACCTCGACTAACATGAACGCCAACGAGGTCATCGCCCACCTCGCCGGGCGGGTGGTGCACGGCAAGGTGCACCCCAACGACCACGTCAATCTCGGCCAGTCGTCCAACGACACCATTCCCACGGCGATCCACGTCGCCGCCAGCCTGGAGGTGAAGGAGGAACTGATCCCGGCGCTGAAGCACCTGGCCAAAGCCATCGACAAGAAGGCCAAGAGCCTGAAGGGCGTCACCAAGACCGGCCGCACCCACCTGATGGACGC
>CAYWPB010000264.1:0-5820 GCA_964458725.1 uncultured Nevskia sp. | reverse complement strand
GCTCGAAGCGGCCGACGCGCGCCGGCATCCCGGTCGGGCCGCGGCGGCGCCCGGCCGCGGGCGCAGCATCCGGGCGTGCGGGCGCAGTCATGGTAAGCCCTGTAGCGGCCGGGACGGTGGCTTCTTGAATCGGATGTCGGCGGGACTTATCCCGCTGTCGCGGGACCGTGCTGGAGCCATGTCAGGGGGGCCGGTAGGATGTGCTGTGCGCAGCGACCGGAGGCACGCCAATGACCCTGTCCCGCAAGACCCTGTGCCTGGTGTACGGCCTGATCGCGCTGCTCGCCCTGGTCGGCACCTGGGGCAACAACATCCCCTACCTGTCGCTGGGCTACGCCGGCGCGAACCAGAAATTCTGGGAAGATACCCTGGTCAATCCGGCCAGCCGGTCCATCACCGTCGACATCTTCGCGCTGGGCCTGGCGGTCTTCGTGTGGATGGTGCTGGAGGCGCGACGCCTGAAGATGCGCGGCGTCTGGCTCTACCTGCTGTTCGGCATGACGATCGCGATCAGCGTCACCGTGCCGCTGTTCCTGCTCAATCGCGAGCGGCGGCTGGCGGAGATCGAAGCCGGCTCGGACGGCGGCCGGCTAGCGCCCGCCGATGCGATGGGTTTAGTCCTGGTGGCGCTGGCCATCGCCGCGTTTGCGGCGAGGACGCTGGCACTGACACACGCGGGGTGAAGCACCGTAGGCTCGTAGGATGTGCTGAGCGCAGCGAAGCGCATCAATCGAGTAGTTGCCGCGGTAAACGATGCGCTTCGCTGCGCTCAGCACATCCTACGAGCTACGATAAATTTCGCTCGGACGGTAAAAGCCGCTGTCGGTCCCGGACTAGTACGGGGCCGGACAGAGTCTGCGTAAAACGCGGCGCCTTGAACGTGAAACTGCCTTCCGGCCAGATGATCCCCAAATCCCAGCTGTACGAGGTGTAACCGGTCGGATAGGTGACAGACTCTCGCCTGATTCCGTTCAGAATGAATGGGACGATTGCAGCCGTGGGAGTGGCGAAATCCAGGCTCAGACAGAGATCTGTTATTTCATGAAAGCATAGCGTCGCAGGGACTATGCGGAATGAAAATTTATCCTCGACTCGTATCCACTCCAGGATGTAGTCGATATCTAGGAACAGATCGCCAGTACCGCCGTCACCTTCTGTAATCCGGAAGCCATGGACGTGCACGTCATGCCATGACATCTGCTCGAAGTCGGCTTCGGTCCAAAGCTTCATGACGTTAACGTCCGGCTTCCCGGGCTGTGACGGATTTACCCAGCTGACGCAACGCTGCTACGCCGTCACGACCGGAATCTTCCCGATCTTCGCCTGCCACTCCCGCGGCCCGGTGGTATGCACCGAAGTGCCCTTGGAGTCCACCGCCACCGTCACCGGCATGTCCTTGACCTCGAACTCGTAGATCGCCTCCATGCCGAGATCCTCGAAGGCCAGCACGCGGGCGGCCTTGATCGCCTTGGACACGAGGTAGGCGGCGCCGCCGACGGCCATGAGATAAACGGCGTTGTTGTCCTTGATCGCCTCGATCGCGGTGGGTCCGCGCTCGGACTTGCCCACCATGCCGAGCAGGCCGGTCTGCTCCAGCATCTGGCGGGTGAACTTGTCCATGCGGGTGGCGGTGGTGGGGCCGGCCGGGCCGACCACCTCGTCGCGCACCGGATCGACCGGGCCGACGTAGTAGATGAAGCGGTTGGTGAAGTCGACCGGCAGCTTCTCGCCCTTCTTGAGCATGTCGGTCATGCGCTTGTGCGCGGCGTCGCGGCCGGTGAGCAGCTTGCCGTTGAGCAGGATCACCTCGCCCGGCTTCCAGCTGGCCACTTCCTCGCGCGTCACCGTGTCGATGTTGACGCGGCGGGCCTTGGAGGTGTCGTAGACCAGCTTGGGCCAGTCCTCGAGCGAGGGCGGGTCCAGCGCCACCGGGCCGGAGCCATCGAGCACGAAGTGGGCATGGCGGGTGGCGGCGCAGTTGGGGATCATCGCCACCGGCAGGTTGGCGGCATGGGTCGGGTAGTCGAGGATCTTCACGTCGAGCACGGTGGTGAGGCCGCCCAGGCCCTGGGCGCCGATGCCGAGCGCGTTGACCTTCTCCCACAGCTCGATGCGCAGCTCTTCCAGCTTGTTCCGCGGCCCGCGCTCGATCAGCTGCGGCATGTCGATCGACTCCATCAGCGCTTCCTTGGCCAGCAGCATCGCCTTCTCGGCGGTGCCGCCGATGCCGATGCCGAGCATGCCCGGCGGGCACCAGCCGGCGCCCATGGTCGGCACGGTCTTCAGCACCCAGTCGACGATCGAGTCGGAAGGATTGAGCATGACGAACTTGCTCTTGGCCTCGGAGCCGCCGCCCTTGGCGGCAACGATCACCTCGACTTCATCGCCCGGCACCACCGAAACGTTGACCACTGCCGGGGTGTTGTCCCTGGTGTTCTTGCGGCCGAAGGCCGGATCGGCCAGCACGGAAGCACGCAGCTTGTTGTCCGGGTGGTTGTAGGCGCGGCGCACGCCCTCGTTGACCATATCCTCGACGCCCATGGTGGCGCCGTCCCAGCGCACATTCATGCCGATCTTGAGGAAGACGGTGACGATGCCGGTGTCCTGGCAGATCGGACGGTGGCCCTCCGCGCACAGGCGCGAATTGATCAGGATCTGCGCCATCGCGTCCTTGGCCGCCGGCGACTGCTCGCGCTCGTAGGCGGCGGCGAGGTTCTTGATGTAGTCGACCGGGTGGTAGTAGGAGATGTATTGCAGGGCGTCGGCGACGCTCTGGATCAGGTCGTCTTGCTTGATGATGGTCATGGCGGGAGCTTGCTGGCTGGAGATGACAACGTCTGGCTGGGGCGAACTGTAATCTCATGCGCGCCGCCGGCCAACTGCCGCGGCGGCTTCCCCTTGCGAAACAAGGCGCTACAGCACGCACAAAAAAGGGCGGGGCGCCGGCGCGCGGCGCTCCCGCCCTGTGGCGACCGCTTACTGCGCGGCGGCCTGGCGCCGCGAGAACGAGATGGCGTAGGCGTTGGCGCGCACCTGCGGCAGCGGATCGTCGGTCAGCTCGATACCGTCGGTGAGGTTGGTCGGCATGAACAGCAGCTTCTTCTCCGCCGCGACGCTGTCGGGCACGGCCTTGTCCAGGGTCAGGGTGCCGAGGTCGACCAGCTTGCGGTCGTCAGGCCAGGGCTGGCTCGGGTCCTTGGTCTGGTCGCCCGCTGCGGCGAGCTGGGCCTTGAGGTGGAACACCACCGGCTTCTTGGCCAGGCGCTTGGGCAGGTCCTGCATCAGGAAGTCCGCCGGCTTCTTCGCCGCGTCCTCCGGCTTCAGGTGCACCAGCTTCTGCGGCAGCATCTGGTAGCGCACCGCCTGCTTAGTGCCGGAGGCGTCGACGAAATTGAAGGCGTCGATGCCGTAGTAGGCCTCGTCGGCGAAGCTGTCGGGCGTGGCCGCTGTACCCAGCGCCTTCGGCGCCTGCGGATGCGCTCCCATGAACTGCTCGACCTTGTTCGGGTGCGGCGCGTCGGCGGGGCTGTCGGCGATGGCCTGCAGCAGGTCGCGGAACTCCTCGCCGCTGCCGACCGGGAAGAAGTGCAGCGAGACGATCACCATGTCGGTGTCGCCGCCGGGCAGGTGGTACTTGATGGCCATGCCGTGCGGATTGGCGTGGGCGTCGCCGTCCGGCACCGTCGGCAGACCGCCGGAATCGGAGAAGCGCACGGTGACCGGAATGGTGCTGCCGTCGAACAGCTTGGCGCGGCTGAGCTTGGCCGCGCCGGGCGCGGCCTTGAAGTGGCCCTCAACCACCACGCCCTTGGCATGGTTGGCGCGGTAGCCGGGATGCGCGCCATAAATCTTGTTCAGCGCATCGACGATCTGCACGGACAGCGGAGCTTCCTGGGCCGCCGCCGGCGCGGCAGCGCCGATGCCGAGAAACGCCGAGGTGATCAGGCTGGCTGCCAATAGCTTTTTCTTCACGATGATTCTCCTTGTTGAAAGACTGGTGAACATTCCTTGCCACACAGGTCGCGGCGAACCGCGACGCGGCTTACCCTACCCCGCTTTGCGCCCACCGTAGCTGCGCACTTCGCCCTCGTCGCGCAGCGAGAAGGGGCTGAAATTGGTGTCGCGGTCGAAGGTGTCGACCCCTTCGGCGCGCTTGAGCTTGCCGACCACCCAGTAGACCAGCGGCGTCGACACCACCTCGACCGTGACCTTGAAGGTCCAGTTGAAGGCGATCACCGCGAACAGGGCCTGGTTGGTCCAGATGCCGGCGAAGGCGATGGGATAGAACAGCAGCGAGTCCACCGCCTGCCCGGCCACGGTGGAACCGACGGTGCGGGTCCATAGCCAGCGCCCTTCGGTGAGCACCTTCATCTTGGCCAGCACGAAGGAGTTGACGAAATCGCCGCAGAGGTAGGCGAACATGCTGGCGGCGACGATGCGCCAGGTGCCGCCGAACACCACTTCCAGCGCTGGCTGCAGGGTGGCGTTGTACGGCTCCTTCGAACTCGGCGGCACGTGCACGATGAACTGCGACATCACGGTGGCGAAGATCAGCGCGGCGAAGCCGGCCCAGGCGACGCGGCGCGCGCGGGCGTAGCCGTAGACTTCGGTGATGACGTCGTCGAACAGGTAGGAGATCGGGAAGAACAGGTTGCCGGCGCCGAAGCTGGCGGCGCCGATCAGCGGCAGGGTCACGGTGCAGACCTTGGCCGGACCGATCAGGTTGGAGCAGAGCAGCACCACCACCATGCCGCACATCAGGAATTCGTAGTAGCGGAAACCCCTCACCCTCGCCTCCACGTGCAGTCTGTTCCCCCGAGTTTAGCGGACCCGACGTGACGCCGGCCTTCACGGCGCTGACGGCCGGCGCGGAACGCCTGCGTCCGCCGGCGTGTCATTGGTATCCCCGGTCCCGCGAACGATAATAGGCGATGCACGATACCCCCGGCAGCGCCAGCCACCTCGACGCCCGCCTGCAGGCGCTGCTGCGCGTGCTGGAGCGGTACCGCCTGGTGCTGGCAGTGGGCAGCTTCGCGCTCGGCAGCGCCAGCTTCCTGCTGGTGGAGCACGGCGAGCAGCTGGCGCGCTGGATCGGCCTGCTGCTGGCGCTGAACTGGCTGTTGATCGTGTCGGAGAACACGATCGGCCGCTGGCTGGCGCGCTGGCGCTGGGCGCGCTTCTCGCCGGTGGTGCTGCGTTACGCGATGCAGGCGGTGCACCAGCAGACCTTTTTCTTCTGCCTGCCGTTCCTGCTGTCCACCACCACTTGGTACAGCGGCCAGGCGGTATTCACCGCCGCCGCCGGCATCGCCGCGCTGGCCAGCATGTGGGACCCGGTTTATTACGGCGTCATCGCCGCCCGGCCCTGGCGCTACCTGGGCTTTCACGCCTTCGCGGTCTACCTTGCGGCGCTGACCATACCGCCGCTGTTGTGGCAGCAAACCACCACGCAGAGCTTGGCCTGGGCTTCGGCGGCGCTGGCCCTGCTGTCCCTGCCGAGCCTGGCCTACCTGATCCGGCGGCGCGCCGCCGCCTGGCACTGGTTGGCGCTGCTGGGCGCCTCGCTTGCGCTCGGCGGTGCCGCCTGGCTGCTGCGCTTCTGGGTGCCGCCGGTGACGCTCGCTGATGGGCCGAACAGCCTATTATGGAAGCCAGCCACCAGGCCCCCAGTGCTGGTGTAGATATGCTCAGCACCAATCACCAGGTTGTGTGACCCACTGCGATCATTGGATCCCTCTCCAAGCCCCTGGGGGGCTTCGTTATAGCCGATGACGACATTCCCCGTGCTCGCGGCGATCGCGGTGCGGATCGCGGCGCCCT
>CAYWPB010000263.1:0-5848 GCA_964458725.1 uncultured Nevskia sp. | reverse complement strand
GGCAGCCGCGACCTCGACCTGGTGCTGCTGCCGCTGCTCGGCTTCGACGCGCGCGGCCGCCGTCTCGGCAACGGCGGCGGCTACTACGACCGTGCGCTCGCCGCGCCGCGCAGCGGACGGCGCCCGCTGCTGGTGGGACATGGCTACGCGACGCAGGAAGTGGCCGAGGTGCCGGCTGAGCCCTGGGACGTGAGGCTGGACGCAGTCGTCACCGAGCGTGGGCTGCGCCGCTTCCGCTGACGACACGATTTCATGCCGCTGCTCGGGCAAAGACCCGCCGCCCCGCGGCGGGCAGGGTCAGGATGACCGTGAACATTCGATTGCAAGGACAGCAACGATGAGGGAGACGAAACGGATGACGGCCCGTACCGGGCGATGCCATCGGCAGCCCCGGGCGAAACCCGCGTGGCTGGCCAAGGCTGGCGCCCCATGCCACACTGCGGCAGCCCGCCGCCACGATCCACAAGCCCGCATGACACTACGTCGACCCGGAGTCGCCATCTGTCTTTTTGCGCTTGCCCTGGGCGGCTGCGTCACGCCCAAAGCTTACGTCGAGAACGGCCACGACAAGGCCGACTATCGCGAGCTGCGTCCACGCAACCCGCCGACCCAGGTGCAGGTGGTGATCGACTTCCGAGTCAACGGCCAGCCGCACCCCGAGGTCAACCACGCCGTCTTCAACGAGGTGGTGAGGGTGCTGCAGCAGACCCGCGTGCTGCAGCCGGTGGACGGCGACCCGGGGCTGACCTTGCGGGTCACGGTGGATGACATCACCGACCTCGACACCGCCACCAGCCAGGGCTGGATGAGCGGCCTGACCGAGGGCCTGGCCGGCAACCTGACGCGCGACGACTATCACTTCAATTATTCGCTGCAGGGGCACAGCGGACTGCCTCAGACCGGCCTGTACCGGCACGCCATGATCACCGTGACCGGCCGCGCGGTACCGCCGAGTTATGGCCAGGCGCATTCCACCAACCAGGCCTTCGCCATCATCGTCAAGCAATCGGTGCTGGAGTACTTGCACGACTTCCAGGGCATCGATCCGAACACCCCGGTGATGCTGGTGCCGGAAAGCGGCGAGCAGGCCGGAGGGCCGAAGTGAAGGCCGGCGCGTTCTGGTTGATGAAGTCGGAGCCCGACGCCTTCTCCATCGACGACCTGCGGCAACGACCGAAGCAGACCGAATCCTGGGACGGGGTGCGCAATTATCAGGCCCGCAACTTCATGCGCCAGATGAAGCTCGGCGACCAGGCCTTCTTCTATCACTCCAGCTGCGAAGTGCCGGGCATCGTCGGCGTCATGCGGGTGGTGGCCGAGGCTTATCCGGATCCGACTCAGTTCGATCCGAAGAATCATCATTACGATCCAGCCAGCAAGCGCGAAGAGCCGCGCTGGTCGCTGGTCGACATGAAATTCGAGCGTAAGCTCAAGCGCGTCATCGGCCTGACCGAGCTGCGCGAGCACGAGCAGAAGCTGCAGGGCCTGCGCCTGCTCGAGCGCGGCTCGCGGCTGAGCGTGATCCCGGTGCGGCCGGAGCACTGGACGTACATCCTGGGATTGGAGTAGCCAGGTCGGCCGCAAGGCCGACCCGCGATCAGCTGTTCGCCACCCGCAGCCGCTGCAGGCCGGAATCCGGCGGTCCCTTGAACGGCTGGGTGCTGTCCCAGGGCTCGACGCTGCCGTAGCGGTAGTTCTCCGCCAGCAGCTCCTCCACCGTACCGCCCTTGCCGAAGCGGAAGCCCTGGCCGACGTCGCAACGCCGCGCGCGCAGGAAGTCCAGCTGCGGCTCGGTCTCCACGCCCTCCGCCACCACCTTGATACGCAGGCTGTGGGCCAGCGCGATGATGGTCTGCGCCACCGCGGCGTCGCCGGGGCTGTCGGGCAGCCGGCTGACGAAGGAGCGGTCGATCTTGAGCGTGTCGATAGGGAAACGGGTGATATAGGACAGCGAGGAGTAGCCGGTGCCGAAGTCGTCGACGGCGAAGGCCAGGCCCAGTGCGCGCAGGCGCTGCAGGCGCTCGGCGGTTTCCTCGCTGCTGTCCATCAGCACGCCTTCGGTGATTTCCAGCTCAAGGCAGCGCGGGTCGAAGCCGCTGTCGGCGAGGGCCTTCTCGATCATGCCGTGCAGGTTGGTCTGGCGGAACTGACGCGGCGACAGGTTCACCGACAGGTGCAGCGGCACGCCGGTCAGCTGCTGCAGGCGCGTCGCATCGCGGCAGGCGGTGCGCAACACCCACTCGCCCAGCGGCACGATCAGGCCGGTCTCTTCCGCCACCGGGATGAAGTGGCTTGGCGACACCGGGCCGCGCACCGGGTCGGTCCAGCGCAGCAGCGCCTCCACGCCGACCACCCGGCCGCTGTTGAGGCAGACCTGCGGCTGATAGTGGACGATGAACTCGCCGCGCTCCAGCGCGCGCCGCATCGCCGCCTCCAGCTCCAGCTTCTCCGCCGCGGCGCGCTCCATCGCGCTGCTGAACACGCGGTAGCAGCGGCGGCCGGCGGCCTTGGCCTGGTACATCGCCATGTCGGCGTGGCGCAGCAGGGTGTGCACGTCCTGGCCGTCGCTGGGGAAGATGCTGACGCCGACGCTGGGGGTGACATGCAACTCGTGGCCGGCGGCGGCGATCGGTGCCGACACCCGCTCGACGATGGTCGCGGCGATGCGCTTGATGGCATCGGCGTCGGCCATGTCCGGCAGCATCACCACGAACTCGTCGCCGCCCATGCGCGCCACCGTGTCGCCGCCGCGCACGCAGCCGCCGAGGCGCTCTGAGATGCGCGACAGCATCAGGTCGCCGATGTGGTGGCCGAGCGAGTCGTTGATGCGCTTGAAGTGGTCGAGGTCGATCATCAGCACGCCGACCAGGCTGCCGTCGCGGCGGCTGCGCTTCATCGCCAGCTGCAAACGGTCCTGCAGCAACACACGATTGGGCAGGCCGGTAACGGCGTCGTGGTGGGCGATGTGTCGTGTGTACTCGTCGCGGCGCTTGCGCTCGGTGATGTCGTAGGCGATGGCGAGGAAGCCGCTGAGTCCGGCGTTACCGTCGCGCAGCGCGGTCAGGGTGACGTGCGCCGGCACCGAGGAGCCGTCGCCGCAGATCAGGTTCCACTCGCGCTCGTCGGTGATGCCTTCGCGTGCTTGGTGGGCGAAGACCTCGAAGCCGGGCGCCACCCGCGTGCCGGCCTCATGGCTCAGCTCGGCGGCGCGCGCAGCCACATCGGCCGGCTCGAACAGGCTGGCGAAGCGGGTGCTGTCGAGCAGCTCGTCGGCCGGACGCCCGAGCATGCGCGCGGCGGCGGGATTGACGCTGCGGACCACGCCGTCGGCGGTGGTCGAGATGATCGCGAACGGCGCGTATTCCAGGATTGCCTGCTGCAGGCGGTTGGCCTGGGCCAGCTGCTGCTCCATGGCACGGCGCTCGGTAAGGTCGCGCGACAGTTTGGAGAAGCCGATCAGCGCGCCGCTTTCGTCATGCAGGGCGGTGATGACCACGTTGGACCAGTAGCGCGAACCGTCCTTGCGCAGGCGCCAGCCCTCGTCCTCGAAGCGGCCCTCGGAAGCGGCCATGCGCAGGTCCATGCCCGGCTTGCCGTCGGCCACGTCCTCCGGCGGATAGAACAGCGCCATGGGATGGCCCATCGCCTCGGCGGCGGTATAGCCGTTGATACGCTCGGCACCGGCGTTCCAGGACGCGATGCGGCCCTCGCCGTCGAGCATGATGATGGCGTACTCGGCCACCCCTTCCACCAGCATGCGGAAGCGGCGCTCCGACTCCTGCTGCACCGCGGTCATCTGCTCGGCCAGCTGCCGCGCCCGCTGCTCCGAATCGCCGAGCACGTTGAACAGGCCGAAGAACAGCACGCCGAGCACGACGCCGCAGACCAGCATCACCGCGGACCACCAGTCGCTGCTGCTCTCGCGGGCCAGGCTCACGGCCACCAGCGAGCCGGCGATGCCGAGCAGCAGCAACGCCGCCGCGGCCCGCGCCCGCTTGTCTCCCTGCATGATCGCCAGCAGCTTCATCGGTCCGGAATCGCTTCCCTGGTCCGGGTTTTCGCAGAACTCCGATTGTCAGCCGCCCGCCGCTGCGGCGCCCCGGAGGTAGGCATTCTTGACCACACGACAAGCCACCGGGGACCCCCTAGGGAATTGATCGCAGCCCCCGCGGAGCCGGTGCCGCCCGGATCGTCCCTCAGGTGCTGCCGAGGAACAGGCCGTATGCCGGATTCTCGGTCTCGTCGGAATACGCGTAGCCCAGCGCATCGAGCGCACGGCCGCCATCGGACCCGTCGGCCTGTGGCACCTTCAGGCCGCCCAAACACCGGCCACACCCGGCCCCCTTCTTGCGCTAATGGAACAGCGAGATGTTCCAGCGCCCGCCGATCGCCGCGAGGAAATCGTGCAGCGCCCCCGGCCGCTCCGGGAACTCGAAGCGGAACAGGCGCTCGTCGGCCAGGCCCGGCACGCGGCCGCCGACCATGTAGCGCACGTGCTCCTTGGCCATGTCGTCGCCGCTCATATCCAGCACCGGATAGCCGTCCTCGCGCAGGCGGCGCAGCGCCGCGTCGCGGTCCTCGGCGTCGGCGAAATGCACGCCGGCGAAGACATGAGCCTGCGCCGGGCCGGCGTAGCGGTAGTTGAACTCGGTGATCGGCCGGCG
Source organism: uncultured Nevskia sp. (assembly GCA_964458725.1). Taxonomy (GTDB): domain Bacteria; phylum Pseudomonadota; class Gammaproteobacteria; order Nevskiales; family Nevskiaceae; genus Nevskia. Next base: position 1,184 of record CAYWPB010000263.1, on the reverse strand, counting down.
CCCCAACTCCTTCAGGAAGCGGCGGAAGCTGCCTGGCTTCTCCGGGATGGTCACCGCCAGCAGGGTCTCGCGGCCGACACCCAGCTCGGCACGCTCGGCGATGTGGCGCAGGCGGTCGAAGTTGAGGTTGCCGCCGGAGATGATCGCGGCGTAGGTGCGGCCCTCGCCGCCGTGCTGCGCCACCCATTTTTTCAGGCCGGCCAGCGCCAGGGCCCCGGCCGGCTCGGGCAGGCTGCGGTTCTCCTGGAACAGGTCGCGGATCGCGGCGCAGATCTCGTCGATGCTGACACGCAGCACCGCATCCACCGTCTCGCGCGCCACCCGGAACGGCTCGGCGCCGGCCTGGCGCACCGCCACGCCGTCGGCGAACAGGCCGACCTGGGCCAGCTTGACGCGCCGCCCGGCTTCCAGCGCCTGGGCCATGCAGTCGGAATCCTCCGGCTCGACGCAGATCACCTGCACCGCCGGGCGCTGCGACTTGATCCAGGCCGCCACGCCGGCCACCAGGCCGCCGCCGCCGGCCGGGACGAACACCGCGTCGAGCGCCCCGGCGCCGACCTGCTCGAGGATTTCCTTGCCGACCGTGCCCTGCCCGGCGATGACCTCGGGGTCGTCGTAGGGCGGGATCAGGGTCAGGCCCTTCTCCTCGGCCAGCGCCGCGGCATGGGCCGCCGCGTCGTCGAAAGCGTCGCCGTGCAGCACTGCCTTGCCGCCGAGCAGGCGCACCGCTTCGACCTTGATCGCCGGGGTGGTGCGCGGCATCACGATCCAGGCCGGGATGCCGAGGCGCTTGCCGGCCAGGGCCACCCCCTGGGCGTGGTTGCCGGCGGAGGCGCAGATCACGCCGCGGGCGCGCTGCGCCTCGGGCAGGCGCACGATGCGGTTGTAGGCGCCGCGCAACTTGAAGGAATAGACGGTCTGCTGGTCCTCGCCCTTGAGCAGCACCCGGTTGTGCAGGCGGGCCGACAGCTTCGGCGCCTCCGAGACCGGTGCCGGCGGGACGGTGATGCCGCCCCCGGAGGAGGGCGCCGCCGGACCCACCTTCGCGGCGCCGCCGAACATGGCCGTCCTGGACGCCGACCCCCGCCCCGCCCCGGTCGCCGCCCACGGGCTGCCGGGCCGCGCCGGCCCCCTCCCCCCCGGCACCTCCCCGCGCCCGGTCGACACCCCCGCGGGTTTCCCCC